>DAOPZG010000169.1:0-5050 GCA_035353235.1 Candidatus Limiplasma sp.
GTTCTCTTCCTCGCTCAGCGAAGTATCGTACCGGAAAGTTGCCGCCGCCTCGAAAGGATTCCCCTCTGAGGCGGTTACGCTTTTCCATTCGATACCGTAATTATATGGCGCACATTCATCTTTTGGCAAATTGTCCGGTATCACAAGCGGAACCTCCGGATAGGCTGCCAATCGAAAATCATCCCTGTTTTGACGAAAAAGATAAACCGTGAAATTTTTACATACGTAGATATCTCCAGCGTACTGCGCGCGCTGCAGTTTTCCGTCCGCCTTCGTAAAAACATCCTTCGCCGTAGAAACGATACGATCAATAAAGTCGTTCCTCGCCTGCTCCTCGGCGGTTGCGACGGCAGTGCCGAAAAGCATCAATATGATCAGAAACGAACCAAGAAAGCGTTTCATGTGTATTCTCCTCGCCGGGTTTTTCCCTTCGAAGCTGCCTCAATCAAAATTCTCAAAGCGTCGGCAGATGCAGTACTTAGATATGGCGCTGTTTTGAGCGTTATGTACATATGTGCAGAGCAAATCCCGGATATATGGCGGCAGGGATTGATTATACTTGACTTCGAGGATAATTTCGCCATGATCAAACGGGGAGATCGTCGGTAATTCCGGCTCGAAAAGGTCTACGGAATTGAGTCCTGTATGAAGCTGCTTGTCAAAAGTGATCCGCACTTCTTCCGCCGGGTGAAGGTAAGCTTCCCGCACATAGTCCACAATCACAACCGGATGCAACAAATGCAGAGTCATTTCTCTGAAAACATCCTGTAGAAGGCCGCTTCGTGTGCGCTCCAGTCCTGTTGGATCGCCAGCGATAAGCTGTTCCGTCAACAACCTCGGAATTGCGATTGACCGTTTGGAGATTAAACTGCCCACTTTGGTTTTACATTCCATGCGGATCAGGCGATCCGACAGGTTATAAATCCGGATACGGTATTTATCACGGTCTCTCACGCCGTTCAATTTATCCAGCAAAGCCGAATTATTGAATGTATCAAAATAGAGAGATCGTATGTGGTACTCGTTTGTTTCCTCACTGCCGTTGGGGTCGCGATCCAGTACCCGATCCAGTGCATGGGAAAGCAAATAGTACTCCGATTGAGAAATATAGAACTTCAGCTCATGCCGAAGCGGTACGGCAACAGGCATTCGGCAGCGCCTCCTTATCGAATCATTCCTATGGTTTGTAACCTGATTGCAAATCAAACCCGCGAGGACCGGATTGCGAACTGTCTCCGATCCCCCCATACTTTATGTGTCTTTACGCGCCAACTTCGCTCTGGCAGGCAACCAGCGTTGCGTCGTGAACACCCTCAATATCCAGCATGCGGGTTACAATCTCGTGCCGCTCGTTTAGCCGTACCTCATAGGTCATCTCCGCCCCCGCACGCGTCAGGGATTTACTGCGAAGTTTATAGTTTTTCACCGAGCGACGCAGCTCGGCCGTAATCGACTGTTCACAAAATTCATCGTAATGTACGACCAGCAGATAAGCATTGGGGTTGCTGAACTTCGCAAACGTCAGCACAAACATGAGCACTGAAATGCAAAGAACCACAATCAGCGCTACCAGATGCAGCCCCGCGCCCAGCAGAATGCCCATCGTAAGCGCCCAGAACATATAGGCGGTATCCATGGGGTCTTTAACTGCGGTACGGAAACGTACGATGGACAGGGCGCCGACCATACCCATCGATAACGCAATATCGCTTTTAATGCACATAACCACCGGCGTTGTGATCAGCGTAAGCATAATCAACGTGATGGCAAACGAAGGACTGTACAGTACGCCACGGTAGGTTTTTTTATAGACGAAAGCGATGATGGCTCCCACGACGAAGCCAAGACCCAACGAAATAAACAGGTCGCTGGGAACGATTGATTTGAACTCGGCTGCCAGACCGGAAGCGGCTACGAGGCCGGACACGCTTGTGGATTGGAGAAGCGCCGCGAAAATCATAGGGATTTCCTCCTTGCTGCAATTGGAATCATCTTATATGGGCGGGCGTTCGTTGTCAAGCCATGGTTGATCTCAGGCACGCCCGCGCAAGCCCTTTCAGGCTTTCCAACAATCGTTTGGGAAGCATTAGCCCCATTTCTTCCCTTCGGTGTAAATCGCGTCGCTGGGCAGCGCCGGTTTCTCCCCAAAGTAAGAAATCATCTGTTCGTCCGACAGTCCCAAGCGCTCCTGCACCATTTCGTAAAAATACGTCGGGCGCTTCCGCAGAACATTGCGCGTGTAGTCCAGTCGGGTATTCCAGTAACGCAGTGCGCCTTCCGGCGTTGTCGGAGAATCAACGTTGATCGCTTTATCGTTTTCTTCCGCCCAACGGTTGAAATGCATGGGCATTTCCGGTTCCAGCTGAGCCGCCATCCCGTTGAATACTTCCAGCATTTTATCCGTGGTAAAGAATTGGTAGATTTCCCCAAGCCGTTTGAGGAACTTGTCTTTCATTTCCTCGTTTTCAAGTAACTTTAACAATAGCGTATTATTGATCTTCTGTTGCCCGGTGCCTTCCGGCTTCAGGTAAGAGGTTACGCTGTCAAATCCGCTGCGGAACAGGCCGTAATCCGCGTCGTAGAACAGCCAGCGCCATTTACTGCCGGGCGTTTTCAGCCTGTAATAACGGATGTTACCGGTATCGGAGTTGCCGAAAAATATTTCAAACGCCATGTAATCAAAATAATTATCGACATCGATATTGTCTTCTATGTACTTCAGATCGTCCGGGTTCGTGCCAGGCGAGCTCTTTTTAACTTTATCGATCATCGCTTTATAAGCCTTGTTGGAGCCGAATACCGCTTTGTAATTCGCTTCAAGCACGTCCATATCATCAGCCTGATCCAACGGTAATCCTTCATGCTGGGCGATAAAATAACGGTCTGCGCGTTCGCGCATATTATAATGGCCCCAGTATTGACCGTTCAAATAGACCGCTACGGGGTTCCACGCCTGATGGATCACCGTGGATGGTGTTTCCGCTGATGCGTTGAACGCATCGATCAGTCGGCTTTGGAAACCATCGTTCATGCGCGTCCAAACACAGTCGTTGCCGCTGTTACGCAGCACGAAACCTTTGTATTCTGTGAACGGACGATCGTTAAACAGGGAGGCGACGAAGTATTTTGCGCCGTATTTCGCCTTGGCTTTCACTTTAAAGGACTTCTGCGGCATATCCAGGCTGTATTGCCCCTGCAAGGAGAACTGCATCCCCTGATTGAGCAGCTGCGTGCCGTCTTTTAAGTACATTTCCACGTATCCTTCGCGCGGGACCTTGCCGAATTCACGGTAGATTGTGTTCTTAAACGGAATGCCGTTGCTCTTGTCCACGTTATCCCCTACGGTCAGCATGCCGTTCTCCGCGTTCCACAGGGCGTCCGGATCGGCTACAACGCTTACAATCGGGCATGAGTGATAGAGGTTGAGCAGATAGGTCTGGGTAATCACTTCGCTGGGCTGCAGCATTCCGCTGGGGTCAAACGCGCGCGCGCGCAGCACGGTAACGCCGGTAAAATTCAGCACATCCCCCGCGTTGTACAGCGTAGCGTTTTCCGTGGGGATGGAGCCATCCAGCGTGTAATATACGTTCATATGCTGAGGAATCGTGATGGTAAGCTGTACGGAGCCCTTATATTCGCCGCCGCGCTGTGAGAACGACGGATTGCTTGCATAGCCATAGTATCCCTGCCCGTTTGCTGCTCCGGGTGTGGGTTGATTGTAATAATAAAAACCGGCATAGCCGATGGACCGACCGAAGCTGTGATCGGTCGGAATCAGAGATAACGGGATACGATCCAGTACCCGGCCGGAAGGGTCGCACAAAGAAACGGTGTCCCCGCCCGCGCGGGAAAGCTTAAAACTGGTGTGGGGTTCGTAAGCGGTGCTTACGGAGGTATCGCCATCCAGATAAACCACTTTGTATTCGCCCGGCGCAATGGCAGTCCCCTGCGGGAACTGCCATTTGCGCGGGCGTTTCAGGTTGTTGCTCAAGCCGTAGGAGCTGAGGTCGACCGTTTGATTGCCGGAGTTGTACAGCTCCAGATAATCGCAGGTCGCTCCCGTTGTGCCCAGCGCGACGGTATCGTTGGAAGCCATCACTTCGCTGATATAGACGCCCGTCGGGTTGAAAGCGCGGATCAGCTGATCGGCCTTGCTTTGTCCGTTCGCATCGTTGGGCATGCCGGGGGTTGCCTGCGCATAGAAGGTCCAGTTGCCATCGGCGTCGCGGCCTACGGAGTAATCCGCCGGAACATTTTCGATGGATACGCGGTCCACCAGCCGGCCGTTTGCGTCGCTTAACACCAGTGTTTCCATTTCGGCGCTGATGGAGAAGTTGGTATGCGGAATGCCGTTTGCCTGCAGCTTATCTTTACCGCTGCAATAGACCAGATAATACCCGTTGGCCGAGATCACCGCGGAATCGGGGAAACGCCATTTCATGGGTTTGTTTTCCCGGTCGCTTAGATAATACCCCTTCAGGGAAATCGGCTGATCGGTCGTATTGCGCAGTTCCAGCCAATCGACGATCTCGTTGTCCTCGTCGGGGATGCCCACTTTGGGATCAGGACAAAGCTCGTTGATGATCAGCGCGCCGGTCAGCGTCGCGTTCTGCGAACGGTACTGGGTAAAGCCGTCCTGCGTGTTTTCAAAGCCGGGGCTGTAATAATCCGTCAGTTCATACTGCTTGTTTCCGTCCGCATCCTTGCCGGTCAGAATAAAGCTCTGGTCGGCCGTCATGGTGGGGGTATCCACTTCGTCGATCAGGTACATATTCGGATCGTACAGATAGAGGTGATCACCCGCGGAAGAAATTTTGAACTTGCCGTGGAAGGGCTTGGCGGGGTCCAGCTGATAGGACTTATCCGCGAACACCAGCACATAGCCGCCTGCTTTGAGCACATAAGACGGGAACGGAAACGTGATCCGGTCGGTGCGGTTGGTCAGCATCACGCCTTCCAGGTTCAGGTCGTGTCCCGTGCCGTTATACAGTTCCAGCCAGTCGCTGAACTTGCCATTCTCATCCGGCACCGCCGACGAGTTGGCCGCCAT
>DAOPZG010000170.1:0-5017 GCA_035353235.1 Candidatus Limiplasma sp.
CCTTAAGGTTGCCTGACGCGGCAGGGGGGGCGGCAATTCAACTTGCAATTCACAGTTTCCTGTTTCGATCTCCCCGTTTTGCTTGCAATCAATTTGTTCCTTCTGTATAATAATGAAAAGTCCGTACCATTCCGGATTGATTTCAGTAACCCCAGTGTCTTCACAAAGGGATCATCGGCATCTGGGGCTATCGGTGCGAGGCAAAATATGAATTTCAAAAAATGGTCCCTGCCACTCCTCCTTACAATGGTAATGGTAACTGTCGCCTGGCTGGCCGTTTCGGATCAATCCCCCGTTCACATATCGGCCGCCACAAACGATCCGCTCATCTGGTCCGCGGGCTGGCAGGCCGAAGAGGCCGACGGTTCGCTGCACCCTCTTGCCCTGCCTGTCCGACTGTCCCCCGGCGAAAACACCGTGGTAAATGCCCTTCCCTCCGCGTTACCCGCGGGGACGATGCTGTATCTGAAAACCGGCTACCAGCAGGTTTCCGCCGAGGTTGGCGGTCAGGCGATCCCCGTGCGGGGCATCGTCTCCGTGCCCGGCAACCGCATCACCTGCGATCAGCCGTGGTCCGTTGTGCCGCTCGCTCCCGACATGGCAGGCAAAACAATCCGCCTGCGTTTCAGTGGCACGGGGAGCAAGCTCTTTATCGAATTGTACGATGTGCGGATGGGTTCCACGGAAAGCATCCGGCTGGCGCTTCTGTATCGTTGCCTTCCTACGCTGATCATCAGTCTTCTGATCGTTTTTTTTGCGCTTTGCCTGTTCGCCTTCGCCCTGCTGGTTGTGCGCCGTCGCGACAGGAAAGTCACTCCGGGATATTACGCTCTGATTGTGTTTCTATTTTTTGCCAGCGTCTGGTTTTATACAGATACGGATATTTCCGGGGTGAGTTATCAGGGCAGTCAGGCGTTTTTTCTGGTCAACCTCTTCAGTTATCTGCTGATGCCCATTCCCTTTTTACACTATGTCGGTTTTGCCCGCCCGTCGCTTAAACCCATTACGCGCTTCTTTTGCGTATTGCTGTTTGCCGATGTGCTGGCACAGCTTGGGCTGCTGATTACCGGCCGCTATGTTCTCTGGGTGGGGCTGACGGCTTCGCACGTTCTGCTTGCGCTTGCCTGTATAACGCTGTTGGTTGCCATGATCCGCCGCCATTACCTCTCCGCTTTGGACAGCGAACTGTCGCTGGGCGTCGGCGTGGCTGCCGTTTCGGGGCTGATCACGGTCGCGCTTTTCTACCTGTACCCGGTGGAAGACAATACCTCGGTTTTCCGCTATGGGGTGCTTGTGCTTGTGTTCGGACTGTGCGTAAGCGTTTTTCGCGCCAACGTGGACAGCGTCGTTCAGGCCAAACGCATGGAACAGCTTCGCGTACAGGAAGAGGAATACAGCATCGTCGTTCGGCAGAGCCCCAAACAGCTGTTACGTTACGACGTAGCCAGCCGGACCCTGCAAAAGGGCGAAACAGAATTCGCCCTTTTTGGCGACGCGCAGAACATTGCCGATTTTCCCGAGTCCATCCTTGCGGATGGTTATGTGGCGGATGGCAGCGTGGAAGATTTTCGTTCGCTTTTCAGCGATATTCGCGCCGGCAGACCTTACGGTTCCACCGCAGTTTGTCTGCGCGGGGCCAAAGGCGACTACCCGTGGTATCACGTGGAATATACCCTGATCTACACCAGCGAGGGGCAACCCCTGCAGGCAGTGATCGCCTTAAGCGATATCACGGAGCAGCGCCAGAGCGAGCTGGTAAAGCGCAAGTGGAAACAGGCTTATACGGCGTTTCCGCCCGCCGATATGAATTATTACGAATATAACCTGACCCGGAACGCCTTTATCGAGATGTCCGGCGAAATGCTACCGCCGATCTCCCAGCAGGCCCAGCGCTCGTTGGATCTGGCGGTGAATGAGGTGGCCGACCATAACATCTTCCCGGAAGACGGGCACCGCTTCCGCGCCTTTCTGGAGCGGGAAAGGTTGCTGGACCTGTACGAGAGCGGAATCCGCCTCGACCGGCTGGAATTTCGTCGTTTGGGCGCAGACGGCCACCCCCTTTGGACCCTGGCCAACCTGCAACTGAGCGATAACCCCGTGACCCGCGATATTATGGCTTTTCTGCTTTTATCCGACGAAGATGACGCCCGCCGGAAACGGGAGGCGCCCGACGGCAATGGCGAACATGACACGCTGACGGGGCTTTCCAGCCGCGCCGCCTTTGAAAAACAGTTTGCCTTCCTGCTGGAGCACAGCGAGATCAACGACGTTCACGCGCTGGTTTGTCTGGACGTGGATGGGATGCGCCGGGTGAACGACGCTTACGGCCATATCTTCGGCGACCGGGTATTAACCGAATTGGCTGCCAGCCTGAAAACCATGACCCGCAGCGGCGACATCGTCGGGCGCGTGGATGGGGACCAGTTCCTTTTCTGCCTGAGCAATACCCGGGATGACGCGCGCTATCTGGAGAAGCGTGCGGCTTTCCTTTGCCAGGGGCTGCGCAGGCAATTCGGCAACGGTCTGGAGATTACCGTCAGCATGGGGATCGCGCTTTATCCGCGGGACGGTTCTAGTTTCCAGGAATTATTCGAAAAATCCGCAATGGCGCTGTACTACGCCAAACGGAGCGGAAACAGCCGCTACATTTTTTCCACAATGGGCTGATGAAACCGCAGGAGCAGGCGGGCGACGAACCGGACCTGTACGACACGGGTACTCTTCTGTCCGGCTCTGTGCACAGCCACGGCGACCCCGAGCGGACGCTGTTGATCGTAAACGACGAAGAGGAGACGAAAACGCTTCTGGAGGGGATTTTTCAGCGGGATTACCGGCTGTTGTCCGCCGCTACCGCCGGGGAATGCATGGATCACCTGTCCCGGGAAAAAGCATCCATCTCCGCCATCCTGCTGGATTTGTGCCTGAACGGAACCGACGGTCTGGAGTTGTTTGACCAGATCCAGAAAAAAATCGACCCCTTTTCCATCCCCATCATCGTCACCAGCACCGCCGGGGAAGGCGAGCTGGGAATGCGGGCTGTCGAAATGGGCGCGACGGATCTGGTGTACAAACCGTTTAATCCGCGTCTGGTGCGCCTGCGGGTAAAAAATGCGATCCACAAACGCGAAACCGAATCGCTGCGGGCACAGAACCGCTATCTGATCATGCAGAAAAACGACGAGCAGCGCCACCAGAACGAGCTGCGCTATATCGCCGAGCACGACCCGCTGACAAACATCTGCAACAAAGCCGCGTTCTACCGCAAGACCCGCCTGATGCTGGACAAATCGCCTGACGCAGCCTTTGTGATGATCACTTTCGACATCGAAAAATTCCGCCTGATCAACGACATCTTCGGGCATACGGAAGGCGACCGGCTGTTGCGCTTTATCGCCCAGCGCATGCAAAACCTGTACGCAGGCGTAGGCACGTACGCCCGGATCGATGCGGATAACTTCGCCCTTTGCCTGCCGTACGACCCCGAGTTGCTGAAAAAACATCTGGCAGATAACGACCGGAACATGAAGGATTACGATCTTCCGTTTGAAATTCTGCTGGTTTACGGCCTGTATATCATCGATGACCGCACCCTGCCGGTCAGCATTATGCACGACCGCGCGGAAATGGCCAAACGTACGGTGAAAGGTAATTACGTGAACCGGTACGCCTATTATGACGATCAGCTGCGCAAGTCCCTGCTGGACGAGCAGCAGATTATCAACGACATGAACGACGCGCTGCAGCAGAAACAGTTTGAGATCTACCTGCAGCCCAAGTGCATCATCAACACCGGGGAAATCGTGGGCGCGGAAGCGCTGGTGCGCTGGAACCATCCCACCCGCGGGCTGTTGATGCCCGGCAAGTTCGTGCCGATCTTTGAAAAGAACGGCTTCATCATGAAGATGGACGCCTACGTGTGGGAGCAGGTTTGCGCGCTGATGCGCAGGTGGATGGACCAGAACGCGGGCAAGCCGCCCCTGCCGGTCAGCATGAACGTATCCCGCGTGAATATCTACAACCCCGCGCTGGTCGGCACACTTTGCCAGCTCGCCGAACGCTACCGGGTTCCCCGGCGTTATATCGAGCTGGAAATTACCGAAAGCGCCTATACGGAAAACCCCAAGCAGCTGTCCGAGTTGATCGCGGAGCTGCGCCGCGAAGGGTTCACCGTGGAAATGGACGACTTCGGCAGCGCCTACTCCAGCCTGAACATGCTTAAAGAAATTTCTGTGGATATGCTCAAGCTGGACATGCGTTTCCTTTACGGGAACGATCAGGACGGGCGCGGCGGCACCATCCTCAACAGCATCGTGCGTATGGCCCGTTACCTGGCCCTGCCCATTGTGGTGGAAGGGGTGGAAACGGCGGCGCAGTCGCGCTTCCTGTCTTCCATCGGGTGTATGTTCGCGCAGGGCTATTACTACTACAAGCCCATGCGCGTACCGGATTTTGAAGCGTTGCTCACCACCCCCGCCGCTCACGCGCCGCACGGCCTGCGTGAATCCTTCCCGGAGTCTGCGGTACGCCGGGTGTGGAGCATCGACGGGGATTTTAGTCTGATGCTCTCCACCATTCCCTGCGCCGCCAGCCTTTGCGAGTTAAGTGGCGATACCATCGAGCTTCTGCGCATTAACGAAGAGTATCTGGTGCTGACCGGAGACCGCACGGAACACATCTACCGGTGCGGAAAGAACGTACAGGCACTGACCACGAATCAGGAATATCAGCGGTTGCTTACGTTGTTCGCCAAAGCCTTTGAAACCCAGGGCGCGGTAGAAAGCGATTATCTCCGCATCAGCCAGGACGGGGTGCAGCGCCGGTATCGTATCAAGGTTAAATTTCTTTCCGGCGATACGCTCCGGTCGCTCTACTTTATTACCTATATGCCGGCCACCGACCCGTTGCCCTCCGGGGAAGCCATGCCGCCGCTTTCCCTGTGCCCACCGCCGCCGCTGCCGCTTACCCGGCAGGCGCACGACCCGGAGAAATAAAGTGAAAAAGGAGCCCGGCGCACGTT
>DAOPZG010000171.1:0-5012 GCA_035353235.1 Candidatus Limiplasma sp.
CGAGAGACCATAACGACAAAACGATGATGGAGATTGCCGCCAGGCAACCCCGCATCTTAGCTAAATACCTTCAAGATCCCAAAGACGGTTTATGGTATCACTCCTACTGGGTGAAACAACACACCCACTACCCGAGGAAGAAAATCTATTGGGGAAGAGGCAACGGGTGGGTCATCGCTGCGTTACCGATGATTCTTGAAGCGATTGGTGAGCACGAAGAAAAAGAACTGCTCACCGGCGAAATTCCTTCCCCCATTAACCCGCCCAGCGGCTGTCGTTTCCGCACCCGCTGCCCTCTCGCGCAGCCCCGGTGTGCCGCCGAAGAACCGTCGCTTCGGGAGATTGAAGGTCGCCTGTGCGCCTGCCATTTCCCTTTGGCTGATTCGTCGCAGGCTTGAGTTTTCTCCCTGTTCTTCTTGATTTTTAATTGCGGAGCGTGAACAAATGAGAAATTATCCCGACGTGCCCAAAAGACCGGTTATCAACCGATACTTCGATGTGGATATAACGGACCCCTACCAGTATCTGGAGGATAAAACCTCCTGCGAAACGCTCTCCATCGTCGCTGCTGAAAACGCCTACACCAAAGGCTGGTTTGCAGGGCATCCGGATTTCTCGGCAGAACAGCTGGAACAGGAGCTTCGCCGGAAAGATGCGCAAAAAACCCGTGAACTTACCAGCGTCAGCGAAGCCTGCGGCGCACGCTGCGGAATGCGCAGCGTACAGGGCGGCCTGCACGAAGTGGTTGCGCTGGATGAACAAATGCGCGTAACAGACGTTCTCCTGACCGAGGCAATGCTTGACAATCGCATGCACCTGTTTTCAGTTACGCCCTGCCCCGCCAAAGCCGGTCTGTACGCGGTGCTGGGTGTGATCCACGGGCATCCCCGTTGCTGCGTAATCATATGGGACGCTGAAACGCATCAAACGCTCGCGGAGTTGGACGGAACCTTTGGTTTTGCATGGAGCCTCGATGGGAAAGCCGTGTTATACTCCGACGCCGAATTGGACGCGGCAAACAGCCGTAATATCAATCGCGTGCGGCGTTATGACTGGCAGACTAATAAACTGACAACATTATATACTTATCCGGAAAACGCTGTGTTTATCCAGATCGCACCGGTTGACGGTGGCTGTTTCTTCCAGGTGCTGCTTACCTACGATGATACGTTGGTTCTGTTTTGGGACGAAGTTTCCGGCTCCGTTAACCGTTTAAATAACGGCACGGGCTCTTATATGTATATCGGGTCGCAGGCAGGTCGGTATTATTTCGTCACCAACCACGACGCGCCTCTTTCCCACGTGGTATCCATCCGCACCGCGAATGCTACTGTGCCGGACAGCCTGCAAAACGATTTCACCATTACGCTTGCGGAGAAAAAATCTCTTCTCAGCGCTGCCGGTGTGGTTCCTGATGGTCTGCTGACTCTGCACAGTCAAAATGCCTGCTCCGTGCTGACACTTAACCGTTTTACCGGCGACGCACCGGAGGATATCCCTCTGCCCGACCGTTATGGATACGCATCCGGCGAGGAGCGACTGGAAATATCGGATAGTGGGCACCTGTTTCTGAACTTTGAAAGCTTTACGCAACACTCCTGTGTGCTGGAGTACGACGCGTACACGCACGCCCTGACCCGTTTTTCGCAGGGACCGGAACGGGATGTGTCCGGTATTGTAGTGGATCAATGCTTTTTCCCCGCGAGAGACGGACAAAAAATACTGGTGTATCTGGTACGGCAAAAGGACCTGATTCCTACCGGCAATACTCCGGTGCTGATGTACGGATACGGCGGTTATTCTGTCTCCTCCAATCCATGGCCCGTTGACCTGGTAACCGGTCACGACGTAGTGGAATGGGTGCAGAAAGGCCGCATATACGCGCATTGCATCATCCGCGGCGGAAACGAATATGGTACACGCTGGCACGAAGCAGCCATGAAGGGCAGTAAAAAGAACGCCTTTCAGGACTTTATCGATACCGCGCGGTATCTGGTCGCGTCTGGTTGGACCAAACCCGCAAAAATCGTCGCAACCGGGTTGAGCAATGGCGGCCTGCTGATGACCGCCGTTACCACCATGGCACCGGACGCGTTCGGCATCGTTGTCGCATCCGTCCCCCATACCGATATGCTCCGTTTCCGCAACGATGACCGCGGCATGATGTACATCACCGAATACGGCGATCCGCTGGAAAGCGAAGCCATGTTCCGCTATATGTATTCCTACTCTCCTTACCATAATATCCGACAGGGGCAGGTTTATCCGGCATTATACGTGCAGACCGGTGAAATGGACAACAATGTGCCGCCCTATCATGGCAAGAAATTTGCCATCCGTATGCAGGCTGAGGCCAGCGAACAGAATCCGGTTTTACTTCAGGTGCTGGCACATGGCAGCCACAATCGTGGCGTTGGTGACGAATATTATCAGAACACCGCTCAAATGCAGGCCTTTGTGGAAATTCAGCTCTCCTGACAGGCCTCATGCAACAGGAGAACTGATTTCACGTATCGAACTCACGAACCGTTCACTTTCGTATCTCCATTGTCAACGGTTGAGCGAAGGGGATGGTTGCGGTGATCCGGGAATTACAGCCTTCCGAAACCGGTACGGCGCTTGAACTGGCGTGGCGGGTATTCTTGTCCTTTGAAGCTCCGGATTATTCGCCCGAAGGCGTTGCGGAGTTCCGAAAAAGTCTGGATGATTCGGATTTTGTCGCTCGGCTCCGGTTCTTCGGCGCGTGGGAAGCAGATCGTCTTATCGGCGTACTGGCCACACGGAACAACGGTGGTCACATCGCTCTGTTCTTTGTGGATGAGGCTTTCCAGAGGCAGGGAATCGGGCGGTCGCTTTTCACCTATGCAAGCCTGCTCAATCCGTATGACAGGATGACCGTCAACGCTTCCCCATATGCCGTTCCGGTTTATCAGCGCCTTGGGTTTGTTGAGACAATGCCGGAGCAGGTAACGAATGGGCTCCGTTATACGCCGATGACCCTCTCCATTTCCCGCGCGGATACCCTGTGCCCCTGTGGTGCGGACTGCACCGCATGCGAAAGGTACCCCGTGCAATGTGCGGGTTGCGCCTCCGTCCGAGGTAAGGTCTGGTGGACAGAATATACAGGGCATGATGTTTGTCCCATTTATACCTGTTGCGCAGAGGATCGCCATCTGATGCATTGCGGCAAATGTGCGCAATGCCCATGCGATCTTATCCGGCAAAGCGATCCGACCAGGACCAAGGCGGAAAACCGCGCGCTTTTGCGTTCCCAATTGGAGAGGCTTTCCATGATCCCGCACTCTTCTGTGCTTCCCAGATAGCATGGTTTACTGAATGGGCTATATAAAAAGCTCAACCTATTGAGGTTTGAGCTTTTACTATATTATGCCTGACTGCTCTATGCGTTCAATGCAATTTATGCTTTTTACAACGCTATCTCCATTTTAAGAAACCTATCCGCTGGCGCTCCAGCAAACCGTTCTTAACAAGAAAACCCCGGTAATTTTTCTCCAGAGAAGGGAAAATTTTATTAAACTCTGTAAAGTCAGCCTTTTCGTAATAATACATCGGATCCTTCGTATCATCAAACTCCTGCGGCAGCAGCATTGGCAAGTGAAAAAAGCGGCACATTTCCGCCATGCGCTCGTCCCGTACAATAAAAAGAGCAGGTGTCCGGTTGAGCATCGCGATCACGTTTCCATGGAACCGGCTACCGATAGCGAACTGATACCCAGACATCCATTCACGCCATTGCGCAACGCTGAAAAATACCCGGCTCTGCCGCTGCAGCCAGCCGTCCAGCATTTCAAAGAGTGGCGGATCATTCAAGTGCTCCGGTTTCAGCGGCAACGCCGTCTGTTCCGCAAATCCCCAATCCCGCTGCGCCGCGTACCGTAGAAAACGGCGTTCCCCATCCGGCAGCAAGTCGTAAAAAGTACGGAAGTTTGCCGCCACACGGTCGAGTGTCCGGATCTCCTGCCGTACGATACGATGCTCTCTGTCCAACGAAAAGTAAAGCGAAGGGCATCCGATGACACGCATATTGCGAATTCCGTTGCTTTCCAGAATACCGGCGGTATACTCGCCCCGGATTCCCATTTCGCAACGTTCCGAAATTTCCATCAGAAGACGCACGGTATTGGGATGGAGGCGAACCGTTTTTTGCCCGGCATATCCCTGAATACCAATACTGATCGGCACCAGTTTTTTATGCCCAATCCGATCCAGCATTGACTGGATCATCGGATATTCCGTATTTTCGCAAATCCAGGACAAACCAGCTGTGACAAAAGAATCGCATTCCGACAGATCCGCTTCGGTGGCATCCTGCGGATCACATGCGACCGGAACCGTGGGAAGTACATTTTTCAGCGCCTCAATATAAAGAAGGTTGCCAGTATTCTGCTCCACCTGCCGAAAACGTTCGGCAGCCTCCAGATAGGGCAGTCTTTCAGTTGGGTACCAAAACAACCCGACTTTCTTCATGAACCAGCTTTTTCCTTCCTCACGAATTGATACATCTTCTTTACTCCTTTATACCCGAAACGGACCATTTTGTAAAGAGCCGGTTTGTCCTTAAGCCGCATTTTCGTTTTGTCCGCAACTTTGCGCACCCGCGGATGTCTGGGCGGCGCAGGCGGAGGAGGAATCACCGGCGCTTTGGGCGCCGGCGGGTCGAGAGTGTCCACCTGTCTGCGGGCAAGCGCATAGATGCCGATCTTGGAACATCCGCCATACACATCGTCCTCGAAATAGCTTTCTTCAAACATGCGGTGATCCGCCGGAAGGGCGCAGCGTAAAAAGCTTTCGAATGGCATGGAAACCTGCTGAGGCGAATAAGGCAGCCCGTTTCCGAAACGCTCCGAATAATCCCGCACCATCTCCAACGCCGCTCTTTGAATCGTTTCTACCACAAAAACCGTAGAGTAGCCGGGTTTGGTTGTTTCAAAAACCGGAACCGGCTGCCCATCCTGTTCGCGGATCGCAATACAGGCGGGTGTGAGGCTGGA
>DAOPZG010000172.1:0-4852 GCA_035353235.1 Candidatus Limiplasma sp.
CCAGTTCTGAGAAAATATCGAAAGTGACCGTTGCGGAAGCGGTTACTGTGCTGCCGGATGAATTGGCGGTTGTTACGGACAGGGTGAAATCCATTTTTGTGTACAGTCGGCTTGGAGAAGCATACATCGGCGTATGTGCAGTGACGGACTTGATCGTCTGGATCGCCGTGTTGGAAGTGTTTGCGGAATAACCGGCACTTTGCAATGCAGCAATTGCCTTCGTTTTCAGCAGGGCCATCAGCGAAGCGTTATTCCCGGAGCCGTTTGCGTATACCGTTGTCTTTTTAACAATGCTGTCTGGATTGTTATAGTCAAACGGATCGTCGTGAACATCCAGATAAGGATAGCCGGAAGAGCCCCAGATGTTCGCAATGGATTCGGTCTGACCGCCGTTAGACGCAGAATAATATGTTGCCGTATAAGCGCTTCCGTATTTTAAGACGATGCCTTTAGTCGCGTCCACTGCCGAAACGCAGGATGCGTTGCTGGAGGGTGTGCCGTTATAAACCTGATCGCTTGTCGTATCCACCACATCGTAATATCCGGAAGCGCGGCTTTGCATCATCCGCACCGTATAGGTACGTGCGGCAACTGCCTGCGCCTTCAGTGCCTCAGCGGAAGCGCTGGTGCCCATCTCATATGGGAGAACGCCATGCAGATAATTCTCAATATAAATATGCGCAACGGTATACAGTTTATAACTTCCACTGCTTTGCCGCACCGCCTGAAAAGATAAATCACCGGGATACGGGTTGGATGGTTTGCGCGCCTGCGCGATTGTGATGCCGTTCGTCCCCGTCGCACTGTGTCTGCGTAACGCAAAATAGTTCCCCATGTTGGATTGGGAACCGTTACGTGTCATCGTAATGATGCCGGTGGAACTGTTAAAACCGACATACAGCGCTTCTCCACTGGTTAAGGATGTGCCGTTGCTGAGGGTATAGTTTCCGGCAATTGTCAGGGTTAAACTCGTAGGGCTTCCCAGCGATGAAAGGTAAACGCGCACCATTCCGTCCAGCGCTGAGGATGCTTTGATCAGCGGCGCAGCTTTTACCGTTACGTCGCTAACTGATGTTGCCCTTGCGCTATAGGGAAGCAAGAAAGCAAGGCAGAGGGCCGTGAAAAAGGCCCCCGCTTTGTACAGAACCTTCCCGGCCTTCCCGCGCATAGCTTGCCTCCTGATAGACTTAATACTTTTGTAATTATTAGGATTGTAACATAACCTTTTTAAAATGTCCACTGCCTTTGGGCCTGATATGGCAGACGGCGTATGCTTTCGCACCGCCGTCCGATTACTTTATTTAATTGATGGCTGTACAGGCGCATCCTTCTTTTCTTCTTCAGTGGATTCGCCGTTCATCCGCCGGTATTCCTGAATGGCAGCCCGCGCCAGCTCGTCGCAACGATTATTACGTGGATCATCGGCGTGTCCCTTTACCTTATGAAACGTAACCTGATGCTTTTTTACGCGGATAATCTGCAGCAGCAGCTTCCACAGGTCGCTGTTCTCTACCGGTTTCTTGTCGCTGGTGAGCCATCCGTTTTTTTGCCAGTTATCGATCCAGTGCTCGTTGAACGCATTTACCGTATAAGACGAATCGGAAAACACGTCTACTTTGCAGGGTTCTTTCAACGCGCCCAATCCGCTGATAACGGCGAAAAGTTCCATCCGGTTGTTCGTTGTTCCGGACATATGCCCGGACAGCTCCTTGGTTTTCCCATTGTAGCTCAGGATTGCGCCCCATCCCCCCGGGCCCGGGTTGCCAGAGCATGCGCCGTCTGTATATAACTGTACTGATTTTTCCGCCGTCGTCTGCGTCATAGATGCTCCTTGGTCTTAGGCAGGCTCATCATCCGGCTTTTCTCCGCGCAGGCAGTCATGGCCTCAATCACCGCACTGCGGAACCCGTCACGTTCCAGCGACGCTACCGCCTCGATGGTCGTACCCCCAGGGGAGCAAACCATATCTTTCAATTTACCCGGATGCTCGCCGGTGGTCAGTACCATTTGCGCGGATCCAAGCACGGCCTGCGCCGCGGCGCGGTAGGATAGAGCGCGCGGCAGACCAAGCCTGACTGCCGCGTCAGCCATGGCTTCGATAAACATAAACACATAGGCAGGGCTGCTGCCGGTAAGCGCTACGATCGCGTCAAACTGGCTTTCCGGCAGAACCGCAACCTCGCCCAGCGTAGCGAACAATGCTTTTGCCCATTCCAGACTTTCATGCGATAACGTGGTTTGTTCGCAAAGGGCTGTAAACCCTTCGCCTACCATTGCCGGCGTGTTGGGCATCACGCGCAGCACCTGCGCGCCGCTTTGCTCATCCAGCACCCCGGTCAGCATGGCGAAAGTCCATCCTGCGGCAATAGAGATAAATTCCTTTCCCTTTGCGAGCGGACGTGCTTTTTGCAGGACATCGTTCATGTATATGGGCTTTACAGCTAGCAGAATCCGTTCGCACCCCTCTACCAGCGCTTCTTCGGTTTCGGCAATGCGGATCGGTTTCCCACCGGCAAAACGGATACTTTGTTCCGGATTCACATCAAAAACCGCAATCTCTTCCGGTTTTAGAAAGCCGCTTTCCAGAACACCTTTCAGGATGGCGGTTCCCATGTTGCCCGCGCCGATAAAGCCAAGCTTCATTAAACCACGCCTTTCCAGAGTTATTTGGTCGTTTCCGTTTCCGGGATCGCGGCCACGCCTTCAGAAGTGCCTACCTTCGCGTTGGCATCGCGCACATGCAGACGAACCGGCAGAGTAATCGCTTTCTTGGGGCACTTCGGCACGCATTGTCCGCATCCGGTGCAGGCTTCATTGATTTCATGCACGCTCTTTCGTTCGCCGGAAATGGCCTCAAACTGGCAGGTTTTTTTGCAAATTCCGCATCCTATGCAAAGATCACGGTCAATCAAAGCGATATGTCGGTTATCAAAGTCTCCCCACATGGCGCCCGTCGGGCAAACCTCGGCGCACATCATACAACCAACGCATTTTTCCTTGTTGATGATGGGCAGGTGGTTTTCCATCACGATCGCGTCAAACTTACAGGCTTTCATGCACAGTTCACAGCCGACACAGCCGATTTTGCAGTTGTCGCTGACCAGATAACCTTCTTCTGCGGCGCGGCACAGTAACCGTACGGGCAGGGTGACGGGCTGCAGGTCCAGCACCTGTTTCGGGCAGGCGGTTACGCAAGCGCCACATCCCGTACACTTATCCTCATCGACCCGGGCGATCTGAGAATACTCGTCAATATGAATCGCGTCGAACTTACAGGCACGCACACAAGTGCCTAAACCCAGGCAGGCATACTTGCAGGCGCGGTTGCCATCGTTGATTAGCGTAGCGGCGAGGCAATCTTCGATTCCATAATAGGTAAACTTCGTTTTACAGCGATCGACTGTACCCTGACAAACTACCGTCGCTATCTTCCGTGTTTCTTCGGCTCCGGCATCCTTGCCAAGAATGGACGCCACTTTTTTTGCTACTGCAGCGCCGCCAACAGGGCATGCGTTGACAGGCGCTTTCCCTGCAGCCAGCGCATCCGCCAGTGCATCGCAACCAGCATAACCGCACCCGCCGCAGTTGGCGCCCGGCAACGCATCGCGCACCTGATCTCTCGTTGGGTCAGAAGGCACAGCGAACGCTTTATTCACCAGGGTCAGTAAAAGACTGAAAACAAGTGCAACGGCAGCCAGAACTCCCGTTCCGATCAAAATACCGGTCATTCCTTCGCCCTCCTTAGTGGATCAGTCCGGAAAAGCCCTGAAACGCAATGGACATCAGCCCCGCGCCAATCAACGCGCCGGGGAAACCATCCATCCACTTGGGCATGTTTCCCAGCGCAAGCCGTTCCCGGATTGCCGCGAACGCTACCAGTGCCAGCGTAAAACCCAGCGCGCCCGCTGTGCCGTTCACGACAGACTGGATCAGATTATACCCACCCTCGATGGCGGTGGTATTATTAATCGCAACGCCCAGTACAGCGCAGTTGGTGGTAATCAGCGGCAGGTAAATTCCAAGCGCCTGATAAAGCGAACGGCTGGTTTTCTTCAGCACAATCTCCACGGACTGCACCAGCACTGCGATAATCAGGATAAACGCGATTGTCTGCATGTATTCCAGTTTTAAAGGAATCAGCAGGTAACGCTGGATAAAGTACGTAAACAGAGACGCGATCGCCATGACGAACGTAACCGCCATGCCCATGCCCAGCGCTGTTTCCGTCTTCTTCGATACACCCAGAAACGCGCAAATGCCCAGGAACTGCGACATGACGAAGTTATTTACCAGCACGCCGCCCACGATAATCAGCAACAGGCTGCTCATGCGATTTCCTCCTTCGCTTTCGCTGCTTTACGCTTCTGGATCGCCTTGACCACAGCGTTTACCAGCAGCATCAGGAGACCTAAAACGATAAATCCTCCCGGAGGGCGAATGATAATCGCCATGGGATGATAGCTGGCGGGCATCACCTGCATGCCAAGGAACGTACCGCTTCCGAGCACCTCGCGCACAGCGGACAGCAGGGTAATCGAAATCGTGAAACCGATCCCCATGCTGAAACCGTCTACCAGAGAGGCCAGCGGCGGCTGTTTAAACGCGAAGGACTCGGCCCGGGCAAAGATGATGCAGTTAACTACAATCAGAAGAATATACAAGCCCAGCGACTGACTCAGTGCCGGTACGAAGGCCTTCATCAACAGATCTACAATGGTAACGAACGTTGCAATAACAACCACGAAAGATGGGATGCGCACTTTTTCGGGGATGATATTGCGCAGTAGCGAGATAACCAGATTGCTGAATACCAGCACAAACGTAGTCGCCAGCCCCATGCCGATTCCCTGAT
>DAOPZG010000173.1:0-4793 GCA_035353235.1 Candidatus Limiplasma sp.
ATATCTATACGCGCCTGATGAATCCCACCTCGGACGTATTTGAAAAACGCATTGCCGCTCTGGAAGGCGGCGCGGCGGCGTTGGCCACCTCTTCCGGTGCGGCGGCAATCGATTACGCAGTTCGCAACATTGCCCGCGCGGGCGATCATATCGTGTCCTCCGAAACGCTTTACGGAGGCACCTACAACCTGTTTGCCAACACGCTGGGCGAATCCGGTATTGAAACGACGTTTGTGGATGGAAGCGACCCCGAGAACTTCCGCAGGGCAATCCGTCCCAACACCAGGGCGCTCTTTCTGGAATCGCTCGGCAACCCCAACTCCGACGTGCTGGATCTGGAAACCATCGCTACCATTGCTCACGAGAACGGTATTCCTGTCCTGATCGACAATACGTTCGCGATGCCTTATCTGTTCCGCCCCATAGAACATGGCGCGGACATAGTAATCCACTCGGCCACCAAGTTTATCGGCGGTCACGGAACGGTAATGGGCGGCGTGATCGTGGACAGCGGTCGGTTTAACTGGGCGCAGAATGACAAGTTCCCCGGACTCAGCCGGCCAAACCCTTCCTACCATGGGGTAGTGTTCACACAGGTTGCGGGTACCCTGGCTTATATCATCAAACTGCGCACAACGCTGATGAGGGATACCGGCGCCACCATCAGCCCGTTCAACTCGTTCCTTTTGCTGCAGGGGTTGGAAACACTCTCCCTGCGTGTGGAACGCCATGTAAAAAACGCGCTGAAGGTTGTGGATTATCTGCGTTATCACCCATGGGTCGAACGCGTAAACCACCCCTCGCTCACCACGGGCAGAACGAAAGAATTGTACGATCGTTATTATCCCAACGGAGCGGCATCAATATTTACGTTTGAGCTGAAGGGCACCGAGGAGCAGGCGCGAAAGTTTACCGAATCGCTGCGGCTGTTCTCCCTGCTGGCCAACGTGGCCGACGTAAAATCGCTTGTGATCCATCCCGCATCCACAACCCACTCCCAATTATCGGCACAGGAGCTGCAAAAAGCGGGTATCAAACCCAACACAGTGCGGCTTTCCATCGGCACCGAGCACATCGAAGATATTCTTGCGGATCTCGATCAGGGATTCGCGGCCATCAAGGCATAAGTGAAGGAGGATTCATCATGTCTAAAATCTATACATCGATTGACCAGTTAATCGGCAAGACGCCTTTACTGGAACTGCGTAACTTTGAGAAGAAACACGCACTGGGCGCGAAAGTGCTGGCAAAGCTGGAATACTTCAACCCCGCTGGAAGCGTGAAAGACCGTATTGCCAAGGCCATGATCGACGATGCCGAAGCGCGTGGCGTGCTCACGAAGGAGTCCGTCATCATCGAACCCACCAGCGGTAATACCGGCATCGGCCTTGCGTCCATCGCGGCGGCCCGCGGTTACCGTATGATCGTGACCATGCCCGAAACCATGAGCATCGAGCGCCGTAACCTGATGAAAGCCTACGGCGCGGAGATTGTGCTGACCGAAGGTGCAAAGGGAATGAAAGGCGCGATTGCAAGGGCACAGGAACTGTCGGAAGAGATACCGCACGGCTTCATCCCCGGGCAATTCGTAAATCCTGCCAATCCCGCCGCGCACCGCGCTACCACAGGCCCGGAAATCTGGGAGGATACTGACGGAAAAGTTGATATTTTCGTGGCCGGAGTCGGTACCGGTGGCACGATTACCGGCGTCGGGGAATACCTGAAGTCGAAAAATCCGAACGTAAAAATCGTAGCAGTCGAACCCGCGTCTTCGCCTGTTCTTTCCACCGGCACCGCGGGCGCACATAAAATTCAGGGGATCGGGGCGGGTTTCGTACCGGATGTTCTGAACACGAAAGTATACGATGAAATCCTCCCCGTGGAAAATGAAGACGCATTCGCGACAGGCCGTGAAGTGGGCAAGACTGACGGCGTACTGGTTGGCATCTCCTCCGGCGCGGCGCTGTGGGCTGCGGGGAAACTGGCGGAGCGCCCCGAAAATGCTGGTAAGACCATCGTCGTGCTGCTTCCGGATACCGGCGAGCGTTACCTGTCCACCGCGCTTTTTAGCGAGTAATAAATCCACAATACAGCTTTTTACCCTTGTAAAAGACCGTTACAGAAAAGAGCGACGAAACCTGAATTTTCGCCGCTCTTTTCCATGCGTTGCCGTGATCCCCAAACCCTTTACGGAAGCGTGTTCCCAGCAGCTTTGTAAATATCGTACCATTCCTGTCGCGTCAGCTGGATTTCCGTTGCTTTCACGCAGTCTTTCAGCCGTTGAATATTCATCGTGCCCGTGATCGGTTGCATTTTCGCCGGATGCCGGAGCAGCCAGGCCATTGCGATGGTCGTATTGCTGACCGCATATTTTGCCGCCAGTTCGTCGATTTTCCGGTTAAGTTCCGGATATTTCTCGCTTCCCAGAAATACGCCTTCGAAAAAGCCAAACTGGAAGGGCGACCAGGGCTGGATTGTGATGTCGTTCAGGCGGCAGAAATCCAGCACGCTCCCGTCGCGGCCCAATGCATCTTCAGTCAGCATGTTCACATGCAGGCCGCTGGTGATCATCGTCGCGTTGGTAATGCTTAACTGCAGCTGATCGGCAACGATCGGCTGGCGCATGTATTTTTGCAGCAGTTGCATCTGCATCGGGTTCTGGTTGGACACACCAAACCAGCGCACCTTTCCGCTGCTGTGCAGAGTATCAAACGCGTCGGCTACTTCCTCCGGCTCCATCAGCGCGTCCGGGCGATGCAACAGAAGCGCGTCCAGATAATCCGTTTTTAAGCGTTTCAGGCTTCCATCCACCGCTTCCAGAATATGCTCTTTGGAAAAGTCAAACCCGATGCCGCGACGGATGCCGCATTTTGATTGAATCAACAACTTTTCCCGCACGGTATCGCTCATATGTACCGCTTGCGCGAAGATCGTTTCGCATGAACCATCTCCGTAAATATCAGCATGGTCGAAATAGTTTGCCCCTTCCTCCAGCGCAGCGCTTACGAAACGTTCCGCTTCAACAGGGGAAAGGCTTCTGATTCGCATACAGCCAACCGCGATTGTGGGCACCTGAAGGGTAGATTGTCCCAATTGAATGGTTCTCATCGTTCGGCTCCTCCTTTTACCGTCTCAAAGGCATTCTCACCAGGTAATGGTATCCGGGTCCGCCGCATACCCCACACAGCCTTTCAAGTCAGCGATCAGCTGTACGTCTTCCGGTTCCAGTTCAAAGCCAAAAACATCCGTGTTCTCCCGAATCCGCGAAGGGGTCACCGATTTGGGCAGGGGCAGGTAGCCCCTTTGCAGGCTCCACCGGATACAGATCTGCGCGATGGACTTGTCATATTTTTCCGCAAGCGCTTTCATCTCCGGAACATCGAAAATTCTCCCAACGCCCAACGGGCTGTATGCTTCCAGCAGAATATTATGCGCGCGGCAGTATTCGACCGTCTCATCCTGCGTTTCGCCGGGGCACAGGCGAATCTGGTTCACCATCGGGGAAATCCTGGCCGTCTTCATCAGGGCTTCCAGATGGTGCGGGCGAAAATTGCTGACTCCAATCGCCCGGATTTTCCCTGCGTGATACAGTTCTTCAAACGCTTTCCAGGTCCCCGCGTTCGCTTCTTCCCAACAGTCCCGGAACGCAATCGGATTAGGCCAATGGATTAAAAACAGGTCGAGATAATCCATGTCCAGTCTTTTCAGCGATGCCGTAAATGCGGCAAGCGTCTTTTCGTAGCCATGCTCCGGGTTGTTCAGTTTGGAGGTGATAAACAGCTCTTTGCGGTCAATCCCGCTTTGTCTGACGGCGATCCCCACGCTTTGTTCGTTTCCATACCCCTGTGCGGTGTCAATATGTCGATAGCCTGATTCCAGCGCGGTGGCAACAGCCGATACCGCCGTATCGCCATTGGGTGTTTGCCATGTTCCAAAACCAATGCAGGGAATTTGTACACCATTTGCAAGGCGATAGCTGTCCGTTAACGATTTCATCATTGTGATTCCTCCTTTGGCAGGCTTGACAGGGATTTGCGTTGTGTCTATGCTGATGATAAACCTTCATGTTAACGCGAAGTCAAGGGTTTATACTTATTTTTAAGGAGGAATTTGAATGGAATATACGGTAAAGGCCGCGGCAGAACGTTCCAGCCTGTCTCCGAATGTGCTGCGGTATTATGAAAAAGAGGGGCTCTTACCGCCCATACACCGCAGTAAAGGCGGCATCCGCCGGTATACAGACGAGGATCTGGAATGGCTGGGACTGATCTGCTGCCTGAAAAACACCGGCATGTCAATTAAACAGATCCGGGATTTCGTCACGCTGAGCATGCAGGGTCCCAAAACGTTGCAGGCACGCTGCCAGATGTTGACGGAGCATCGTGCCGAGGTTGAGGCACGCATCGCGGAAATGAATCGATACCTTAACAAGGTATCCTGCAAAATTACGTACTTCTCAAAACAATACGAAGACTATCTTGCCGGGCAAAAATCCGATCTACAGGTGTAATGGGCATATTTGCTTTTCCGCCGCAGGACGGAATTAAAACCCCCGATTCCGCAGGGAAACGAGGTTACGGTTTGCCATTATACATCGCCCTCCCGCCGGTTTTCTGTCAGGCGGTTTCTTTTCTGAACATACATTTCCCGGTCCGCGTCGTGCAGCATGTCCTCAACTGTCTGATTCTCACGGTACTCGCACAACCCGCAACACATCGTTAACAGAATATCTTCGTTGGACGAGATCAGCGCGATTTCCCGGAGCCCATCGTGTATCCGGTGAATTATACTTT
>DAOPZG010000174.1:0-4664 GCA_035353235.1 Candidatus Limiplasma sp.
AAGTGTATGTGAACGATGCCTTCGGCACCGCGCACCGCGCGCACGCCTCCACCGAGGGCGTGGCGCACCTGCTGCACCCCGCTGTGGCCGGTTACCTGATCGGCAAGGAACTGTCCATCATGGGCAAGGCGCTGGAAGACCCCGCCCGTCCTTTCGTGGCGATTCTGGGCGGTGCGAAAGTCAGCGATAAAATCGGCGTGATCACCAACCTGCTGGACAAAGTGGATACGCTGATCATCGGCGGCGGCATGAGCTACACCTTCCAGAAGGCACTGGGCGGCCGCATCGGCAAGAGCCTGCTGGAAGCCGACAAGGTAGATCTGGCCAAAGAAATTATGGATAAGGCGAAAGCGAAGGGCGTAAAGCTGCTTCTGCCTGTTGATAACATCGCGGGCGACAGTTTCAGCAACGATGCCATGCGCATCACTGTGCACAGCAAAGAGATTCCGGACGGGTTTGAGGGCATGGACATCGGCCCCAACACCCAGGTTATCTTCGCCAACGAAATCGTGAACGCAGGCACAGTCGTTTGGAATGGCCCGATGGGCGTTTTCGAGTTTGAAAACTTCGCGGAAGGCACCCGCGCGATCGCGAAAGCGATGGCCGAGTGCAAGGGAGTTACCATCATCGGCGGCGGCGACAGCGCGGCGGCTGTAGAGCAGATGGGCTATGCCGATAAAATGACCCATGTATCGACCGGCGGCGGTGCGAGCCTGGAGTACCTGGAAGGAAAAACGCTTCCCGGCGTAGCCGCACTGGACGATAAATAAGTCCATAATCGTGAAACAAATTGCGCAGACGGCGGATTTTCCGCCGTCTGCGCAATGTATGCTTTGAAACGGACACGGAAACCGTTTCGCCTGCGCGGGAAAACGGATATACCGGTAACGTCCGCAAAAAAAGGAGTGGAATTACGATGCGTAAACCGATCATTGCAGGAAACTGGAAGATGAACAAGACCCCGGAAGAAGCCGCTGCGCTGGTTCGTGCGCTGGTGCCTGCCTTGAAGGACGCCGACTGTGACGTGGCCGTTTGCGTGCCTTCTGTGTGCTTTGCCGCGGTCAAGGAAGCGGCCAAGGGCAGTAACATTCACCTTGGCGCCCAGAACGTGCATTTTGCCAAGAGCGGCGCGTATACCGGAGAACTCAGCGTGGATATGCTCAAGGCCTGCGGTGTGGAATATGTGGTAATCGGCCACAGCGAACGCCGTCAGTATTTTGGCGAGACGGATGCGACAGTGAATCTGCGGGTAAAAGCCGCGGTTGCCGGCGAGCTGATCCCCATCATTTGCGTCGGTGAGAAAAAGGAAGAACGTGAAAGCGGCTATACTGACGCAATTGTGGAGTATCAGACCCGCATGGCGCTGACTGGGCTTAATGCGGAGCAGGTCGCGAATGTCGTAATCGCTTACGAACCGGTTTGGGCGATCGGTACGGGGCTGACCGCAACCGACGAACAGGCCAATGAAACCATCGGTGTGATCCGCAAGGCGATCGCGCGTGTATATGGCCAGCATACAGCCGACGCGGTTCGCATTCAGTACGGCGGCAGCATGAACCCCGGCAACGTGAAGGGCCTGATGGCTCAGTCGGAGATCGACGGCGGCCTCATCGGCGGCGCATCCCTGAAAGAGCCGGATTTTGCCGCGGTTGTACTGTATAACAAGTAAACGGGACAGTTTGCACACAAGGAGTATTTTGATGGAAAAAACCATGACGGCGCTGCTGATTATGGACGGATTTGGAATCAACCCGAATCATGAGGGCAACGCGATTTATCAGGCGGGCACGCCTCACCTGGACGAACTGATGAAGATTTATCCGCATACGCAGATCGGCGCAAGCGGGATGGACGTGGGGCTGCCGGACGGGCAGATGGGCAACAGCGAAGTCGGGCACCTGAACATCGGCGCGGGCCGGATTGTATATCAGGAGCTGACGCGGATCACCAAGGACATTCAGGACGGCGAATTCTTTAAAAAGAAACCGCTGTGCGATGTGATGGATCAGGCCCGGGAAAGCGGAAAGGCGATCCATCTGATGGGGCTTCTCAGCGACGGCGGCGTGCACAGCCATAACACTCACCTGTACGCATTGCTTGAGATGTGTAAAAAGCGCGGCGTTCAGAATGTGTTTGTTCACTGCTTTATGGACGGACGTGACGTGCCCCCCACCAGCGGTCTGGAGTACATCCGGCAACTGGAAGCAAAGCTTACGGAAATTGGCGTTGGAAAAATCGCGACGGTAATGGGCCGTTACTGGGCCATGGATCGCGATAACCTTTGGGATCGCGTTCAGAAGGCTTACGACGCAATGGTGCTTGGCGAAGGTAAGACGGCCCAGAGCGCCGAACAGGCCATGACCGACAGCTACGCGCTGGGCGAAAAGGGAAACGATGAGTTTGTGCTGCCGACCGTGGTTCTGCACGACGGGAAACCGACTGCGGTGATCGCGCCGGAGGACGGCGTCATCTTCTTCAACTTCCGCCCGGATCGCGCGCGCCAACTGACCCGCACGTTCATTCAACCGGATTTTAACGGCTTTGCGCGGAAGAATGGTTACTTCCATGTTCATTTTGTCAGCATGACGCAGTATGACGAGACCTTCACCGGGCTTTCTGTGGTGAACCCTCCCGCGACGCTTGCCAACACACTGGGAGAATATCTCTCCTCACTTGGGAAAACCCAGTTACGGATTGCTGAAACCCAGAAGTATGCGCATGTCACCTTCTTCTTTAACGGCGGCGTGGAGAAACCCAACGAGGGCGAGGATCGCATTCTGGTGCCTTCGTCCAAGGTCGCCACTTTCGACATGAGCCCGGAAATGAGCGCCTTTGAAGTGGCGGGTAAGGCGATTGAGGAAATTAACGCGAAAAAGTACGACGTGATGATTCTCAACTTCGCCAACTGCGACATGGTGGGGCATACCGGCATCATGGAGGCGGCGGAAGAAGCCGTGAAAGCGGTGGATGATTGCGTGTGGGCAGTTGTACGCGCGATTCTGCGTAACGGCGGACGTGCTTTCGTTACAGCTGATCACGGCAATGCCGACCAGATGGTAGACCCGGTCACAGTGGAACCGTTTACCGCGCATACCACCAATCCCGTCCCCTTTATAGCGATTGGGCCGGAAATGATTGGGCATACATTACGTATGGGCGGCCGACTTTGCGACATCGCGCCAACGATGCTCCAAAGCATGGGTGTTGCCATCCCTTCTGAAATGACGGGAAAGAGCCTGATTCAGTAATATATGTGAAACCAGCATCCGATCCCCCCCGAAACCGGCCTGCGCCGATTTCGGGGGGATTTTGATCTGCGAAAACGATCAGTGAATACGCCGGTAAAACGCAGGGGTGAAAGATACCAGTAATACCCATTCGGGTTTAAAATTTAAGAAAACGAAATATTTATAGACACATAAACTCTCCACTGAGAAAGGATACATTCGTAAGATTAAGCGATACCAACATTCTTCACCTCATTTTCGCTTTTCGGTGATACGCAACAATTCAGAAATTTTCGTAACAATTCTCTTGCTTTTTATACCGTTTCGCTTTACAATATTCATAAACGCGGCGATTGAACGGATATTGCCCGCTGCGACTTCTTCTCGTTCGGCACGAAAGGATGGGGACTATGGCGAAGCGTATTCTGCTTGTGGATGACGAACCCTTGATTATCAAGGGCTTAAAGTATACCCTGGAGCAGGAGGGCTTTGAGACGGACTCCGCGGCGGACGGGGAAGAGGCGCTGGCCAAATTCTTCTCGGGCAATTTTGATTTTATATTGCTGGATGTAATGCTGCCCAAAATGGATGGCATCACCGTTTGCCAGCGGATACGCGAGCACAGCAACGTGCCGATCATCATGCTGACCGCCAAAGGGGAACACATCGATAAAATCCTCGGGCTGGAATATGGCGCCGATGATTATATGACCAAGCCGTTTAATATTCTGGAAGTGAAGGCGCGTATTAAAACCATTATGCGCCGGGCAAACGGTTCACAGCCCAACGAAGCAAAAAAGGTCATCCGCGTACATGATATGGAGATCAACTCTGTCAACCGCGCGGTCAATCTGGGCGGCAAGGATGTCCGGCTGACAGCCAAAGAGTTCGATCTGCTGCAGATGTTCGTAAACAACCGAGGCAAGGTTTTCAGCCGGGAAGCGATGCTGGAAACCGTTTGGAAATATGATTATACCGGAGACGCGCGAACAGTGGATGTGCATATCCGCCGCTTAAGGGAAAAGATAGAGCGCAACCCTGCTCAGCCTGAGTTCATCTTCACAAAGTGGGGAGTGGGCTATTATTTCACGGACAAGGATTAACAACCCGTTTACCTCCATACGGTGGAAAATCGTTCTCGCCTTCCTGCTGGTCGTCGGGGTGAGCTACTACGCGGTAGCCACATCGCTGATAGGCTTGGTAGGCGATTATTTATTTGCGGATCGTCGTACCCGGGATCAGGCGGAGGCGGAAAAGCTGGCTGTGGAAGCGGCGCCGCTGTTCATCAACGCACAAATGGAACCGCTGCAACTTTTATTGACATCATCCGGTGGGGAGCTGGGCGGCCGGTTAATGGTACTGGATGTAAGCGGGAAAGTGCAGGCAGACAGCTACTCGCAACTGAATGGCTCCCGTGTCGAAATTCCGGAGGTTGCG
>DAOPZG010000175.1:0-4546 GCA_035353235.1 Candidatus Limiplasma sp.
CCCCCACACCTTCGTACCATGCTGTGCGCGCTGGTCAGCATCACGGTATTTGAAACAGTCAACCTGATGTACGTGTATTTAAGCGGGATTCAACTGGATAACGGCCATTGGTCGCGGGCTGTAATCTCCGTAGTATACACCACAGCGCTTGCGGGCGCTCTTCAGTTTCCCATCCGCTGGTGGTTGGGCGTTTATAAACTGAAGAAAGCCCGCTGAGTAAAAACGCCGGTTTGCGTTGCCGTTCCTCCCGCATTTTTCGCGGTGTATGGCAATGCGGAAAGGAGCAACCATGCTCTCCTCCCCGAATCGCAGGCTGGATCGAAGGGGTTATAACCTTCAGGCCCGGTATGCCTTTTTCCTGATGATCATTATCGTGATGTTCCTGTATCTGGTTTGGGGGCTGATTAACCTTCAGCTGAAGTCCGGTGACGATTATTCCAAGAGTGCCGAAGACCGCCGCACCACTAAAATCACCCTGCGCGGCAGCCGCGGTATGATCACCGACGCGGACGCGGTCATCCTTGCCAAGAGCGAGAAAATATACAACGTCACCTTCTACCGGGACGCGTCGCAGAATTCAAAAGATACCTATAAATCACTCACCCAGTCCATATCGGACGCAATCGATATCATCGAGAGCAACGGCAGCCAACTGTCGGTCAAGTTTGTCATCGAGAAGGACCCTGTGACAGGTCAGTGGAAATTCAACTTCGGTTCGGGCGTGACCGAAGCGGTTCTGCAGACACGCGAGAGCCAGTGGCGGGACAATAACTATTTCTCCACAACAAAGATACCGGACGCCAACGCGGCCATCGCCGCGCTGAAGGCTCGTTATCAGATCCCCGCCTCCATGAGCGAAACCCGGATGCTGCAGGTCATGGCCGTCTATTCCGAAATGCAGATGAACCTGTTTAACTCCCAGCCGATTGTCATCGCGAAAGACGTGCCCTACGAAACCGTAATCGAAATCGAAACCCGGTCCATGACCCTGCCCGGTATGGAAGTATCCGTCGGCACCAAGCGCGTATATCCTCGCAGCACACTGGCCGCGCAGGTAATCGGCTATATCGGCGCCATCCCCTCGCAATCCAAGTGGGAAGAGCTGAAACCGAAAGGATATAAATACAGCGACGATATCGGTCTGGATGGCATTGAAGCCTCCATGGAAGATTGGCTGACCGAAGACAGCGACGCGCGGCAGGGATATAAAACCGTTGAACGCAACAGCGTCGGCAAAATCACCCGCGAGCTGAACTATGTGGAACCACAGGACGGCAGCAACGTTAAGCTGACCATCTACGCCAGTTACCAGCAACAGGCGGAACGCGCGCTGGCGAAGAACGTGGCTTCTACCCGCACGGCACAGGAAGATAAACTGATGAACAACACCTGGCTGGAAGCCAACAAAGCCGACATCCAGAGCCGTAACTGGGTCAAATATCCCCTGTCGCTGGCAGATCGCGCCGCCATGATGGTGATTGATATGCAGGGCCGCGTGCTCGCGATGGCCAACTACCCCACCTACGACCTGAACGCGTTGGTGGCGGGCGGCGACGAGAGCAAGGAAATTCTGACCGACGACCGGAATCTGCTGATGAACTACACCATTCAGGCACGCGGTACCCCTGGCTCAATTTTCAAAATGGTTTCCGCATTGGGTTCCATGATGGAAGGCGAGCTGCTTCCCAACGAAATCATCAGTGACGCGGGGTATTTTACACTGTATACCTCCGATTTATCCACCGCGCCGCGCTGTTGGATCAGCGAATCACAGCGGTATAAACACCAGAATCAGACCATCGTACAGGGCCTCTCCAACAGTTGCAACTACTTTTTCTACACGCTGGGAGCCCGTCTGGGTGAAACAAGGTTGTACCAGTATGCGTCCGAGTTTGGCCTCACCAGCAAAACAGGGGTGGACCTGCCCGGCGAACAGCGCAGTATCGTGGGTTGCCAAACCAGTCTGTACGACCCCGATAAAGCCATGGACGAAGCCTCTCAGGATACCGCCGTACCTATCATCGTGTTCAACTCCATCAAGAAGCACCTGAAAAATCAGGGTGCCATCCGTAACATTACCTACGACGACGAGCACCTGAACCGCTGCATTAAACGCCTGATGGATATGGCCGTTAACACCGCACAGACGGACTGGGTTGTCAGCATGCGCCCCATCCTGATGGAAGAATTGAATATGACCCGTGAGATGGTATATTTACAGGCGGTCATCGGAGACCTGTATAACTACCTGAACGATATCAAGTGGGGCGGCGCGCAGACCATTCAGGTAGCCATCGGGCAGTCCATCACCACCGTCACCCCCGCGGCCGTGGCCCGGTACGCGGCCACGCTGGGCAATGGCGGCAACGTATATAACCTGATGATCGTGGACAGCATCACCTCTCCGGAAGGCGATATCTTAAGCCAGCGAACGCCGACCATCATGAATACCTTCGAGGGTGCGGATCAGTACCTGCCGCTGATCCTGGAAGGTATGAAAGGCGTAGTAGACGTGGAAAGCGGCACCGCCGCCAAGTACTTCCGCGGATGGAAGTACCGCAACGACGTCTGCGCAAAAACAGGAACGGCTGAAGTTACCACCATTGACCTGGAGAACAACGCATGGTTTATTATGCTGGCACCGTTCGACAAGCCCGAGATCGCCGTGGTCGTGTTTATCCCCAGCGGGCACAGCGGCGGCGAGGCCAGCCTTGCCGCACGTGAATTTGTGGGTTGGTATATGGATCAGAAAACCCTGCGCACAGACAACGGGATATTCCCCGGCGGAAATATGCTGGCGCCTTGATTCTCCGGTATCTCTGTAATAATATCCACACGATGGGAGGAAGCGCGTATGAGCCAGTCCTGGATGATTGCTTCGGGAAAAGGCGGGGTCGGCAAGTCCACCGTCGCGGCCGCGCTGTCCGTAGCCCTTGCACAGCGGCAGTTGCCCACCGTTACCGTTGATATGGATATTGGCCTTCGCAGTCTGGACATGCTTCTTGGCTTGCATAACCAGATTGTATATGATGTGATCGACGTTGCGCATAAGGACTGCAAACTGAAATACGCGCTGGTTCAATATCCCAAAGCACCCGCCCTATCGCTTTTACCCGCCTCGCAGTTGGGTACCATGGACGATCTGACCGCCGGTCGTATGGAACGGGTGGTTCGGAAACTTAAGAACCGTTTTGCCTATGTGATCATGGATGCGCCCGCCGGATTGCCCCACGGGTTGGAGTTATTGGCGGACAATACGGACTTTTCGTTATTGGTCGCCACACCAGACGATGTTTCCATCCGCGATGCCGAAAGGGTGATTGCCCTTCTGGATGCCGCCCATAAGCCCAAACCGATGCTGGTGGTAAATCGCGTAGTGCCGGAACTGGTGGACAGCGGAGATATGTACAGCCCGCAGGTGGTTGCTAACACACTGGATGTGCCGCTGTTGGGCTATGTGCCGGAAGATCAGGCCGTGCTTCGGGCCTTGTCACGGCATCAGTCAGTAATGGAGGAAGAGTGCCCCGCGAGAGAAGCGCTTGAGCGGATCAGTCGGCGTTTTCTGGGCGAATACGTACCGATGCCTGCGTTAAAACACAAACGCCGTTTCTGGTTTTTCAGAAAATAAGGGCTCTCCGTTCGTTTTCAGGCGGATACTGCCCTCGGATAAAAAGGTGGGATGCTTATGATGATTAACGAGTCCCGACGGTCCCGAGCACATTTTGACTATATTCTGACCGCACTGGTATACATTCTGGCCGCGTTTGGCGTTTTGTGCGTTTCCATCGCCACATTTTCCACCAAGTCCGAAGCCGAGGATACGCTGCTTAACTACATTGTCGCCTCCCACTACGGGCTGCGTCAGGCGATCTTTTTTCTGATCTCCCCGATCGTCGTGGGCGTCGTCAGCTTTTTCCCGCACGAGTTTCTCCGCCGACGCGCCCAATGGTTTTACCTGTTGGCCTGCGGTATGCTGCTGGTCGCGCTGGTGGCCAGCCAGGCAGCGGGTGTGAAGGCGTGGATCGATATTCTGTGGGGTTACACGCTGCAGCCTTCCGAATTTGTGAAGCTTGCCTGTATCATTGTCGCCGCAAAATACATGGAGAAAAACACCGACCCATTTGGCACCTGGAAAGGCTCGCTTCGTTTGATCGCGATGATGGTGGCGCCCTGGGTACTTACGCTCGCCGCCGGTGAAATGGGCTCCGTACTGGTAATGGTCTTTGTATTCGGCGTTATGCTGTATTTTGGCGGCGTACGCCTCCGGGTCATGGGCGGCATCATCGCGGCAGGCGTTGTCGGGCTTGCGGTTCTTTACGCGGTCACGGTTTCGGCTGGTATCGATAATTACCGCATCACACGTATTCTGTCCTTCATTAACCCCAGCCTGGCAGATTCTGCCGCAACCTATCAGGTAAACAACGCAAAAATGGCCATCGGCTCCGGTGGCCTGAACGGTATCGGCATGTTCGTACAGGGCAGTTTCAGTCAGCTGGATTATGTGCCTGAAGACTGGACGGATTTCATCTTCTCCACAATTGGCGAG
>DAOPZG010000176.1:0-4499 GCA_035353235.1 Candidatus Limiplasma sp.
CATTGTATCTGTAATCATTACTGAATCGTTTATTTAGGAATTCATTGAATGAAAACTGTATTGAGTAATAAAAACTTTTTAAATCCAGAGAAATTAAGCAAACATCTTTATTGGATCGAATTGTTTCTAAAGCAGAGTTTTGCCAAAGGGAGTAATTCTTATAATATGGAACGAAGCATCGGTTGGATTTAAAATCTATACCATTCTTTAGAGAGTCATCGTTTATAAAGAGACTTTTCCTGAATCTTAATGCAAACGAATGTTTGTTATTCATCAATTCGGGACTGGAAATTTTTGATATAAAGAGCATCCATAAAGTATCGAGAATGTGAAGCTCAATAGGTGCATCAATGTAGAAATTCAATTTTCCTATTTTCTTATTGTGATCTGGTTCAGTTGGGACGTCACAGCTATTTATACTTATCATACTTTTTACAGTCAATTGATATGTAATTTTTGATATAAGGTCTTCAAAGAAAGCGTTGTCCATCGAGAATATTGCCATGCCTAAAGATTTCAGCCTGCTTTGAAATTGTGGTTCATCGCTTTCAAATTCCGATATTTTGCTTTTCATAAACAACATTGTCTTATCGTAGTAAAAATAACTTTTTAACTTTTTATATGCGCCTTCAAGCATTTCTTGAATATCAGTATAATCCCAAGACATACAAATTACCTGCCAATCTATAAATTTACAGATTTTATACAGTATAATTTATAGTTGTCTATTTAGCAAGGACGATACTGTTACATGGTATTGATCCCAGAAACATTGTGCGAGCTGCATGTTCTGCCCTTCCCCCTTGCGCACCCCGCCAAACTGTGCTATACTTCTACCCGATTACGCACCTTTGTTGACCGCGCGATTGTGCCGTGGCTTGCGCCGCGGTGGCCGCGCGGGAAGACGCAAAGGGTGGATAAAACAAGGAGGGCATTTCAAATGGCAGTCATTTCCATGAAACAACTGTTGGAGGCCGGCGTACACTTCGGCCACCAGACCCGTCGCTGGAACCCCAAAATGGCCCCGTACATCTTTACGGAGCGCAACGGCATCTACATCATCGACCTGCAAAAGACCGTCCGCAAGGCGGACGAAGCGTACGCTTTCGTACGTGATGTGGCCATGCAGGGCAAGAGCGTGCTGTTTGTGGGCACCAAGAAGCAGGCGCAGGAAAGCATCGCTTCCGAAGCGGCGCGCTGCAACATGTACTATGTCAACAACCGCTGGCTGGGCGGAATGCTCACCAACTTCCGCACGATCCGCACCCGCGTGGAGCGCCTGAACCAGATCGACAAGATGGAACAGAGCGGCCAGCTTGCCGTGCTTCCCAAAAAGGAAGTTATCAAGCTGATGCACGAGCGTGAAAAGCTGGAAGCCAACCTGGGCGGCATCCGGGAGATGAAAAAGCTTCCCGGCGCGCTGTTCGTGGTGGACCCCCGCAAAGAGCATATCGCCGTGTGCGAAGCCCGCGCGCTGGGCATCCCGATCGTGGGCATCGTGGATACCAACTGCGACCCCGACGAGATCGACTACGTGATCCCCGGCAACGACGACGCGATCCGCGCCGTAAAACTGATTGCCGGCAAGATGGCTGACGCCGTGCTGGAAGGCAAACAGGGCCAGCAGGACGCGACCGCCGAACCCGAAGCGGCGGAAGGCGACGCGGAAGCCGAAAAGGAAACGCAGGAGTAAGCATTTTGCAGCGGGCGGTACGTTTTTGCGCCGCTCGTTGTTGCGGACCGGGGCGGCGCCTGTCGCCGCCGAGGACAGAATAAGGAGAGAAACCCTATGGCAAACGTCACTTCTCAAATGGTCAAGGAATTGCGCGAAATGACGCAGGCGGGCATGATGGACTGCAAAAAGGCGCTGATCGAAGCCGACGGCGATATGGAAAAGGCCGTGGAATGGCTTCGTGAAAAGGGCCTCGCCGCAGCCGCCAAGAAGGCTGGCCGCGTGGCTGCCGAAGGCATGGTGGACGGTTACGTTTCCGATGACGTCAAGACCGGCGTGATCGTGGAAGTCAACTGCGAAACCGACTTCGTTGCCGATACCGACAATTTCAAAAACTTCTGCCACAAGATCGCCCGCCATATCGCCAAGGCGAATCCCGCCGACGTGGACGCGCTGATGGCCCAGAAGTTTGTGGACGACGATACCAAGACGATCACCGATCTGGTCAGCGACGCGACTGTTGCCATCGGCGAAAAAATCAGCATCCGCCGCTTTGCCCGCTACGAGGCGCAGCATGGCGTGGTGGAAACCTACATCCATATGGGCGGCAAGATCGGCGTTCTGCTGGAAGTGGACAACGACAAGCCTGAAACCTTCGGCAACGAAGCGTTCAAGGCCTACTACCACGACCTGACGCTGCAGATCGCCGCGGCGCGCCCCGCCTACGCCATTAAGAGCGAAGTGCCCACCGAGAAGCTGGACAAGGAAAAGGAAATTCTCCGTGCCCAGGCGCTTAACGAGGGCAAGCCCGAGAAGATCGTGGACAAGATGGTGGAAGGCCGCATCGAGAAGTACTACAAGGAAGTCTGCCTGATGGAGCAGCCCTTCGTGAAGGACCCCGAAAAGTCCATCACGCAGTACACCGCCGAGGTCGCCAAGGCGATCGGCGCGACCATCTGCCCGGTCAAGTTCGAGCGTTTCGAGCGCGGCGAAGGCATCGAGAAGCGGCATGACAATCTGGCCGACGAGATCGCCCAGATGCAGAACAAGTAAAGGTTACCAGGGCCCGGAAGCCTGCGAAGGCATCCGGGCCTTTCGCTGTTTTACGGGACATGCAAAATTACGCGCGTGCCGGAAATACGCCTGCGCCGCCGTTCGTTTTCTTCTTGACGCGAACGCGGTGGAACGGTATAATAACTTCAGTTTCGCATCCGGGCGAAAACCGTTTATATGGATCGGGACCCTGCCGCCGTGAGAGGCGGCCTTGAATGAGTGGGAAAAGGGGGGGAGCAGCTGTGCGCAAACACCGTCGTTGGCCGGTCATTCTGGGCCTTGTGCTTTTTGTGGCCGCAATGCTGCTGCTGCTGTCCACACTGGTGGAAACCCCCACGGATGCCGCCCAAACGGTACCTTCCGCCCCCTCGGTAGCCGATACCGTGTTTTTACCGGCGATTCCGCCCTCTTCCGATAGTATTACCGTACAACGCGGCGCCGAGGCGGCCTATTTACCGTACGCGCTGTTCCTCTGCCTTGCGTTTGTGCTGCCGCAGTTAAAAACCGGCAGCGACGCCAATGGCCGTATTTTGCGTAAAAAGCGCTATGCGCGCAGTTTTTATCCCGTCTTTCGGCAGGAGCTTGCCTGCGGCTGACCCCATTTAGCGCCCGGCACCCCGCGCAAACCCGTGGATAAATGTCCTTACGGGAGGTAGCGAGGTGCTTTTCGGGCTGTTTCTTTTGGTCTTATAGGGTATTATTTTAGCATGGGGAAGGATGGTTGACAAACATGAAGGTCAACAATCGGGGACGGAAAAAGATTAACAGGAAAACATCGGCTGCCATTGGGTTGGCGATTCTGTTAGTTGTAACGATTTTTGTGGGGTATATCGCACTGAACGGCATGTGGCTGGATAATCGCGGCCTGTACAAACTGTTGCCGTGGATGCCCAAGACGAACGTCACCAAGGAAACCTGGCCCAAACCCATCGCGCTGGGCCTGGACCTGAAGGGCGGCGTGTACGTAGAGTACGAAGCGACCCTGAACGACGAGCTGAAAAACGACAGCAACATCAACTTCGATACCCTGCTGACCAACACCATGGATATTATCGCCAAGCGCCTGAATGAAAAGGGCTATACGGAAACGACCGTGACCAAGATTGGCGATACCGGCATCCGCGTGGAAATCCCGGATGTAACCGATCCTTCCGTCGTGCTGGACCTGATCGGTTCTCCGGCCAAGCTGGAGTTTTTGGATTCGGACGGCAATGTGTTTATGGAAGGCAGCGACCTGAAAACCGCTACGGCAACTGTGGACGAAAACAGCAAGCCCGCGCTGAGCTTCTCGCTGACCGATAAGGGCGCCAAGCTGTTTGGCGATATGACCGCCAAGAGCATCGGCAAGACGATTTCAATTCAGCTGGACGGCAAAGAGCTGATGAGCCCCAAGGTGGACGAAGCCATCTACGGCGGCAGCATCCTGGTCACCGGCTCGTTTACCAAGGATCAGGTGGAAACCTACGCCCTGCAGCTGCAAAGCGGCGCGTTGCCGCTGGACCTGCGCCAGGACAAACTGGATACCATCTCCGCTACCCTCGGCGACAACGCGCTGACCACTTCCGTGAACGCCGCCATCATCGGCATTTTCCTGGTCATGCTCCTGATGATCGGCCGCTACCGCCTCGCGGGCGCTCTGGCCAGCTGGGCGCTGTGCATCTACATCATCCTGATGTTCCTGCTGATCGCGGTGGTTCCCGGTATCCAGCTCACCCTGCCCGGTATCGCAGGTATTATCCTTGGTATCGGCATGGCTGTGGACGCGAACGTCATC
>DAOPZG010000177.1:0-4425 GCA_035353235.1 Candidatus Limiplasma sp.
TTGCTCACCAGCGCCGATTACGGCCTGCCCTGCGACGAGCCTGCCGAACAGGATATTCTGCGCGAAAACCTGTACGAATACGCAACCCGCCTGCTTGGGCCGCAAAGTGACGCCGCGCGGTATTATCAGGCAAACGGCGTACAGCTGATTTCCCAAAGCATCGAACGTGATCACGGAGAATCGGCTTACTATCTGGCCGCGCCCATCCTGCTGTTGCAGGTCGACGCGCCCGATACCATGACCGTCCTCTGGCACGCTTATACATGGCTGTGGTTTATGGCCGGGGTCATCGCTCTGTACCGGCTGATGCGTCAATTGGGGCTGAACCGTTTCCTCGCCTGTGCGACAGCGCTGTTTTTATACCTTTCGCCGCGCTTTTTCGCGGAAGGGCATTATAATAATAAAGACGTTGTTCTGCTGTCTCTCACGCTTTGCACGCTGGCAAGCGGCCTTCGTTTTCAGAAAAAGCCGTCGTTGCCGTCCGCGCTTCTGTTTTCTCTGTTCGGTGCGCTGGCAGCCAACACGAAAATCATCGGGGCGCTTCCCTGGGGGCTGATGGGGCTGGCAGCGCTATGGAGCCTTGCGGCGCGCAGGGAGTTGACGGGGAAAAATATTATTGCCGGGATCTCCGCCATCCTTGCCTTCGGGGTTTTCTACCTGCTGCTCACCCCCGCGGCATGGGTTGCGCCGCGCGCTTTTGCGCGGTATCTGCTGGGTAACGCGGCCAACTTCACCCGCTGGTCGGGGCTGGTACTCTTCAACGGCGTATACTACAACCCGGCACGCACGCTGCCTTTGCCGCGTACCTACCTGCCCGTGATGATCGCGCTCACCACGCCGATCCCCTATCTGCTGTTCGCGGTTGTCGGGCAGGTTCGCGCGCTGTTCCTGATGGCCCGCAGGGACAGTCTCAAGCCGACGCTGATCGCCCTTACCCTGCTCTGGCTGATTCCCTTTGCGTATGTGGTACTTGCACGCCCGGTGCTGTATAACAGCTGGCGGCATTTCTACTTTCTGTACGCGCCCATCGCGGTGATGGCCGGTCTGGGACTGCAGACCGCGTGGCAGGCACTGGGTCGCAGCCGGGTACGGCGTTCGCTCGGGGCCGTTGCGCTGGCCGCGATATTCGGGTGGCAGGCGGTCGGCATCAGCCTGAACCACCCCTATCAGTACGCGTATTACAACGTACTGGCCCGGGATGTGCCCGAGCGGTATGAGTTGGATTACTGGGATGTAAGCACCTTGGACGCCATGCGCCGTCTTAGCGCGGAGCCACTGCGCGATCAGACTCTTCCGCTTGTGCTGGGCGCGCGGGATTATATGAGCCATTTCGGAATTGAGCACGGAATTGCCGTCCTGCCCGCCGCGATGCGCGATGCGATGACCGTGACGGATGACCCGGACGCTCCTTATCTGTTCTATAATACTACTTATGAAAAGATATACGGGATTGATCCTCCCGAAGGGTACCGCGCGCTCTTTTCCATCAGTGGTTACGGGAATGTACTCTGTACAGTCTATGAACGGAACGCCGAAGCCCCGGCAACCCGATGATAAAGGAATCATTTACTCTTGGATATCCCAGCAAAGAAAGCTGGCTTTACTTCCGGCAGAGGAAGTAAAGCCAGCTTTCTTTGCCATTGGTGTACGTCACTTTTTCCGGGAAGCGCCCCGGTTGGAGATTGCGTAACAACGAACCGGCTTGGCTGTCGGGCTACAGGCTGTTACGGCACAGCGTCTGCATTTGTTCGTTGACCTCCCGATAGGCTCCTTCGGAGGAAAGCACCACCAGGTAATCTCCCGGGACGATTTTCGTCTGTCCGTTCGGCACCAGATCCGCTTCTCCCCGGTGGATTCCCGCGATCAGCAACCCATGCGGCAATTCCACCTCACAAAGGCGTTTACCGCAAATAAAGCTGCCATACTCTACCGGCACCTCCAGCAGACTGCCCGGCGTGCGCTTTTGCGCATTTTTCCCGTCGTTTTCCATAATGCGCTCCAGCAGGGCCTCATAAATCGGTGAAGTTTTCAGCAGATCGGAAACCAGCAGCGCCGTAAAGGAGCATACCGCCACCGGAAACAGATGCACAAGCGTTCCTGTCATTTCAGCAGTCAGCAGAATACTGGTCACAGGCGCTTTCACCGAACCGGACAACGCCCCTGCCATCCCACAGACCGCAAAATCCACGATGTATTCCGCAGGCATCCCAAAATGCGCCGCAACCATGCCAAACAGACTGCCGGCCATTGCGCCCACGGCCAGAATGGGCAGGAAGATACCTCCCGGGGCTCCACTGCCAAAACTGGTGCTGGTAAACAGAAATTTCGCCGCGAGGTAGAGGAGCATCAGGCCAATCCCGCTTTGAGCCACTTCCGCAAAGTGAATCAGGTTGGCGCCACCGCCCAGCGTTTGCGGCAAAAAAAGGCCAAAAGGCAACGCCAGCGCCAGTGCGATCACCGGCCTTAGCACCAGCGGCAGTTTTTTATACAGGGTTTGAAACGCCAGAAGAGATTTGTTCAGCAGCGCGCCCACCAGCCCGGAAAATATCCCCAGCGGCAGCAGCCAGATAAACAGGCTGGCCGGCAACTGCGGCGTAAGCGTAAAGCTCATCAGCGGTTTCAGTCCAAAAAAAAGCGTCGCGACCACGTCCGTCGTCAGGGCGGCGGTCGTCGCGGTAATCAGGATAATCGGCGAAAAACTGCGGTGCACTTCTTCCAAGGCAAACACAATCCCGGACAGCGGCGCGTTAAACGCCGCAGCCATTCCGGCCGCCGCTCCCGCGGTAATCAGGTAGTTCTCTTCGATTTTATTCTTGCTGGTCTTCTCGGCAACCACCTGTCCCCCGGCGGCCCCAATCTGGATAGAGGGTCCCTCATGGCCGAAGGACAGACCGAAAAAGGCTGCCAGCAACCCTGCCGCATATCGCACCAGCAACACCGGGCCAGCCTTGATTTTCAGGCCGTGTATCAGCATGCCTTCCACCTGCGGCACGCCGCCGCCGCACGCCAGCGGCTCGTATTTCATCAGCCGGGCGATCACCCAGCCGACTGTCAGAACGAGTGCCAGCCAGGGAAGCAGCGCCCACGGATTCATCCGGATGAAAGCGTATCCCTGCTGCGCTTTTTCCAGAGCAAACTCCATACCGTATCGATAAACAACCACCATCAAACCCGCGACCAAACCCACCAGAATCCCTTTCAGGGCAATCCGCCACTTCATCTGGTTCAGGCTGGTCAACACTTCGTACATCTTCGATTGACTTCTGCTTTTCAAGAGATCCTCCCCTAAAAAATATACGATCGAATTATACCACATTCGTCAACCCAAACCGCCTGCCACACGTTCCGTACACTTAAAATAAGAACCTGGCGAAGTTACGCACGCAACCGCCAGTCGCGCAGACTACCCGCGGGCGACATTCCCCGTTCGTTTCTTTTTCCGTCTGTCTGCCATACACTTTCTTTCGCTTCAGATAGCCTGATGCGGGAAAATCATAGATTTTATCAAAAAAAGTCGAGAATGATTTGCATTATTTTTTAAAATGATTATACTGGATACCAGAGCAATAGCTCTTCGGATGCAGAACAAATGAAGAACGATTGGTAATATGCCCTGATCAGCTGTAGAAAAGCGAATATTTTTCGCGAGAAAATTTACGATACATCGTTTCCATGTTGGGTTGCCGTGTTCATCCGTTCTTCATTTCACAGCATTCGCAGCGTTAAAACCACAGGACTTCCGTGTCGCTGTGAATAAGAAGAACGAGGGGTAAAAATGAACTACTATCTGGTCTTATTACCGATTGCGCTGGTGTTGATCATATCCAAGTCGCTGATGAAGCTGTGCGAACGCCTTAAGCTCCCTTCCGTGCTGGGGATGCTGCTTGCCGGTATGCTGGTGGGATTGATCCGTCTGATCCCGGGGCAGGACGTATTAAACGAAACCAGCGGAGCCGGTTTCGGCTTCTTAGCCCAGATCGGCGTAATCCTTATCCTGTTCTCTGCCGGTCTGGAAACCGATCTGCGTCAGATCAAGAAAATTGGCTTGCCCGCCGTCATCATCACACTCGCGGGCGTCATCGTCCCAATGGGACTCGGTTTTCTGGTCGCCACGCTTTTCAACGGCGGTTTCTCGGCGTTGGATACCGATCATATCCTGACCAACGTGTTCTACGGCACTATATTATCCGCCACCTCGGTCAGCGTAAGCGTTGCGACGCTGAAAGAATTGAAACATCTAAACAGCCGGGTTGGCAACACCATTGTCGCTGCGGCGATTATGGACGATATCGTGGGCATCATCGTACTTTCCATCGTACTCGCCATGAAAAATCCGGACGCGGCAAACGTGGTCAGCCCGTGGCTGATTATCCTGAAAATGTTGATTTTCTTCGTGGTCATCGCATTGCTGGCATCCGGTATTGC
>DAOPZG010000178.1:0-4420 GCA_035353235.1 Candidatus Limiplasma sp.
ACGGCGTTCTCTTTTCGTTTTGCCTGCCTTTTAAAACCTGCCCGACTGTGGTAAAATAGCCGAGGTATGCATTATGCCGGTCGGGAGGAACACAATGGAAATTCGCGAGAAATTAGCTTCGGTACGGGGTTTTTTACTGGATATGGACGGTACTTTTTATCTGGGGGACCAGCTGCTGGAAGGTTCTCTCGATTTTTTGCATAAGGTGAAAGAAACCGGCCGTACGGCCCTGTTTTTAACAAATAACTCCAGCAAATCCGCAGAGGTATATATACAGAAGCTGCGGCGGTTGGGTGTTACCGAACCGTTCCTGAACGTGCTTACGTCCGGGCAGGCGGCGGGCCGTTACGTGTTGAGCCATTTTCCGGGTAAGCGCGCCTTTTTACTTGGCAACGAGATGCTGGCCGGTGAGCTTAAGCAGATGGGAATTTCGATTGATAACAATCGCCCGGACTATGTGCTGATCGGATTTGATACTACGCTTACGTATGACAAACTCTGGCGTGTGTGTGATCTTGTCCGTGCGGGCCTGCCCTATATCGCGACGCACCCTGATTTCAACTGCCCCACGGAGACCGGTTTCATGCCGGATATCGGCGCGATGATTGCGTTTATCGAGGCCAGCGCGGGCAGAAAGCCGGATGTGATCATCGGCAAGCCGCACGCGGGGATCGTGGAAGAAGCGCTTCACGTAACAGGCTTGCCCCGGGAACAGCTTGCCATGGTTGGCGATCGGTTGTATACCGACATCGCCACGGGCGTGCGTTTCGGCATGACAAGCATCCTGGTGCTTACCGGCGAAGCTACGCTGGCCGAAGCACATGCGACGACCGAAAAACCCGATCTGATTTTCGAACGCCTTTCCTCGATGATCGAATACCTGTAAAATCTTGTTATAACCGGCGTTCGGGCAGGAAAATCCTTCTTCCCGCTCGAAACACGCTTTCAGGATATGGATGAGGTGCATGTTATGAAACGCTTTCTGGCTTTGGTTCTTTCCCTTGCGCTGGCGCTGTCTGTTTCCGCGCAGTTATCGTCTCCGTCCGCCGTGGCCGAAAGCGGCGATGCGGGCTACACGCCCACGCAGTACGGCGACAGCGGAGACAGCGTCGCCGCCATCCAGGAACAGCTGAAAGCTCTCGGTTATTATACCGGCAAGGTCAGCGGTAACTTTTTGGATGGAACCCGAGCTGCCGTGAAGAAGTTTCAGGCGGATTACAGCCTGAAGGAAACCGGCATTGTGGACGGCGAAACCGAGGCTCTGCTGATGAACGCCGAATATCGGGAGCTGACCACCAATGATTCCGGCGACGACGTAAAGCGACTGCAGGAAGAGTTGCAGACTCTGGGATATTATAACGGCAAGCTCAGCGGGAACTATCTGGAAGGAACCACCGCGGCCATCAAGAGTTTTCAGGAGAAAAATAACCTGAAATCGACCGGCACGGCTGATATTGAAACCCAGCGCCTGCTGTTCAGTTCCACAGCGTTATCCAAAGACGCTCCGCAGGCAACCGCAACATCCGCCCCCGGAAGCGATTTAGGCGACATCAACGACGTGGTGATGGCGTCGGACGGCGACAAGGATAAAGCGCCCACCGACGTGGAATATACGAAAAAACTATCCAGGGGTTCCACAGGCGATCAGGTAAAGCTGGTGCAACAGCGCCTTACCGACCTGGGTTATTTCAGCGGGCCCATCAGCGGGAATTATATGAACAAAACACAGGACGCCGTAAAGCAGTTTCAGCAAAACAACGGGCTGAAAGCCGACGGCGTTACCGGTGAAGATACCTGGAATATCCTGTTTGACGATACCCAGGCACTGAACGCCAGCGCATCCCCACGCCCCACACCCGAGCCCACCCCCATCCCTTACGCCATAACGGTAGACGTGAACAACCAGATCACCACTGTGTATGGGCGGGACGATAAGGGCGGCTACACCATTCCGGTTCGCCAGATGGTCTGTTCCACCGGCATGGTCGCCACGCCCAGCGACGTAGGCGTATGGACATTGAACGGCAAGAAGGCACGCTGGTGCTTCTTCAGCAAATACGGCAGTTACGCCCAGTATTGGACACGCATCAACGCTTATATCGCCTTTCATTCGGTGATTTATAACCAGGTGGATTACAACGCTATGAGCAAGAAGAGTTATAATCTTCTTGGTTCCCGCGCCTCTCATGGCTGTATCCGATTGCTCAACGCCGACGCGAAATGGATTTATGATAATGTTGGCGAAGGCGTGCAGGTGACCATTACGGAAGACCTGCCGGCCGATCCGGAACTGCGTTACGCGCTGAAGCCCGCGCCGCTGGCCAAGGGCAGCATTACGCCGATCACAACGCCTGAACCGACCGCTACGCCCGCCTATTCCAGCAACGGTATGCCGCCGCAGCCTTTCCGGACGTTGAAGAAAGGTTCCAGCGGTGAGGATGTGTTCTGGCTCCAGATGAAACTGAAGGAGCTTGGCTTCTATAACGGCGGGGTGACTGGCACTTTCCTGGCCGGTACGCAGAAAGCCGTAAAAGCCTACCAGAAAGCCAACGGAATTTACAGCACCGGCGAAGCTAACGAGAACACGCTGCAGTCGATTTACGCCGACGTGCTGAACCCCGCAACGCCCTCGCCGACCGCGGTTCCCTCCCCGACCGAGACGCCAGCCCCGACCCCATCGCCTTCGGCGACACCGACCCCCAAGCCCACAGTCTCCCCCACACCCACATCAAAACCTGCGGCACATTCCACAGTGACCACTTCGTCCTCCTCTTCTGCAAAGCCCGCCGCAACCGCAACAAAATAAGGGGTCTGTCCCACAGCCGCGCATCCTGTCCGCAGGGTGCGCGTGTTTTGTTTTGCCCATATTGTCGTACTGGCTTGTAGATGATCGCGCTCGTTTGTGTCAAGTGTTACAACCGATTGGATTGACACTTGTTTTCCAGTGATGTTATAATCAATTCACATGCGGAAAGGCGTTTCGCGTGCGTCTGCAAAGAAATCATCACAACTGGGAGGGTACACTCGTGAAGAAGATTATCGGCGTGCTCATGGCGCTCATACTCACGTTTGTCGCCGCCGCATCGGCCATGGCTGCCACAAAGGCTACCAAGGGGAACAATTACACGATTCCCAAAGAAGGTACTGTTCTGCAAAACGAAGAGGACCGCAAGATCGAAACCAAAACTCCCGCGGCTCGCAACCCGATCATTCCCGGGGAAAGCCCGACCACCGGTTTGCAGTGGAGCGGCACCTATCTGCCGATGCTGGTGCAGATCAGCAACCCGCAGGGAACTGTCAAGTATAACGGCGCAACCGTCAAATCCGCGGGCGTCGGCAACCGCGCTCCGTGGGGTGGCCAGTATGCGGATATCGTATACGAAGGCATCCTGTACCGCACGGGTGAAACCCGTATCTCCTTCCTGTTCAGCGACCGTCTGGACGAGGGTGTGCCCACCTCCGTCGGCCCTGTCCGTTCCGCCCGTATCGGCCACGTACTGCTCCGCGAAGAGTGGCAAAGCGGCTTCATCTACGCAGGCGGCCCCCGCAGGGAAGAAAACAACATCGCCGAAATGTTCAACGAACTCGGCGCCAGCGATAAAGGCGTACTGTTCGATCTGCTGACCAACAAATGGGATAATTACCGTCAGCGTGTCAAGGGTCTGAAAAATCCGGACAATCTGGACGTGAACGTAGTCGGACTTCGGGGCACCATCCCTTCCACCTATACTGCCAGCGCCCACGCCTTCCTGTTCAGCGACTCCAATCCCTACACCGACGGGTATGATATGGCCTATAACATCAACCTCGATTGGGGCCATAAGAACTGGCTGTCCCATTTCACGTATGACGAGAACGAGAATCTCTATTACCGTTATTCCGGAGATGCGCCGTATATGACCTATCCCAGCGCCACGGAAGCCGGGAACGTGGATGATACCAACTCCGTATGGATGAGCTTCTCCAACGTGATTATCCAGCGTGTACCCTACGAATATACCAACAACAGCAAGATTATGCCTGTGATGCAGAGCGTGGGCAAGGGCAACGCGGATATCTTCATCGGCGGCCGGTATATTGCCGGTTACTGGGTCCGTGAAGATAACGAAAGCCCGACCGTTTTCTATGACGATAAGGGCAACGAGCTGCAGTTTACCCGCGGCAAAACCTATATCGCCAACTTCCCGCCGGAAGCGTTGCTTACCTTCACTGGCGTAGAATAACGTAATACAAACCACAGCCCCCCGGAATGACGCCTGTCGTTCCGGGGGGCTGTTTATTATCATCCCTGTTTAAGCTTTTCAGGCGTTATCCTTCATCTCAAACGCGCCCATCGGGCAATACCGGATGCATTTTCCGCAGACAATGCACTTGCTGTCATCAATCAAAGGCAGAGAGAACGGATTTTTTTGGCTGATTG
>DAOPZG010000179.1:0-4386 GCA_035353235.1 Candidatus Limiplasma sp.
AGAATCAGGGGTTGTTCCAGCGCGCCATCGTGGAAAGCGGCGTCGCCGCGACCGTATACCCCAACAAACAGCATTTCGGGTATATCCCGGAGCTGGCCGAAGCGGAACAGAGCGGCGAAAAGTTCTTCCGCTTTCTGGGCGTTCGGACGCTGGCGGAAGCGCGCGCCATTGACGAGGTGACCCTGCGCGACAAAGTGCATGAATACCGCGCTAATTGGGGCACCGTACAGGATAACCTGTTCTGCGTGGGCGAAGCGGTGCCGCTGTATTGCCAGAATCGCCGCCTGCTGTGCCCTGTGATGATGGGGCACACCGACTCGGAATTCTTCATTTCGCCTGATGTGAAAAGTATAGACGAATTGAAGGCTATGGCAGAAACTTACTTCGGTGAGGACGCGCAGGAGTTTTTATCCCTGTTTGATCTGGAGCACGATACGATCGAAGAGATTCGTAAAAAAACCTCGGTACGAAGCATCGAGCTCGCCATCCGCATCGCGGGCGAGTGCAACGCCGCCTCCGGCGCCGATCAGCCGATATATTACTATGATTTCGACGCGGAGATTCCGGGCTGGGATCATCCGGGCACCTTCCACTCGGTCGATCTGTGGTTCTTCTTCGAAACCCTGGCAAAATGCTGGCGACCTTTCACAGGCAAGCATTACGATCTGGCGCGGCAGATGTGCACCTATTGGGCAAACTTCATTCGCAACGGAAATCCCAACGGCGAGGACCTGCCGGGGCAGGCGCTGCCGCAGTGGGAACGCTATTCGCCCGATGCGCCGACCCGCATGCTGTTCGCCGATCAATCCACCTCCGAACCCTGCCCGCCTTCCGCGCTGATGCGCTTTATGGTGCGGCAGTATCGCAAAAAGCTCTGATCCGGTGATAAACGGCTTGACCCTTCGCGGGGCCAGGCCGTTTCAGATCGTTGATAAACCCATATCCAGTTTAAAGAGCAGCTTGCTCAAAAAGGTTCAGATGCGAGGAAGCAAGCCACAAAAGGGCGGAGCGTACACGGACGTACGTGACCGCCCTTTTGGGTGCAGTTGACAACGCAGATGGGCCTTTTTCAGGCCGTCAACCGCAGATTGCTTAAAAAGGTTCAGATGCGAGGAAGCAAGCCACAAAAGGGCGGAAGCGTACACGGACGTACGTGACCGCCCTTTTGGGGTGCAGCCGACAACGCAGATGGGCCTTTTTCAGCAATCTGCGCTGCGCTATTCCACGCCGTTTCGGTAGGTGGACGCATTATCGCCCGTGCTGCGCTTGAACGCACGGCAGAAGGAGTTTGCCGAGGTATATCCGACCTGCGCGGCGATTTCGCTGATCTTAAATCCCGTATCCCGCAGCAGTTCCTTAGCCTTGGCCATCCGAATGCCTTCCACATAGCTGAAAAAGTTTACGCCGCTTTGCATTTTAAAAGCATACGACAGGTAGGATTCGGACATGGCAAACCGTTCCGCAACATGGGTAAGCGACAGGTTGCAGTCCGAATAGCAGGTGTTGATATAGGTTTTCACTTCTTCGATCATGTTTTGCTGTTTCCCGTTCTTCTGTCGCTGCACCGTCTGGCAGAACTGTAAAAATAACTGGTCAATCTGCTGAATCTGAACGTTCAGCGTTTGCCCCATCAGCTCTTTGATCCGTTCGCAGATCGTCTCCGTTTCGCCGGAAGGCAGGCCGGACAGGGTGGTTGCATGGAACAGCGTGTTCAGCAGATTGTTAATCAACATTTGCCGCATATACCCGGGCAGGTTCGCCTCGGTAAAATTGCGTTCTTTCAAAAGCGTCAGCAGGTTGAGCATTCCTGTTTCATCGCCGACCATGGCGCAATCAATCAGACGGTTCTGAATATCCTGCGGATAGAACAGGACATACTTCGGGTTTTCGGCCGCGTCGTAGTATACGGCGGGCGTCTCCTGCGGCGAGGGTTTAATATAGATCAGGGAAGCGGCGTTGCCATAGGAACGCACCACGTCCGTAAGCAGCCCCACGGTGTTGCCGACATACACAAACATCATTTCGTTGATGCTGTTGGGCAGTTTTTCGCGGATAAAGCCAACCAGTTTATCGATCCGCTCGCGCTGATCCTCCCCTTCGATCAGCAGCACAAACTCTTCCTCGGATTTATCGGCGTACAGGGATGATATTTCCAGCACGTCGATTGCCAGCCTAATCACCGCTTTGCAGTTTACAGCCAGCTGAAGGGTGAGCGTATCGCCGGGCGCGGCGCCGGAATCCAACCGGAAAATAACGACGCAGCGCTTCCACAGTTTATCGAATACGCCGATCGTTTTGGCCATGATGATCGCTTCGTCCTCCGAGCGGAAATCGCCCTCCAGCAGGCGCGCAAGAAAGACATCCTTCAGGTAGGTTTTCTGCTGTGTCAGCGTATGGTTCATCGCTTCGTTGGCCGTCTGAATATCGGCAAAGGAGGCCTGAAGGCTGCGGAAAGCCTTTCCGTAGGTCATATGTTGCAGGTTCTCGCCGCCATCCCGGGCGATACTGCGTAAAAAGCGCGTATTCTGGCTGGAAAGGGAGTAGCACAGAAGCCCGCCCAGCAATACGGCCAGCCCGATTGTCCATGCGATAATGGTGCGCAGCGACGTAAGCCTGGCAAACACCGCGTCCGCAGAAAGCGCGATCGCGATCCGGAAACCGGTTTTTGACGACGTCGCCTGAGTGATAAAGGTATCTTTACCGTCGATGATCTGCCGGGCGCTTGCGCAGTTACCCTGCATGCCGTTTAACGCGGCATGCAGCGACGCGATCTGCACGCCGTCGGCCAGCCGGGAAGCGATCAGTTCGCCATCGTTATTTTCCAGGAATACGCTTCCGCTGGAAGCGTCCACGCGGGCGATCAGGTCTAACAGCATATCTTGCTTTACAAACAGCACTGCGTACCCGTCGTTGTGGTCGTAGGGATAGAACGAGTACACAAACTCCACCAGCTTGATCGTCTGGGGTGAGGCAGTATTGCCGTACCGGTACTCCACCGTGCGCGCGGAACATTTGCCAAAGGACGGCGCAGCATGCAGCGTTTCCTCCTGCCAGGCTTCGTACGTCTGGCGGACACCGTGCATATAAAGCTGATAAAAATCCTCATAAGAGTATACGGACTGGTCATTCATCACAAATCGGCCGTTGTTAAAATACAGCAGATAGTCGAAAATAAAATCATTGTACATCCCATACTTGGTCATGGTGCTTCGCGCGCTGATGATTTTGGTTGTGTTGGGGTACACGAATGGATCGCGCAGATAGCGAAGCGTCTGCACCTGCGAACTGGTTACCAGCTGCGTGCCGATGTTGCGCAGCTCCTCAACGCGCGTGTCCAGGATTTCGCTGGCCTGCAGCAGAAGCGCCTGATTTTCGTATTCGATATCCTGCTGCACAATGTGCAGCGCCTCCTGATAAAACAAAACCGCCAGCAGAATAGGAACGATCAATACCAGCAAATACGTGCTGAAAAAACTGGCGAGCAGTCTGCCCCCCTTTCGCCTCCGTTGATCCATGATCGCCCTCCTTCTTGTCAAGCCGGGGCTTATCCATCTGTGTCTATCCATACGTGAAGGCCGCTCTGCGGTTAAACCGCCACGGTATCTTTATAATCTTCAGCCAAGCCTGCAGCAAGCCTGCGTCTGGTAAAACTCTTCAGTTTCTCTCGCAATATTGTCGTTGAAAAGTATAAACGTTTCATAGAAATATGTCAATCATTCAATGAGTTTCTAATTTCCATTTTCAGGCATTTCCGTAACGTTTCCTTTTAAAAAATCACAGAAAACAAACGGGTTTTCCTTTCGCATCCTTCGCTTCGCAGACAGGGGCGAACTTTTTCTTTCCAGCACTGCGCCGTATATCGCGCTACCCCCATGGTTCTCCTTCGGCGCACCGGAACCCGCGGTTATGCGCTGGCACTTCCCCGCCTTGACGGGTTAAAAAAACCTTCTATAATGTTCGTTGTACCCTTTTGAATAAATAGCAGGTCTGCGCGTTTGAACAAACGGTTAAAAACGTTTTCTTTTGTAACTCCCTCCGCCGCGGCACGGCGTCCGGCAAGGTTTGCTGCCCGGCATTTTATACTTCTTCGCGTTTACACCCCGGCAGAAGCGTTCGCCGTTCGCGAACAGCAAGGTTCACACCCAAACCCGGCGGCCTGGCAACCCGCACGAAAGAGAGGCGCATTCGTTGAGGACATTGAAGGCTTTCCTGAAAAAGAACTGGATGATCGTACTGGGCCTTACGCTGTCGGTGGCGACCATTCTCACCTTTTTTCTGTTAACAGACGGGATAACCGTTTTAAAGGAAATATCAAAGTCCTTACAATACGGCTGGCTCCTCGTCGCGGCGGGTTTCGTGCTGCTGCAATGGGCATTCGACAGCCTG
>DAOPZG010000180.1:0-4368 GCA_035353235.1 Candidatus Limiplasma sp.
GGAAAAAGCGGTGGAGATGCTGGTGAAGTGCCTGTCCATGAGCCCTATTAAGCGACAGGCTGCCAGCGTGCAGAATTTCCGCGATATGGCGGATGCTTTTCACCTGATCCTGCCGGAACGGTTTCTGTACGAAAAATAGAAGTGCTTCCATATCAAATCATTAGCGCTTTCATCTCGAGGCGTTTTTATGGCACTGAATGTATCGGAATAGCATGACATCCCAGTCAAACCGGAATCAACGCAACCGCATTTGATCAAAGCGCAAAGAAGCGCCCTTCGCCAAATTTTCGGCAAAGAGCGCTTCTCCGTTATTTGATTTTACGCCAGAATGTTCATCTTTCGCGATGGTTGTGCTTATGGGGTTCGTTGTCCGGGCCTGCCGCATGCATTTTCACTTCCGCTCCCCGTATGGAACAGAACCGCTCGCGGGGGATGCCCGGAATCGTTTTATCTCGTTTTTCTCGCTTTCGCGCGGCGTGTGAAGGGCGCGCGGCCCTCATGCAGCATTTCCTTCTCGCAGAGTATTTCCAAATCGCTCGCACCGCTCAACCGTAAAGTAAGTACGGGCCTGCACCAACCGTTGAGCCACCGCAGGGAGATGCGCAGGGTATGCGCATCCACAAACAGGGCCGTCGCCGCGTAATGTTTCAGCGGCGGCATAACCGTAGCGGTTTCCTCACGCCGCCAGCGCCCGTCCAGCCAGGCGTGGAGCACCGTATTCTGATTCAGCGTAAGCGTTACCCGCTCGGCTTCCACCGCCAGATCAAACACCACAATTTCCGGGCGAATGGAGGGGGCATAGAACAGATGATAAAAATCCTCATCCACCGGCGCGACTTCCAGCCAGGGATTAAACACCCCTTCCGTGATCGCGTAACTGCCCGTAAACCCGGAGGCTTCCGCAGGCACGGGCAGCGCCGCGGCAGGCGCGACAGCGCGCGCATCCAGATAGGCTTTCAGCGCCCTGTACGCTTCCGGGTTCTCCGGTAAAGCCTCGTCACGCGCGCCTGCCATCAGCGCTTCGGTACAGTCCAGTACCTTCTGCACGCCGTTTGGGTGCCAGCCGCCTTCGTGAATGGCCACCACGGTATCACGGTGCAAATCCATAATGCAGAACTGGCCCTGTCCACCGTCAAAGCGAACCATTCCGGGCTGTTTGCACATCCAGAGCTGCCAGCCGTACCCGCAAACGCCGTCGCCCTGTGCGGGGCCTTCGGCAGTTTCAATCTGCTTTCGTACTGCCTGCCGCATCCATTCCCGGCTGACGATCGGTTGCCCGTCCGCCACGCCCTGTGCCAGATAGAGAAGCCCCAGCCGCAGATTGGACCGTGTGGTGGCGGCGATGCCGGGTTCCGCAAACCGCCCGTTACCAAACCGCCGCCAAACCAGGTCGTTCGGCCCGATGCCGATTCTGGAGAATAATTTTTCCCGCAGGTAGGGTTCCAGCTCCCGTCCCGTCACCTTTTCCACCGCCGCGCCCAACATACAGCTGCCGATAGAGTTGTACAAAAACCGCGTTCCCGGTTCGTATTCCACCGGGCTTTGCAGAAAGTTCTCCATCCAGTGTTCATCCATGGCGGGCATGCGCGCCATGCCGCAGCTCATAGTCATCAGGTGGCGCAGTCTCATTTTTTTCATGTTTTCGTCCGGTTTCGCGCCAAAGCGGGCAATTTCCTCCGCGAAAACATCCACCACGCGGTCGTCCGGGTTCAGCAGCCCTTCCGTGCAGGCGACGCCAACCGCGGTACAGGTGTAACTTTTCCCCATGGAGTGGCAGGTATGCGGTATCTCGACCCCGTAGGGGGCCAGATAGCTCTCCGCGAAGATACGGCCATGACGGGCCGCCACGAAACCGTGAATTTCATTACCGCTTGCGTCCAACTCCCGCAGACAGCGCAGTACGTCCGTGCTGCTCAGCCCGGCGGCCTCCGGTGTGCAGAAACCCGTAACCAGATCGTGCGTCATGCGAACGTCTCCTTTTCATTCTTCATCAGGATTCGATATAACCCATAAGCCAGAACCGATACCGCCGCGCACAGCGGAAACAGCACGCCCATCCCCAGCCAATCCACCAGCAGCCCCCAAACGCTCGCGCCAAAACCCACGCCCACGTCCATCGCGGTCAGGAATGTCGCCATCGCTGTGCCGCGCCGTTCCGGAGGCGCTTGTGTGATCGCCGCCGCGTTCAGCAGCGGATAAATCGTACCGTAGCCAAGGCCGTACAGCACCGCCGCCAGCCACAGCATCCAGGCACTGTCCGCAAACCCGATCAGCAGAAACGCAGCCACGTCCAGTACCGTCGCGTACAGCACCGCACACCGCATGGTCAGCCTGCGCGCGATTCGCGCGCCAAAAAGCCTCGCTGCCGCCAGCGCCACGGCGTTGATGGTGAAATACAAACTGATCTGGTCGGTGCCGAACCCCCGCCCGATCGCGAACATCGCCAGAAAGGTGGAGGGTGCCGCCCCGCAAAGGCCCAGCAGCAGCATAATCGCCGAGGGTTTAAACGCCTTTGGTTCAAAGAAGCGCGCGATTCCTCGGGCCGGTTCCTCTCCGGCGGGCCGTTCGCTCTTCTTGGGTTTTCCCTGAAAAAACAGCAGGGAGACCGTCGCGAGCGCGCCCACCGCGAACGCGGTGGTATAAGCCGGGCGATAAACCCCGCCGCCGATCATGGCCAGCGCGATTGCCGGAGCAACAGCCAGCGAAAGAGAACCCGTCAGCCCCATATAACCGATGCCCTCAGACATTCTCTTTTCCGGCAGCACATCGGTCGCCATGGTATTAACCGCCGTTGTATGCGCCGAAAACCCAAGCCCCTGAAACGCTTTTACCACAATCAATACAGCGATGGCCGCCGCATAGCCGTTCCAGAACGTCGCAAGGGTAAACATCGCCGTGCCGATAATAGCAATCCATTTGCGACCGTACCGGTCCAGCCATCCACCCAGAAAAGGGCGAAGCACCAGCGACGCGATCGTGGTTACCGTGGTCAGCAGGCCGATGGACGCCGCGGAAAACCCAAGGCTTTTCGCATACAGCGGCGTAACGGTATTCTGAATCTGGTAACAGATACGAATCAAGCCCGCCGCGGCAAACGCCAGAATAAAATCCCGGGTGAATATCCGCTGATCCTTCATTCAATCGTGCTCCCGTCGTTCATTATCATCGCTTCCAACGCTTCCGCCATCGCGTCCGGCCCTTCCCGCCACAGGGTTTGAGCACACAGGGGCTCGGCGCGTACCGTACCGGGATCGCCAAAGACAGCCTCCAGATCCGGTCGGTCCGTCAACGCCCCGGCCGCGTAATGCGCGGTCAGTTCCCGATCCGCGTTGATCGCGGCACACGCGCGGAAGCGCCCCGGCCAGCGTGCCTCCAGCCGCGCCGCAGCCCAGCCGCCCGTGCCCTCTCCCAACAGAGCAGGCTTGCCGCAAAGGGGAAAAGTACGTTCCGCATAAGGCATCAGCCCGTTGAGCAGATAACTTCCCCATGCGGGGCCGAAAGCCATATCCATGAAACAGCTGTTCTGCCCATCCGGAAACAGCAAAGCTGTCTGTGCCTTTTCCACATAAGTCTCCCAATTGGTTTCCTGCAGCATCCGTTCGCCGTTCTGTCCGTAATCGTGCAGGCATACCATATAGGGCAGTCGTTTATCGCCATGGGTGGCGCTGTCCGGCAACGCCAGATGAAATGTGTTGGCGATGCCGAGCGGTGCCAGATGCACCCGGCCTGTTATCACGATCATTCGCTTCTCCCCTCCAGCCAGTCCAGAAAATCGGGCAGCATACGATCCCAGCACACAAAGTTATGTTCGCCCGGCCCTTCGCGCCAGGTCACATTCGCCCCCATATGGCGCAGATCGTCCCGCGCGATGGTATTAAGCGCATATCCGAAATCTTCCGTGCCGCAGCACATATACAATAGCGGCGCCATCCCTTCGGCTACCCGCATTTTCGCCATTGCAATAACATCGTTCTGGTTGCCCACCAGATTTTGATAACTGCCGAACGCGTGATAAAAATCATCATGCCCCGGCTGAATGCCGCGTTCAAAACGCTCAAAAATCATCGGCATGCCGATGGACCCGGCAAGCGAGCCCGCACGGCAGAAATATTCGGGCCGGTTCATCGCCAGCCGGAACGCGGCGAACCCACCCATGGACGCGCCAGCGATATAGTTACGCTCCCGCCGGGCACTCAGGCAAGGCAGAAGCGACCGAACCGCGGGTATCCATTCGTCCTGAAGATAATCCGCATAGCGCGCGCCATGCGCCATATTGACCCCGAATCCGTTAAACAGGGAGGTGCCCACTACCGCCAGCTTCCGTTCCCGGGCCAGGCACTGGATGGAAGAATCGTCAAACCATTCGTT
>DAOPZG010000181.1:0-4352 GCA_035353235.1 Candidatus Limiplasma sp.
GGGTGGGGTCGCCTTCTTCGGCGAACGCACCGCCAGTCAGCAGGAAGCTGCTGAACACCAGCGTGAAACACAGCGCGATACTGAGGCACTGTTTCCATAGGTTCTTCTTTTGGAGATTTTGCATTTCCAGATCCTCCTTAGTCTGCGATCTTCGCTCCGGCATGCGGTTTGACGCGTGCACCATCCTGTGATGACGGAACCGCGCCTGGGCAGCGATGAACGAACGAGGTTTCCCAGAAGGGATTCAAATGCGGCGAATGCCGATTTGGATGAGCCCTCTTGCATCTAACGAATCAAGAAACCCAACCCTTCCATACTATGCTTAAATATCATAAGCTTTTTGTGCGAAATTTGCAATAGTTTGTCGCAGTTTTGACTTATTTCATGAAATAATCACCTGAAGTACAGCCAACAAACAATCAGAATGCTTTGAAATACGGCGTTTTTTATATTTTATCCATATTTTCTTATGTAATAAGTTTGAAAGAAAGTGGCGCATGGGAATTGATCCGAAAATATTTTTTACTTGATAAATTTCGTCCAAAACACACGAAGAGGTTCATATATTGCGGAAGGCGCGTGTTTCTTCACGTAATTCTTCATTTGATATTTTAAACGGTTCAACCGACCGCCTTCCAGAAAGGACAGCGGAACTTTCACGTCGTTGGAACGCCAGGTATGCGTAGAAGGCTCGTATACCCACATGCCGTTGCCGGAGTACGCGTCGTCAATCCGAAACGCATTCAGCAGGTCGGGCGGCAGGCGGTCAAAGCGGATCAGGGAAATATAGATTTCTTCCGCCAGAGCGAGAGAGGGGCGGAAGGCCGCGCCATACCGCTCGGCCCATCTGCCTTCCAGCGTGACAAAATCGGAGAAGCCTTGCTGCGCCGTCGCCACTTCCGAAGCGGCCTGCGCGGCATGGTTGCAAACCGGCGTAAACCCACCCTTTCCGTCGCGCGCGAGGTACAATAACTGTCCGTAAGGCACCTGAATCGCCGCTTCCAGAAACAGCAGGTTCTCGTATACGGGGTGCATACTGTCCACTGTAAGCGCCAGACTGTCGCAGGGGCAATCCAACTGGCGGGGCAGCACATATTCGTTCAGGAAAATATAACGGCCCGCAATCTTTTCGTTCAGCAACCTGCTGAGATAAAACTGCGCGGTCCCCTGATACCCGATATCTACGATGGTCAGGGGTTTGCCCGGGGCAACGGAGCGGATCTCAGCGGTGTATTCGCGGTAAATCTCCGCAGCCGTGGCGGAACGCGACAGGATATCCGCCTGGTAAGGCGCAAGCATTTCCAGCACGTGATTCTTCATCCGGGGCAGTTCAACCGAAACAGCCGCATCCTGCTCGGAAAGCGCGCCGTAATTCAACCGGCTGCGGGCGAAAGCGCCCAGCGTGCCAGTAAATGGCTGCTGCACCAACGCGTTCAGGTCGGTCTCGGAACGCAGGCTTGCGGACGCGACCGCCTGCCGGGAAGCATAATACAGGCAATTGGGTTGCTCCGGCACTTTTCGTGCTTCACAGTAGCGCTGATAAATCGGCTGAAAAAGATACCCCTCTCTTGTGACGAACAGTAACAGAGAATCATCCGCCTGATCCACCAGCCAGTGAAAGAAACAGCCCAGCACCGGACCCAACCATGCGCTGGCCGCGTCTTTCAGTGGCAGATTTCCGCCGAACGCGGCATTCAGGAAAAGACAGTTGACCAACGTGCCCAGTACCAGACTGTTGCCTGGCGTACCGTCGTCAAAAGGACGCAGATTGGGGTACAGAGGGGAGGCCTGCAGCATCTCCGCAGGATTCGGAATCAACAGGGCCTTGCGACCCATCTCCGTAAGCACACGGCAATCAGAATGGGCATTATCACCGATATGCAGCGTATTTTCGTCGGGGTGCGCCTTAAAAAACGCCCGCCACAGAGAGCCGTCGGCTTTGATGCCGTTTCTTTCGCAGGAAACCCAAAGCTCGAGATTATCGGGGTATCCGCACCGGGAAAGCAGTTTGCGGATTTCGTCCGAAGGCAGGTACATATCGCTTACCAAAGCGATCCGTTTGCCGGCGGCGAGATATGTCTTAAGCAACGCGCGCATATCCAGTCGGGGATATGCGTTTTCCGCCTCCTCCTCCAGCTCGATCGCTTTCAGGCGATCGGCTTGGGCACGGGTAAGACGCGCGGTTTTTTCCAGCTCCAGATAAATATCGTCCAGTGTGGCCAGCCCCCCGCCTACGATGCGGTACGCATTGTGTTCCGAGTTCACGCGCAACTGCCGGAAGGCGATGGAAAGCCCCATTTCCTTATGCGCGCGCGCCTCCACCAGCGCGAACAGATCGGTGGGATGCAGCGTGCGGCGGGTAATCAGCGTATCGAAAATGTCGAAGGTAAGCAGATCTGCTTGATCTGCCAGGGTATGTACCTGCGAAAGCGTCGCGTATTCGCCGTTCATATTTCTATCCATTCTCCTCCGGCCGTGCGGCCGTGTGTTTAGCGCCCGGGTCGGCGGCGGATTTTTCGGATCAGGAATGCGGTTCCCTTTTGAAACCAGTTCTGCTTTTCCATAAAAGCAACGGGTAACTCCGTGTAAACGGCGTTGGTAATTTCCAGCCATACGTCCAGCAAACGTTCTGCTATAAAGCCGAACACACGCGCATCGTTGGGTGTGTAACCACTGATATCCAACCGGGATTCCAGCATGAACAGGATGGGGAACAACCATGAGCAATAGGCGTTCAAAGGCTCCCGCTTCATCACGAACATGTTGAACCGGTGGGCAGTCCGCCTTTGCATGACCTGATCAAAGGCGGAAAGCTCATCCGGATGCTGCTCCGCAATGATCTGGCGGGTCATTTGCAAATCCTGCTCGTGGTGGGCGTGCGCGTACTGTGACCAGCTGGTTTCCACCCAGTAATGCCGTGGTTTGGGCAGCAGAATCTTCACATTTTGAAGCTGAGCTTGAAAATCGGCTCCGCGCAAAATGCGTTCCGTCTTTTTGCTAAACAGCGCCCTGCGGACAAAATAGCGGCGGTAATGCACCAGCCCAAGGGCATCGTAATCGAGGTTCTTCCATGCCCAGTAAAGGGCGGTCAGTTCGCAGTAATTCGGGTTTTTGGCAGAAATATTGTCGCCGGTATCGTCTCCCTGCCCGAAGAGTTTTTTCTTTCCGCAGCAACCGACATGGATGGGCAGATAGACCGGATCATCGGGCATAGGATACGGCTTATGCGCCGCAATCAAAATGACGGTTTTCATAGGGCTCCTTTTTCGACAGGATGATATAGCTTGGACGGATACCCGCAAACGGCATTTGCCGCGCAGAAGGCAGACAAATTATACCATGGTACCGGCTGACCGACAACCCGCCCGCAAAAGAAACGCCGCGGAGTAGCGCGGCGTTGCACAAATGATAAATTTCTTTCCGGCCATATCCGAATGCCGGTCATAATTCGGAGAAAAGAGACGCTTCAGGCATGCTTACGGGCAGGAAGATGGCGGGGATGTTTCCGGTAGGCATACCCAAGGGCTATCGGCGTTACAAAGCTGGTAATGATAATCAACAGTACGATGAACGGCATGACGGATGTGTCAATGATGCCGCTTTCCACCCCTTTCTGGGCGGTTACCAGCGCCACCTCCGCGCGGGCCATCATCCCAACGCCGACGCGGAAAGAATCTCCCGGCGTGTAATGGCACAGCAACGCGGCCCCGCCGCAACCCAGCACCTTGCCAATCATTCCGGCAGCGATAAACACCAGACCGAAGAGCAGAAAATCCATATTGATATGGCTCAGGGATGTGGTCAGCCCGATGTTGGCAAAAAAGATGGGGACAAAAATCATATATCCCAGCATTTCTGCCTTACTGTTGATATAGGGCCGGTCCGGGTTGGTCGATAGAATCAAGCCGACGATATAGGCGCCGGTAATATCGGCGATATCGAAATATCGTTCGCTCACATAGGCGATCAGGAAGCACAACGAAATGCTGAAGATTGGCACCAGCCGATGACGAGGGTATTTATTGTCCAGTTTTTTAAACAGCCTTGCAATACCGGATGCCAGCAATGCGATGACCACGAAGAAAATCAGCATTTTCAGGATAATCAGCCAGGGACTGACCACGTTTGCCGCGTCCGGATTTTTCATGGCGAGTACGATGGATAACACGATGATCCCCACAATATCGTCCATAATCGCCGCAGCGACAATGGTGTTGCCAACCCGGCTGTTTAAATGTTTCAATTCTTTCAGCGTCGCAACGCTTACGCTGACCGAGGTGGCGGACAGGATGGTGCCGTAGAATACATTGGTCAGGATATGATCGGTATCCAACGCCGAGAAACCGCCGTTG
>DAOPZG010000182.1:0-910 GCA_035353235.1 Candidatus Limiplasma sp.
AAATTGTTTAAAACGAGATGCTTTAACACGCCGTAATCCACTTCGTCGCTTACCGCCCCCGCGTACGCGGCCGCTGTAAAAAAGGCGCTTTGCGCAAACCGGTAGGTGAGACTCCTCCCATATGGTAAAGCACTTCCGGCGGCATCAAACCAGCAGGCAAAATCCCGGGCCACCAGTAAGGCGCGTTCGCGGTAGGTATTCGCCCGCTGCGGATCAGCGTCTTTCATTGCGACGGAATAGACAAGCCCGTAAAAATGAAATGCCCAGAAGGTATAATAATCGTGCTGCGTCTGGTAGTCGCAGTACCAGCCATCCCCCTCGTAATGCGCCTCGATCAGCGCAAAATCCTCTTTTAGACGTTCTTCCGGGAAAGGAAGGCCGCAGATACGAAAACCGGTGTTGACCAGCACGCGAAAGAAGACCCAATTATTCTTTGGGATTTCATGATCGTTGATCTGGTTGAGCCATAGATAGAGCTGGTTTTGAGTTTTCTTTGGAAGCTTGAAGAAGAATAAATCCGGGCAAAGGCACATCCCCATGCCGAATACCGCCATCTCGACCAGCCTTTGATCGAAATCCCCCACAATGCCCCAATATTCGGGATGATTCGGATTTACTCCATTTCGTATACCCTTCTGCCAGTAGGACCACAATGGTTCCGCTTCCGGGCACTTCCCCATCATCATCGGCAGAATTGCCCACAAAGGTCGCGCGAACGCCTCCATTTCGGCAATGGTTTCCGGGTAAACCGCGCCAGTATCATCCAAGTGGATACGTGACCGTCCCGCGCTCATCAACGGAAGTAACGGCGATAATATCTCAGCTGCGGCTCTGGATACCTCGGTTCTGGTACGTAACGGGTTCTCCCTCACCACGTTACTCATCGCTCTTCCCCTTATCAAACTCAAAT
>DAOPZG010000182.1:920-4268 GCA_035353235.1 Candidatus Limiplasma sp.
CAAATCGCTCAGTGTGCTTTATCCTTGGGCCTGCAGTCAGCAGCAACCGAAACAGACTTCCCGGAAAGCTTAGCGCCATTCTTTCGTCATTTACGGGTATTTCCTCCCAACGATACGATAAGGTGTCGGAGAATCGCATCCGAAGATTCCCCGCCGTCAGTTCCGTCATCCCTTTTTCAGTCGAAAAAGTTTCCGGTTTGGAGCGTAGCATCCAGACCCAGGTAACCTCCGTAGGCTCACGCAGTTCCAGATTATCCGTTACTGCCGCGCTTTCATCCATGTATAATTCCCGGCGGAAAAGAATCAGTCCGGCTTCCGGCGGATACGCTGTTTGCAGTTCTGCTATCGCTCCCGTATCGCGTTCTTCAAAGAATTTCGTTCGGTATTCGGCGCCCGGTTTTTGCTCTATCCCGCCGATGATTGGCAGATTATGATAGGCGGAACGGATATTCCAGAGCGTATATCTTTTCTCTGAGAAGGTGAGCGCCGTATAAGTCATGTTCCCGGCATCGATGATTGCGGGTTTACCTTCAAGGTACACAATCACGTTGCCAACATCGTTATGATTATGGCTTTCCCCATTATTTCCGCCCTTCAATGCAGCGTAGATACCGTCTTTCTTCATCGCCCATACCTGCAAGTTAGGCATGAAGACCGTATGTTTATCATCTGATCTGGTTTCAATGGCTTTGATATTCCGCCTAGTGAAAAGATAGGACAGTACGCGGTTCATCTGAGGCGTATCGATCGGGCGTGGCGTTGTGTGGTAATCACATATATCATTACCAAGCGAGGCCAAATTGCCATTCTCCGTACGAATTCCATAAGTATAAACGCGTTCCCCATCCAGCACCGGTTTTGCGTCGCAGTCTGCAAAATTCCAGTACCAGGGTCCATCAATATGAGCCTTCATCGGGAATTGAGCTACGGCGCGAATAAGCGGGTTGTCATAGAAGCATGCCTTTCCACCCGTGGCGATCCGTAGATTTTCCAGACAGTCCAGCAAGCTTGCTCCCGCTACGTTCCAATACCCGCAGCCTTCATCACAGCCTCCGTCTTCCGGCAGGCTTTCCAGATAACGGTCCAGAATCAGCATCGAGCGGTCCAGTGCCTTCGCCAATCGGCGCGTGTCGACTTCCAGCAGGAGAAACGCGTCCATCACATTGGATAAAATCCATGGCGTCCAGTTATTCAACGCTCTCCGGGTAAGGCCCATCCACCAGAAATCGTCTCGATTCAGGAATGGTGTGAAAATCCTTTTTTCTATTTCGTCGCGTACCCGCTGAATTAATACAGGGGTCAGTTCATCTAATTCATCGGAGAGAATATCAATCACGTAAGCCAGCGTTGACGCAGTTTGCGCGGAAAAAAGATCGATGTCGGGTGCCTTGGTATCCGGCAACAGATGCTGTTTATCACGTTTTCCGTTCGGTGCGGCGTTGTGAGCGCTGATAACCCAACTGCTTTCTTCGCATATAAACCATAGCCCGTTCATGACCGTATCCAGATACCGTTTGTTTCCCGTAACGCATTCCGCAAGCGTCGCACCGATCAACAGACTTCTTCGTTGAAAATACGGAGTTTCAAATGATTTTCGATTACCTGTTCTCGCATATTGCAGATAAATCGTCGCGGAAAGTTGCGGATATCCGTCAAGGGCTTCGTTACCCCATTGGATCAGGGCATCGCGTGTTTGCGCCGGCAGATTTGACCAGCTTCTCTGATCCAGCACGGGGGGATACATATGTCGCATATTAAGAGGTACTATCAGGCTTTCAAGAGGATGGCTCTCTAAAAATTCAGCGAACAATCCCGCTTCCGCCCTTTCTGCATGCTGAAATGGCAGTCAGCATGTATTTCAATATTTGCAATAATTATAACATAGATTCTCCGCCGGAGTGAATCAACCTGCTTGAATTTTTCAGTCCTTGATGATTCGACCGTATGGATTGCGAATGTGGCAAGCCAGTAATATTCGTAATATGCAATTCAACGTGCCGGTACACTTGAGTATGCTTAAGTGCATCCGGTTGATTCTTCGTTTTGCAAGTTTTTTCCGGAATACTGCAAATTCCCTATTGACGATAAAGATAAGACGATGTATGATGATCTCAGTTTCCGGGAAAACCGTACGTTTTGGCTTACCGGAGACCGAAAGAACGTTTTCCTTCGCTTCCTCGTTGCGCTTTTCATTGATCTGCGTATCGCTTTATGCGAAGGGCAAAGAAGCCTGATTTTTTTCAGGCTTCTTTTTTTATATATTGTACCCTGTCCTATGATGTTCAAGGAGGTGAATGTATGAAAACACGTACGGCTGCCGGCGTCACCACTGGCAAGAGAGTCGCCGTCTGGTGCCTCTTCGCTGTTTCCGGGCTGATCACTGTGCTTGGAGTTGCCTTATTCGTATTTGGCTTATTACATCAAACGGAGTTCACCGTCCTGCAATCCTCGTTACCGGGGGCTCTGTTCGGCGCCGTGATCGCATTCCTGGGTGTGCGGTACACGCTGTCGGTACGAAAACTGCAAGTCAAACTGTATGCAGCGCCTTCGAAGTTTTCCTGGGGCAATTTCAAAAAATAAGGTTGCCAGAAACATACATTTTCATTATTAATATGGAATGGGGTGGAATTATGAAGGATCATCGAAAGAGTTTATTCATTCTCGTTCTAATCATCGTGTTTCTCACGGTGCTGCCGCTGGCAGCCTTTGCGGAGAGCGGCGACCCTACGGGGGCTGGTTATACCGCCATCACCGGCAGTGAGACTGTCAGCGATGTCGCCGTTACGGCCAACAAGGCCTATTTCGGGGCCAACTTCACCTGGGTGATGCTGTGCGCGTTCCTGGTGTTTTTCTTCCAGTGTGGTTTTGCAATGGTGGAAACCGGTTTCTGCCGCGGCAAGAACGCGGCTCATACCATCACCATGAACTTCATGGTATTTCTGGTCGGTGCTGTTGGCTACTTCCTGGTTGGTTTCGCCATCCAGATGGGCGGTTCCGGCGGCGCAATCGGCCTTGGCAACGGCGGCGGCGTATTAAACGCTATGCTTTCCATTCCCGGTTTGGGCGGCATAATGGGGCATAAAGGATTCATGCTCAATGGCACCTATGACGCAGGCGTTTACGCGTTGTTCTTCTTCCAGATGGTCTTTATGGATACGACCGTAACCATCCCCACCGGCGCTATGGCGGAACGCGTGAAGTATTCTGCCGTTGTGATTACCTCCTTCTTTATTTCCATGATCCTCTATCCGTTCTTCGCCAACTGGGTCTGGGGCGGTGGCTGGATGGCTACCCTGGGCGTGAATTTCGGCCTTGGTCACGGTGTTGTGGACTTTGCCGGTTCCGCGG
>DAOPZG010000183.1:0-4225 GCA_035353235.1 Candidatus Limiplasma sp.
TGATAACACAGACAGGATGAACTGACAAGCGGTTGAGGGTTGTACCGTCATACTTCTTTATACATCCAAATCTATGGTTTTTGTGCATACGCGCGTAAGAAACGCACGGTCGTGCTCCACCATCAGTAGCGTCGGCCGGGCCTGAAGGATCAGGGTTTCCAGCTGGATACGGCTGAAAACATCGATGTAGTTCAGTGGTTCGTCCCATACGTACAGGTGGGCTTTTTCGCAAAGACTCCGGGCCAGCAGCAGTTTCTTTTTCTGCCCTTCACTATACTGTTCAATGGTTTTATCGAATTGCTGGCGGCCAAAATCCATATTACGCAGGATGGCTTTAAACAGCGTTTCGTCCGCGTTCCGTTCGGCGATAAACGCCCGCAGGCTTCCATGTAACCCTTCTGAGGACTGTGGCACATAACTGATCGTCAGACTTCCGGAAATGCTTACGTCTCCCTGCAGCGCGTCGGACAGGCCGCACAGGGACTTGAGGATACTGCTTTTCCCCGCGCCGTTGCGGCCGATCAGCGCGACGCGGTCGCCCCGTTCCAGCGTAAAGCGGATATGTTCGCATACGGCATGCCCGTCATAACGAACCATCCCGTCGCGGATATCCGCCAGAATCCGTTTGGGCGGGTCCAGCGGAGAAAGCTTCAGCTCGCCAACCTGTTCGACGTCTTTCATCAGACCCCGCTTTTCGTCGATGCTTTTTTCGATGCGGGCCTGCGCGCTGAGCGAGCGCTTCATCAGGGCGGCGGCGCGCGCGCCTACGTAGCCCCGGTCTACGGCGGCGACTTCGCTTGGCGCGACGCGGTATTTACCCTTTTCGCATTTGCGGCTCCACTCCGCCTGCCTGCGGGCGCTTTCCGTAAGGCGATCCACATCTTTCTGCAACTGCTCGTTGCGAGCCTGTTCCGATTCGTTTTTCAGCGACCATTCCCGTTCCCAGGTATCAAAATCTCCCTGCTGCACCGTTACGGTGGCGCGGTTGAGGGACAGCGTGTGGTCGATGCAGCGGTTTAAGAACGCGCGGTCGTGGCTGACCAGCAGAAACCCGTTCTGCCGGGACAGATAATCCGCAACCAGCTCCCGCCCGTGAAGGTCGAGATGGTTGGTAGGCTCGTCGATCAGGGGATAGGCGTCCTCACGGGCAAACAGCGCGGCCAGCTGGGCTTTAGTCTGCTCCCCGCGGCTCAGGGTGTTGTAAGGGCGTGATAAGGCTTCTACGGGCAAGCCGAGACGGCTTGCTTCCTGCACCAGCCGCCATTCCGGCGTGTCCGGTGCGCAGGCAAGAAGTGTATCCAGCGTGGTTCCTCGGGAATCGGGAAGCGTAAAGGGGAAAAGTACCGGCTTGCATGGAAGGGTCAGGGCACCTTCCCGGGGGCAGAGTTCGCCCGCCAGGAGGCGCAGCAGAGTGGTTTTCCCCCGCCCGTTGCGACCAATTAACCCCAGCCGCCACTGGCTGTCCAAACGGCAGGAGAGATCGGTAAACACATCCTCCGCGCTGCCGTCATAACCGAATGTGAGATGGGAGATTTGTATTTGAGCCATGTAATTCTTCTCCGTTCGAGGTAAGCGATGATCCATCGCTTGCCTAAGTGGGAAGGGAGAAAGCGAAAAAACGCAAATAAAAACAGAGCCTTTCGGCTGCGCTTTCCCGCCACAACGAAAAATCCGTTTTGCGTGGGCAAACGGGTTTCGCTCTCCCTGATTCAGGAAGGGGTGGCAGGATTATTGACGCATCTTTTCAGCTCCGTTTCAAAATTTCTGATTGCAAATTGCAACCGCAGGTACGAAAGGATTGTAGCACAGGCGAAGACGGCGCGTCAATCCCCGTCGGTCTCGGCAAGGCAAAGTTTTCCGTTCTCGATACCGGTCACCGTAGCCAGCGACACCACGCGGTACCCTTCGTTGCGCAACCGTTGCCCGCCCGGCTGAAAGCCTTTTTCGATGCACACGCCGATTCCGGCTATGTGCGCGTCCGCCTGGCGAACGATTTCCGCCAGCCCCTCGGCTGCTTCGCCGTTGGCCAGAAAATCATCAATAATCAGCACATGTGAACCGGAGGGAAGATAGTTTTTTGCAATGCGGATATAATTATCAGTTTTGTGGGTGAAACTGTACACCTTCGCTTCGTACACATCGCTGCTCAGGGTGCTGGTGGTTTTGCTTTTCTTGGCAAAGATAACAGGTACGTTTCCAAAGGCCTGCGCGGTGGTGATAGCGGCCGCGATACCGCTGGATTCAACGGTGAGGATCATGTCCACTCTTTCGTCAGCAAACGCCTCGTGAAAGGCCTGTCCGATTTTGGTCAGCAGTTCGATATCCAGCCGGTGGTTTAAAAACATATCCACCTTCACAATGTCCTGACCGATGCCGAAGCCCTGCTGTAAGATTGCTTCGCGAAGCTCTTTCATATGCTTCCTCCTCCATATTCCTGAGATGAGGATACCAAAAAGGCGCGCGTTTTGCAAGCGTTTACGCAAATTGTTCGTATGTGTCTGCGGGTAGAACAGCCTGCTTTTCAAGACTTTTTTACGTGTGCCGCGGAAAAGAACAGACCAGATCAGCAGGGCGTTTTCTTATGAAAAACAGCCATTGTTCACACAACGAACACATTCCGGAACTACCTTATGAGCCGTTCCATTCGGGAGAACAAAATTCAGGAGGGATATTCAAATGAAACGGATAGTATGCTTGATGATGTCTGTTCTGGTTCTGATGGCCTTTGCCAGCTTCTCTCTGGCCGAGAGCGCTACTGCTACCCCGGAAGCGACCGCGACCGTTGCGGCGGATGAGACTGCCTATGTTGGCACAATCACCGCAATTGATCCTGACGCCAAGACTGTAACCGTATCCGGCACGATGCAGAATTTGAGCGATGTGCTGGCTGCTGTTGCGGTTGATGCCGATGCCTCTGCTTCTCCGGCCGCTGATGCGACTGAGGCCCCCGCGGCTGATGCCACGGTTGCTGCCGATGCCGCGCAGGAAATGACCTTCGCCATCACCGACGAGAGCGTTCTGAGCAATGCTGCGGATGCGACCGCCACCCTGACGATCGCCGATCTGACCGTGGGTATGCCGGTATGCGTTACCTTCAGCGGCGACGATACCAACGGCTACTCCGCGCTGACCATCCAGACGCTGCCGGAACTGCCGGCTGTGGATGCTGCGGCTGCCGATGATTCCGCTGCTACGGGTGCGCCCACCGATACCGCGACTGCCAGCAACTAATCAGTTGAATTAATCAGGAAAAACACCCCGTGCGCCTATCGCGCACGGGGTGTTTGTATATGCCCGTTCGCATCCGGCAAACGGTGCGTGACAACAGAACAATCACAGGCAGGTTTCCGTGTTTGATCCCGTGGCATTCACATATTCGACACGGAAACCAGGTATGCTGATCTTGTTCCGAACGGGAAAGAACAGGAGGGAACGATATGAAAAAAATGTTTTCGGTTATCCTGTCGGTCATTATTCTGATGGCGTTCGCGGGGTTATCCATAGCGGAAAATAACACAAGTGCCGCGATAACCCAAACGCCCGAAAATCCGGTTTTAATGGGTAAAATTACCGCGGTGGATACTACGGCAATGACGGTTACCGTGACCGGGATGAGCGGCCCGCAGGGCGGTAACGGAAAACCGGACGGCAACGCGCCTGGCGATCAGGGACAACCCCCGCAAAACGGCAACGGTCAGCAGAACGGGAATGCGCCGCAAGGCGGCAACGCGGGTACGGCGGACGCAGGCACCCAGGCGACGCCGGATGCAAACGGACAGAATCAACAGAGAAAAGGCCCGCAAAACGGTAACGGTCAGCAGAACGGGAATGCGCCGGATGCGAACGGGCAGATGAACCCTGCCGACCAGCAGACAATCACTTTTACGGTCACCTCCAATACCACCATTACCTCTGCGGATAATACGGCGATTGAACTTGCGAACCTGACTGTGGATACGATGGTCAGCGTAATGTACAGCGGGGATGAAACCAACGGATACACAGCCCTCTCCATTCAGACGATGCCAACGCCCGCCAATACCACTGCCGCAGACGCAACCGCAACGGCGACACCGGCTGCGAACTGAAACAGACAACTGATTCAAAACAACATAAGCAGGCCCCGGCATATTAAGTGTGCCGGGGCCAAATGACTGCACAAATCAACAGACAGAGCAGAAAAAACAAGGGAAAAACAAATTTTTCGATTTTTGAGAAAAATAGT
>DAOPZG010000184.1:0-4208 GCA_035353235.1 Candidatus Limiplasma sp.
ATGACCTTGATCATGCCGCGCAGGGTGGTTTTTTCTTCCTGCTTAAAATACCCTTTCTGCTCCTTCACACCAAACAGTGTAATCATCTGGAAGCCGAGCATCAGCAGCGCTATGATGACCGCGAAGGCGAACCATCCCTGCTTCGCACTGCCAAGTGCTGCAGAAAGCGCGTTGGTCGCCGGGATAATGCCCACCACAACGCTGAAAAGGCCGATGTTGGCGCAAATACGCGCAAACGAACCGATCTTTTCCCGCTGCTTCTGGTCGGTAGACAGCGAAGGCATCATGGACCAGTAAGCGATATCGTTCAGGCCGTAAAAAACATCCCAGAACAGATAGCACAGGGCAAACACCACCGCGTAGGCAGCGCCGGTCAGGCCCATATCATAAAACATCAGTACCATGCTTACGCCGCCCAGCAGCGCGCCCACCAGTATCCACGGTTTGAATTTTCCGAACCGGGAACGGGTGTTATCCACCACAAGGCCCATAATGGGGTCGTTGAACGCGTCAAACGCCCGCAGAACCAGCAGCAGCACCGTCATCACTGCCAGCGTCGCATCCGGCACATTCAGTACCTCGGTGATATAAACCATGATATACATGCTTACCATGGAATAGAACATGTCCCGGCCAATGGTGCCCAACCCAAAGCAGTAATGGTTCCGCTGATCGTAATTCTTCTGCACCGCCGTATCCCCCTCTATTTCAACCGACCTTTTCATCCGGTTGCGCGTCGTTTTCCGCTTCAATTACATACAGGCTGGAACCGTAGTCCGACAACAGGCGCACCTGAGGATTTTGTCCCGTGCCGATAAACTGGTTATTTAGCATCACGCCATCCATCAGCGCCCTTCCGCAGCCTTGATAACGTTCTACACAGTCTGTAAGCGCATAGTAACGGTTGATCAGAGAAAATAGCCATCCGTTAGGGTTCAGCCGCACTGGCAGCACATGGTTCACCAGATCGCCGAATCGCCGCAGGGCAATCTTTTGCGGTCGGGTTTGCAGACTGTACGTGTGATCCGGCAGCAGCCCCATCGGCCGCAGACGGTCGAATGTTTCGGCGGCGTTGACCTGCGTTTGGAAAAAGCCGCTCACGCCTGTTGCGCCATCGTCGGCAACGCAGTGCCAGGCGGTCTGGTTGGCCTTTCGGGGTTCGCTTCGCCAGAACCGGCCATACTGGAAAACCCGGCGATACCGCTTGTAAAAAGCGATCTGATCCTTCACCTCCAACCGCTGCGCATGGGTCAGGTGTTTCAGGTCCAGCTCATATCCCAGGCAGCCGAAAGCCGCCACGTTAAACCGGGTGGCAAACGGCATATCCCGGAGGGTCTGCTGGTTGGGAGCAGCGGACACGTGCGCGCCCATGGTGGAAAGAGGATACAGGTAGCTTAGCCCTCCCTGAATGCTCAGCCTCTCGACGGGGTCGGTATCGTCCGACGACCAGACCTGCGGAGAAAAGCACATCATGCCCAGATCAAAGCGGTTTCCTCCGCTGGAGCAGCTTTCCAGCAGCACCCGCGGACGCGGCCCGAAGATGCGCCCAAGCACATCGTACAGACCAAGCATATACCGGTGGTAAAATTCACCCTGATTGGCGATGCAGACTGAACACGCGTCGGTGATGTGGCGGTTGTAATCCCATTTCACGTAGTCGATGCCGCAGGTATCCAGCAGGTTTGACACGTTCGTTACAATGTAGTCGCGCACCGCCGGGTTGCAAAGGTCCAGCACCAACTGGTTGCGGCCCAGAGCGGGCGTTTTCCCCGGCGTGCCCAGCGCGTACTCCGGGTGCGCGCGGTACAGATCGCTGTCCGGATTGACCATTTCCGGTTCAAACCACAGCCCGAACTGCAACCCGATCTGGTGAACGCTATGCGCAAATTCCTTCATCCCCCGGGGCAACTTGCGGCGGTTGACGGTGTAATCCCCCAACCCCGCCCTGTCGTCGTCGCGCTTGCCAAACCAACCGTCATCCAGCACAAAAAGCTCGACCCCGGCCTTCTTAGCGCGCCTCGCCAGTTTTAACAGCCCGCCCCGGGAAAAATCAAAAAAATTCGCTTCCCATTCATTTAAAAGAACCGGGCGTTCTTTGCCCTTCCAGTCCCCGCGCACGATGTGCTCGTTCACGAAAGCGTGAAAGTGCTGGGACAACCCGTTGAATCCCCGGTCGGAATAAGACAACACCGCTTCCGGCGTTTCGAAACGTTCCCCCTGTTTCAGCGTCCACTCAAAGCAAAGCGGGTTGATCCCCACTCCCACCCGCACCAGGTTCTGGTCGGACAGTTCCACAGTGCTGTAATGATTGCCGCTGTAGACAAGATTAAAACCGTAAACCGAACCGTGATCTTCTCCGGTTTCCTTCGCCGCCAGCAGGAAGCCGGGATTGTGGCGGTTGCTGCTGTCCCCTGTGGTGGAGGAGTTGACGGTAATCCCGTAGCTGATCGCGCGTTCGTGCCGATGCGCTTCCTTGATCCAGTTTCCATCAAAGGTAATCATCCGGAATGCGTCGTTGGGCATATCCAGCATCATGCTCAGCATCTTGCGGATTGTAAGCGGTTTTTCGTTCTCGTTTTCCAGCACCGCGCGCCGGGTAATCACATCTGTTTTCTTAAAAACAGTGTAATACAACATGAGCGTTACGCGGTTGCTGGCGTCCAGCAGCGTAACGGTAAGGGTCTGGCACTCCTCCGCGCCGCCGTATGCCGATGGCAGTGTCTCCATCGGCGCGCATCCGTCCGTAATCGTATGGCTTTGGTAGCAGAAATCCGCCGTATAGGTACCGTCCGGCATCTTGATCTCCGCAGGTGTTTCCCGAAAATCCCCTTTGCCGATTCCGGACCACTCCAGGCACAAGGTGTCCAGACTATAGGCTGAGTCCTTCTCGCTGTAGGCAACCGTTCCGCCGGATACGATACTGTGCTTCAGTGCCAGTGGCTCCATCCCTTGCGTATCCGGCAGGCGCACGCCGTAATACACATGCTCCAGATGGCCGAAAGGTGTAACGCGGAACCAGTAACTGGTTTCATCCGTCGTCAGGCGAAATTCCTGATTCTGAAACGAGATCACGCATTTCCCTCCCCGTTTTTAAGCACCATGGCTTCCCAGGGCGCCAACGTACCGTCATAGACGGTTCGCTCCATGTTGGAGACCAGTACTTCACCTGTATACGCCGCTTTCGCCGTCCGGCTGGAGAAGTTGAGGATCACGGTCAGGCGCTCGCCTTCGCGGGTACGCGCGTAAACCATCACCCGGTTATCGGCATACAGCGGAGTGAAATCCCCGTATTTCAACGTTTCGCTGCCCGCGCGAAGCGCAATCATCCGACGGTAATACTGCAGCACGGAATGCGGGTCGTTTTCCTGCGCCCGGTAATTAATCGTCGTGTGGTTCCCGTTGATTCCCAGCCACGGCGTACCCGCAGTAAAGCCCGCGCCCTTTTCCGCCGACCATTGCATCGGCGTACGCGCGTTGTCCCGGGAGGCCTGCGCAATCCACTTCCAGCGTAAGAACGCCGGGATGTGTTTTTTCTTCATCAGTGAATCCACGTTGCGGCTTTCCACATCGTTGAGTTGCGACAGATCGGTAAAGTCGAAATTGGTCATTCCGATTTCCTGTCCCTGATAAATATACGGCGTACCCTTCAGGGTCAGTTCCAGCGTGGCCAGCAGTTTGGCGCTGCGTTCGCGGTATGCCGAATCGTTCCCGTAATGGGATACGATGCGCGGTTGATCGTGGTTCTCCAGATAGAGCGCGTTCCAACTCAGTCCCTGCTGCCACTTGGTATACACCTTCAGCAGATTTTTCGCCCTGAACTTCTTGGGCACGTAGCGGGCAACCCGACGGTCCACTTCCAAATGGTCGAAATAGAACAGCATGTTCAGCTCTTTCCGCTCCGGTTCGCAAAGGTCCCGCGCTTCCGGCAGGTCCACCATCGCGGTTTCGCCCACAGTAAAACAATCGTACCCGTCCAGTACGTCCCGCCGCAGTTGTCGCAAAATCTCGTGGCAGCCTTCCTGCGACTTGTAATGCTCCAGCCCCTGCACCGCCACGCGCTTCACGCCGTCCTCCAGCGAGGTTTTATAAAGCACGTTGATCACATCGCAGCGAAAACCGGACGCGCCCTTGTCCAGCCAGAAACGCATAATACCCTTGACCTCTTCGATGACTTTGGGATTATGGTAGTTCAGGTCCGGCTGCTTCCG
>DAOPZG010000185.1:0-4180 GCA_035353235.1 Candidatus Limiplasma sp.
GCGCGGGTGGTGCGCATCGGCATGAACGACCGATACAGCTCCATTGTGGGCGATCAGGCCTATCTGGAAGCCTACTACGGTCTGGATGGCCCGGGGGTGGCCGACAGGGCGCAGGCTGTTTTGGAAGGAAAAGCATGACGGATTACGGTTTGGGATGTGTGCATGCCGAACTGCTGGACGTGCTTGCGGATACGGTGCGCGTGCTGGAAAAGAACCAGCTTCCCTACAGCGCCATGTGCGGTACGCTCCTTGGGGCGGTACGCCACCGGGGGTTTATTCCATGGGACGATGATGTGGACCTTGTGCTTCCGCGCGACAGTTACGACCGCTTTGCAGCGCTTTATCCCACACAGTGTGGGCAAGGCTTCACGCTGGATTTAACCGATACATGGGTGCCACGCGTGCGCAAGGCGGACGGCGACGCGTTTGTGGATCTGTTTATCCTCGACCCGCTGCCGCAGGGTGCTGTCACGCGCGCGTGGAAACTCTTCCGGCTTCGCATGCTGCAGGGGATGCTGAAAAAGCAGGTTGACTATCGCCGCTTTTCTTTTGATAAGCGATTGTTGTTATGGGGTACGAACCTGCTGGGATTGCCGTTCTCCCGCCAAAGCCTGCTTGCCGCTTATGCGCGTGTGGCCCGCACCGGCGCATCCGGTTCGCAGCTCCACATGAGCGATGGGGCATTTAACCTGCTAACGATGGCATTTGACCGGGATACCTTTGCCAATCCCATTCCCACACCCTTTGAAACACTGATCCTGCGTGTGCCGCGGGATGCGGGCACAGTACTGACCAGCCTGTACGGCCCAGATTACATGACCCCACCGCCGGAAAACGAGCGCAGACCGCTCCATCTGGATCGATAATGAGGGATACGGCCTTGAATTACCGCAACAACACCCGTACGTCGCGCTTTGTGCAGAACACCGTATTTACGGCCGCCTACCAGCTTACCGCCATGCTGATGGGCTTTGTGACGCCGCGCCTGATGATGCTGTTTTATGGCTCGCAGGTCAACGGCCTGATCGTGAGCGCAAACGAGTTCTTAACCTATTTCCGTCTGGTGGAAGCGGGTTTGGCCGCCGCTGTTGTATACAGCCTGTATAAACCGCTTGCGGATAAGGATTACGATGGCGTCAGCGCCATCGTGTCAGCCGCACGGCAATTTTATAATATCGCGGGATGGATGTTCGTCGGACTTACAGTGGTTCTGGCGGCCGTCTATCCCTTTATTGTGCCGGTCGAAACGATCAACGGCGACCTGATGAGCTACCTCAGCGTTTTCCTGCTCATCTGCGCGATGGGGATATCCGGCGCATTGGAGTTCTTCACGCTTTCCCGCTACCGCGTTTTGCTGACCGCGGACCAGCGGACCTTTATGATCAGCCTGGCCAGCATGTCGTCGCTTCTGCTGCAAACGGCCGCTATCGTGGTGCTGGCGTATCTGCGGACGAACATCATCATTGTCCGGCTGGCCGCGTCGCTCACCATCATGATCCGCCCGCTGATTCTGGGCAGCTATGTAAAGAAAGTCTATCCGCAGGTGAATGCGTTCGCAAAGCCGAATAAAGCGGCGCTGGCCCGCCGGTGGGACGCGATGTACCAGCAGTTTACCACGGCGTTCCATCAGAGCGCCGCAATCATGCTTACCACGATCATCACCCGTGACGCGGCGATGATCTCCGTATACGGCACCTACAACATGGTCACGGTCGGCCTGTGGGGGATCCTCAAGATGACCACCACTGGCATCTACTCTGGTTTCGGCGATTTGCTGGTGCGTGGTCAGCAGGAGAAATTCCAGCAAGCGTATCGTGATTTTGAATACCTGTACCTTGCGATCACTACGGTGCTGTTTTCCGTAGCGGCCATTATGATCGTTCCTTTCGTGGTGCTGTATACCGATAAGATCACCGACGCCAACTATTCCGCGCCGCTGATCGGCATCATGGTGGTTCTGGAAGCAATTACGGATCATGGAAAAATGCCGATGGACCTGATGATTACAGCAAGCGGTAAGTTTAAGGAGACGCGGCACCAGTGCACCGCACAGGTGATCGCGGCTGTCTCGCTGGGTCTGGGGCTGGGTCTCTGGGGGCTGCAAACCAGCATGACCATGGCGGTCGTCGGTATTCTCTCGGGCATTATCCTGTCCAACATCCTGCGTACCATCCTGCAATTGTGGTTCGTGCCTAAGTTCATCACGCATTTGCCCTGGCAGGAAACCCTGAAGCGAATCCTGCGCATGATGGCGGAGGTAGCGCTGATTGCCGGACCGTTCCTGGCGTTTCATCTGCTGGATATCAACGGCTTTTTTAAGTGGATCACGCTGGCGGTGCCGCTGTGCATCTACGCTTCGGCGATCACACTCGGTTTCGGATGGATATTTGAACGCGACAGCGTTAAATCTCTGTTCGGCCGCGCCAGATTCCTGTTTCAGAAAGGGAAATGAGCATGCTTGAAAAAGTGAATCTGCTGGACGCCGCGAATGCCACAAAGGGGTTGTATGTGTACGACGCTGTAGGGAAACTGAACGGCGGAGTGGTAAGCGTTGTGCGGGTGGAAGACCGCACGCTGGATTTTCACGTACACGAACACAGCGACGAATTATTCCTGTTGCTGGAAGGCAGCTTTACGGTAGAGACCGATGATGGGCAGATCACGCTTGCTCCCGGAGAAATGGTGATTGTACCCAAAGGGATGCGCCACAGACCGGTGGTTACGTCACTGGTGAAGGTGATGCAGATTGAGCTGGAAGGTACGCTGAACAAGCAAAACAGCGGCGCACTGTACGAAGCCTGAGCGTTTTGCTGATGTTAATATGACAGTATACAGCCTCCGGTGGCAAGGCAGAATGCCTGGCGACGGAGGCTGTGTTTTTACCTCTTCTTATTCCACGCTTTTTCCAGCCGACTGGCTTGCGGTATTACGAATTGTCGAACTGTCTACCGTGCGACGGCAGAGAGAAACAAACTGCTCAGCGCTGGCGGGTTTTCCGTCTCTCAGCCAGCGCACGATCGCGCAACGCAACGCGTCGCTGAGAAACACACAGTAAAACTCCCGAACTTCGTCATCCCGGATTTCCGGCCGGAAATAAGCGCTTAAAATTGCTTCCAACGTTTCGTTAAACGTATCGCTGAAGGCGTTTTGTCCCTCAATGGCAAAAGCGTTGATATAGAACTGACGGTTTTCGGCAAAATAATCACAGATTTTACGAAGATAGGTCCATAGATCGCTCTGATGATCGGTATCCAACAGCTGCATAAATTCACTGTAGAATACCCAGTTGAGCAAATCATACTTGTCCTGAAAATGATAATAGAAACTTTTTCGGTGCATCCCGCATTGTTCGCATATGTCCCCGACGCTGATTTTATGAAACGCATGGGTTTGCATCAGGGTTTTTAAGGCGGCGCCCAGCGCCCGCTTGGTAATATTGGCTTCGGGCATGGTGCGCAAATCCCTCCCCTCAGCGATGGTGTCGAACGCGAGGCATGGCCTGTTCAATCAGCGTGGCGAGCGAAAGGATGCCAAACCGTTCCGTACCTGTGTTCGCCGGATAAACCAGAGAACCGTCCGAAGACAGAACAAGCATGCAGCTCTCGTTAGAGATGATATGATCCACCTGTTGCACGTCGTTGATTAATTCTACGGGGAAAAGTGGGTAACGCCCGCGACTGCGAATTTCCACAATCTGATCGTAAACGTACGCGCGCACAGCGGGTTCGCACCCGGGGGCGGGTAACAGGAACAGGAACGGATACCCTTCCCGCACGACGCTTTGCAGAAACGCGTCCGACAGGTACGCCGCTGCATTTACTTCGTTATATTCGCAATTCAGTCCAAACATCCTCTTTTTTTCGGACAATAGCGCCCCCGCGGCAGGCAGCACGGTCTGGCTGCCGCGGGGCACCAGCAGCGTGTTGCTGAAAAGCGCATCGCTGCGGGCAAGGATTTCGTTGGTCTCCTCGTCGACGGAAAACAGGAAGAATGCGCTGCTTCCGTGGGCTTCCGCCGCGCTCAGGAGGGTGTCCAGATCAGTGGTTTGTTTGCCTACAAATAGGAAATAGGCGGTAATGCCAAGCTTCTCTCCCTCGTTGACAAGTTGGTTCAAATCAATTGGAGAATCGGTGGGACGATTAAAATCCAACAGAATTGTCCACGGAACGTTTACGCCGCG
>DAOPZG010000186.1:0-4128 GCA_035353235.1 Candidatus Limiplasma sp.
GTGTATGTGGACGCGACGGCAGACCTGAGCGCGGAACTGCTGGGCAGCGTATACCACAACATCATTGTTAAGGCAATGCGTGTGCCCGCCATGAAGGCGGGGCTGAACACCGCGTCCACCCTTTATGCCAGCTACAACTGGAATCAGGCGCCCTATTCGCTGGACGCGCGTGATGCGGTGATCAACGGGGTGACGGCTGACGGCCTGAACGTTGTGGAGCATAAAGAGGACCGTTTCAGCGACCTGAAAACCGACAAGGGCGAATATCTGCAGTACTGGCTGGAAGTGTTGCCGCAGGCTGTGCTGGATAACACAGCCGCAAAGGGCACGGTGCCCCTGATGCTGGCCACTCACGGCGGCGGTGACGACCCGCTGCAGTTCCTGGATGAAGATGGTCTGCTTAAGATGGCCGGCGATCATCAGTTTGCCATCGTGGCGCCTTATCATCAGGATCTGAGCACCGATCTGATTTCCGCCGTAATGCCCAAACTGGTGCAGTACATGCTGGATACCTACCCCGCGCTGGACGCTTCCCGCGTGTACGCTACCGGTTATTCCATGGGTGGCGGCGCGGCGATCCTCTCCGTGCTGGGCGATCTGGGAAAATTCGCGGCTGTGGTTCCGCAGGGCGCTGTGGCCCGGCCCGCTACCGACGAGCAGAAGGCGACGTTTGACAAGTACGATCTGCCTGCGATGTTTATCACCTCTACCAACGATTTCTACATCCTGAACGACCACGACATGAGCGACGGCTCCACCAACCCGCTGGCCGACCATCAGGGCATGACGAACATGTTCCTCACCATCAACGGGATGAAGAACATTGTTTTCGACTTCAATGCTTACCCCTACTTCGGCGCGAAAGCGGACAGCTATGTGAAGACCGTGCTCAACAACGAGTATGTAAACCAGGTCTGGACCCTCAACAACGACAAGGGCATTCCGATGTTCTCCTACAGCGTAACGGACTTCCTGCCGCACGGGCTGTATCCGGAGTACGGCAAGCAGGCCTGGAACTTCCTCAAGCACTACTCTCGCGACCTCACAACCGGCGAAATCGTCTACAACGCTTACGCTGAGTAATACGATTTCCCAACCTTTCACCGCGCCGGGCCCCCGGGGGAGAGCTTCCCCCCGGGGAAGCCGGCGCGGACGGATCATCCAAAAGATAATATTCAGGAGGATTTGAGAATGAAAAAGATACTTTGCGCTGTTCTGACGCTTTGCCTGCTGTTTGGCAGCACTGCGTTTGCACTGGATTACGAACAACACTTTACCAACGATTCCACTTTTGAGACTCTGGAAGAAGCCCGTGCCAGCGAAGGCGCGTCCCTCAGCCAGGCGACCGGCAGGGTGTACATTCCCGACCCCGCGCTGGACAGCTATCCTGCCAACACCACCTATGTGTACCGTTCCGCGGACATTTTCACCAGCATGAGCGCGGCCAACCGCATGAACACCAATTTTCTGGTGTACACGGACAAGGCATTCGCCAGCAAAGACGAAGCGCTTGCTTACATCACCGATATGGGTCTGGTGGATCTGGTCAATCAGGCTTGCGGCAGCATCGTGCTGGTAACTCCGGCCAATGCCGAAACGGGCTTTGGTTCCGCTGACCAGTATGCGTTTTTCCAACTGCAATCCGCCATGTGCAACATCGGCTATACCATAAAAAATGGCGATGAGACCGATTATTACGCTGACAGCGCTTACTACGGCGGCCTGACCTACCGTTACCTGATCGGGATCGACGGCGGCGCGACGTTCGTGAACAACTACATTGCCAGCAATCTGGATTACATCTCCCGCATCGCCGGGATGTTGCTGGTAGGCGGCAACATGGACCGTATCCATACCGTGGCTTCTATTGTGCCGACCTATCTGGTAAACGCGACCGACGACGTTGTGGAAAAGTATAAAACCGCAAACGCGACCGATGCTTCCGGATTTGACGGCGACGTAAGCTACTACTTCAATCAGGCGCTCCCCCTGCAAAAGGTGTTTGTTTCCAAACAGGACAGCGTAGACCTGGCCGCGGCTGTGAAGGCCGCCTACAACAACCTGTTTGTGAAGGCGCTTCGTAACGCCTCCGTAAAGAGCAACCTCAATACCGCTTCCACCCTGTATTCCGATTATAAATGGAACCAGGCGCCTTATTCGCTGAGCAAGCGCAACGCCATCGTGAACGGCGAAACGGCCGACGGCCTGTATGTGACCGAGCATAAGGAAGACCGTTTCAGCGAGTACAAAAACAGCGACGGCGATTATGTGCAGACCTGGTTTGAAGTACTGCCCGAAGAAGTGAAAAACAATACCGCGCCTGCAGGCAGCGTGCCGCTGATCCTTGCCAACCATGGCGCTGGCGACGACCCCGTTCAGTTCCTGGATGAGATGGACTGGCTGAACATCGCGGGGGACAAACGCCTTGCGATCGTGGCCCCCTATCACACCGTCAACTTCGGCGTATCGGGCTACAATATTCTGTGCGATGTGCTTCCCAAGCTGGTGCAGTACATGCTGGATACTTACCCGGCGCTGGATGCTTCCCGCGTGTATGTGACCGGCTACTCCATGGGCGGAGGGGCCACCAACCGCGCCATTTGCAGCGCGCCCCAGCTTTTCGCGGCTGCCGTGCCCTCCGCCGCGCTGGCCTATCCCGCCACGGACGAGCAGGCCGCGCAGTTTAAGAAGTACGACATCCCCGTACTGCTGACCACCTCCACCTACGACGCCTTTATCACCGGCGATAAAACGCTGGGGGATACGTCGATCAATCCGCTGTTCGACTATCAGGGGATGATCAACCAGTACCTGACCTTCAACGAAATGAAGACCATCACCTACGATTTTGACACCTACCGTTACTTCGGCGCCAAAGCGGATCTTTATCAGGAAACGACGCTGAACAACGAGTACACCAACCGGATATGGATGATGGTAAACGACGCCGGCGTGCCGATGGTGGGCCTGAGCGTGACCGATTTCCTGCCCCATGGTCTGTATCAGGAATACGGCGACATCGCCTGGAACTTTATGAAGCATTACTCCCGCAACCAGGATACGGGCGCGATCGTTTACAACGCGAACGCGCAGTAACGCAAACGCTTCCGGGGCCGCCGGAATCGGCTGCCCCGGAAAACGGGCAAAATGCAAACGCCCCTGCCTTAACCGGCAGGGGCGTTTTAAATGAAAGCGATGCGGCCCGGATTATTCCTCTTCGGGCTCTTCCGGCAGTTCGGCATTGTGCCACACGTTCTGCACGTCGTCGTTGTCTTCCAGCATTTCCAGCAGTTCCTGAATCTTCTCGATGTTTTCCGGCGTGGGGGCGACGGTATTTTGCGGGATCATCTGCACTTCGGCGCTTAAGAACTCCAAACCGTCAGCTTCCAGCTTTTCGCGCACGGCGGAAAACTCGTTGGGGTCGGTCGTGATTTCGAAAGCGTCGTCCAGCACCTGCATGTCTTCCGCGCCCGCGTCCAGCGCGCGCATCATCATTTCGTCCTCGTCCATGTCGGCGGAGCGGGCCACGACCAGCACGCCCTTTTTGTCGAACATAAAGGAGACCGAACCGGTTACGCCCAGCGTGCCTTCGTTTTTAGCGAAGCAATGGCGGATGTCGCTGGCGGTGCGGTTGCGGTTGTCGCTGATGCACTCCACAATGACTGCCACGCCGCCCGGGGCATAGCCTTCGTAATTAATTTCTGCGTATTCCACGCTGCCCAGTTCACCCGCGGCCTTTTTGATGGAACGCGAGATGTTGTCGTTGGGCATGTTGTTGCTTTTTGCTTTGGCGATTACGTCGCGCAGCTTGCTGTTGCTCTCCGGGTTGCCACCGCCTTCGCGTACCGCAATGGCGATTTCGCGCCCGATTTTGGTGAATATCTTACCGCGAATGGCGTCCGTCTTGCCTTTTTTGATCTTGATATTGGCCCATTTGCTGTGTCCGGACATCGTATCAGCCTTTCTTGCCTGTCTCGCGCCGATAGCGGCGTTGAAAGAGGGTGTTCGCAACAATAAAGTATAGCACGTTTCCTGCCTGCGGTCAACGTTGTCCGCCGCGGGATACGGCAACTTGTGAATTGCAAGTTGAATTGCCGCCCCCCCTGCCGCGTCAGGCAACCTTAAGGG
>DAOPZG010000187.1:0-4103 GCA_035353235.1 Candidatus Limiplasma sp.
GCGGCGGCAGCCGCTGGCCGCGCATCGATCCTGGGCCGCGCGCGCGCCGTGGGCAACGCGGCGCTGGCGGGCGCGGCGGCGCTGCTGCTGGACACCCGCCTGCGTACCAAGGCGGAAGCCATCGCCCGCCGGGTAACGCTGGTGCCGCTGGGCGGCAACACAGCGTTTGAGGAACGTTTTCTGGCTGAAATGAATTTTCCGGGGTAATAAAGAAAGCGAATACTCCCAGCGCCTCAGGCCATGAAAAAACCAGAGGGAAGTATTTTAAGGTGCAACGGCAAGAAAGCAAGCCGTGAAAAACGGGAACCTGCGTGAACGGTCATGGCCGCCCTTTACAGCGCAGTCGGTAAAGCATACGGGGGTTTTCAGCAGACCGGGGCGAGGAATCCCCCGCCGATATGAGGAAAGGACCCTTGCCCGTCCAGCCGGAAGGCGTGAAAGACAGTTTTCCTTCCTGAATCAAGAACACCGCCGCATACAAAGCGTATGCGGCGGCCCTTATTTGTATTCGATTTTTCTGTCTCAATCGTCTGTCAGCCCTGTTCCCTTTCGGACAGTTCCGCCATAAACGGCCTGATGGCTGCGCACGCCTGCGCGACCGGGTCGCCCGCCATATCAAGCCAGAGGATGCCCGGATCGCGCTTAAACCACGTCATCTGCCGCTTGGCGAAACGCTTGATTTCCCGCGCGAGCGTATCCAGCATTTCTTCTTCGGTCGGGATTTCGCCCAGCAACCACGCGCTTACATAGCGGTATTCCAGCCCCAGCCTGCGTAAAAAATCTGGCGACACGCCTGCGCTTAACAGCCCCCGTACCTCGTCGGCCAGTCCGTCCCGCATACGGCGTTCCAGCCGCTCGTCAATCCGGCGGCATAGCACCTCTCTTGGCCAGGTCACGCCAAGCTTCAGCACCCGGTAACGCGGTTTTTTCATTGCGGGGGCCACGTCGCCATCGTGCATCTTTTCCAGTATCCGCATCACGCGGTTGCGGTTGGCGGGGTCCGCGTCCGTGCCGGGCAAAAGCGCGCAAAGCATGGCATACAGCTCCGGCGTGGTACGGGTTTCCAGCTCCGCGCGGTAGGTAAGATCCGGTTTTACCTCGGATAGGGCGTAGCCCTGTGTCACCGCGTCCACGTACAGGCCCGTGCCGCCCACCAGAAAGGGTGTTTTGCCGCGGGCCAGTATATCATCCGCCGCTGCGTAGGCCAGTCGCTGAAAATCCGCCATGGAGAAGAAATCGCCAGGGTCGCACACGTCCAGCAGGTGATGGGGCACGCCGCGCATCTCCGCCGCGGTGATCTTGCCGCTGCCCAAATCCAGCCCGCGATAGACCTGCCGGCAATCGGCGGAGATCACCTCGCCGCCATAGCGCAACGCCAGTTCCACCCCAAGCCCGCTTTTCCCCGAAGCGTTCGTACCTACGACCGCCACCATGCGCGGCAGCTGTGCCATGCGATCCCCTCCCTGTTTCCGTTGCGCCGCGCGAACGCGCCTGTTCAGCCGTCGCAACCCCCGCTTAAGGCTGGCATTGCAGATGTTTAACCCTGCTTCCCGCTGGATTCGTATGCCCCCGCGCTCCGCGAATCGCCCTTATTTCTGCCGCAGCCGCCATACCCGGCGGTAGCCGTGCGCGGTCAGGCAGACAGCGGTCGCGTTATCCCGGCCGCCGTTGTCCAGCGCCTGCTGCACCAGTCGTTCCACGGCCTCGGCGGCGTCCCGCGCGCGCAGCAGGGTTTTACGGATGTCCTCATCCTCCACCATGTCGTACAGCCCGTCGCTGCACAGCAGATACCGGTCGCGGGGCCGCACCTCCAGCGCGGCGGACAGGGCCGGCTGAAACGCGCGGCTGCCGGAATCCATCCCCACAAACTGGGTCAGCAGATGCCGCCGTGGGCTCATCCGCGCCAGATAAGGCGTTTCCATGCCCAGGTCAATCATGCGCTGCGTTTCGGTATGGTCCACGCTCAGCTGTGTCAGCTTGCCCGCGCGCAGGCGGTACACCCTGCAATTGCCCACGTTGAGCACCCGCAGTGTTCCCCGCTGCCACAGGCACATTGCCAGCGCCGCGCCTGTCGGCGGCCGGTCTGTCCCCGAAAGGCGATGGATTCGGTCGGACAGCCTTCCCATCGAAAAAAGCGCCTCGCCGTCGGTCATCCCGTCCGGGTACGCGTCGCGCAGTATCTGCAGCAGCCGGGTGATCTCGTAGCTCGCCCACTGCCCCGTCGCGTCGCTGCCCAGCCCGTCGCATACGGCGTACAGCTGAAAGGGCGACTCGTTTTCCTCCCACATGCCGCCGCCGCGGTTCATCTCCTCCGGTTGCAGGGATCGCCCGTCCAGAAAAAAGCCGTCCATGTTGCGCGCCCGTACCAGCCCCCGGCTGGTGCGCGCCGCCGCGGAAAGGTGCCAGTCCGTCACCTGTTCGCCTCCCCTGCACGTTTCTTGAAACCGCTCGCCCGGGAAGCGGTCATTCCCCGGTTTCGGTCACGCGCATTTCATAGCGCTGCGCCAGCGTCATCCGGCGGAAAACAGGCGCGGGCGGCAGCGGTTCGTCCGTATGGCAGTTCAGCATTGCCAGCGGGAAATCATATCCGGCCAGAACGCTGAAGCCTACGCCGCCGGAAAACCGGGGGTTCAGCTCCAGAAAATAGTACTCGTCCCCCCGGCGGATAAATTCCAGATTCACTACACCCGTCACTTTCGCAAAGCGGAGGATGCCCGCGCACACCGCGTCCAGCGGGTGGCCGGGGCAGATTTCCACTGCGGTACCCAGTCCGTTCACCGTGCGCAGCCGTTCCACGCGCGTCAGCGTTACCACGTTATCCAGCGTGTCCCGCGCGGCGTCCACGGTGTAGACCGTGCCCGGCAGGTAGGGCTGCACGATGTAATCGTCCCGCAGGCGCAACGCCTGCGTAAGCTCCTCCGCGTTGTGCGCCACGGTCTGCGCCTGGCTGCTGCGACCGCGGACGGGTTTAAGCATCAGCGGGTAGGGGGGCGTGGCAGGCAGTTTGTCCGCCGTCCAGGTGGGGATCACGGTGCACAGGCCCGCCGTGTCGAGGGTGCTCGCCATGCGCAGCTTATCCCGGCAAAGCGCCGCCACGGACGCGTCCGGGCAGCATACCGTTGCTCCCAGCGCGCCGAACGCCTCTTTGCGGATACACAGCGCGTCCACTTCCACGTCGGTCAGCGGCACAATGTAGCCGACATTCTCCCGGCGCACGATGTCCGCAAGCGCGGCGGCGTAAGCGTCCGCGTCCGTGGCAAGGGGGACGGTGTAGAACGCCGCCATCTCCCCGCTGTTCACGTTCCAGCTTTTCGGGTAAATATCGCACCCGATCACGCGGTATCCCGCCGCCGCAAGGCTCGCGTGCGCGGCATGCGCCGAGGCGGAGCCTACGGCGGTCAGCAGTACGGTTTTCATCCGTTCGTTCCCTCCCCGGTTTTCCCGCGAAGCGTTTTCACCATATCCACCAGATTGCGGTACGCTTCGGGCTTCAGCAGCAGGCTGAGTCCCGCGTACACCGCCGCGCCCACGGCGGTCTGCGCAAGCAGCATCGGCAGGTTGCCAAGCGGCAGCAGGCTTACCGCCCACACCGCAACGCCCATCACGGCGGTCATGCCCAGCGAGGGCAGTAAATCCACCACCTGTTCCAGGTAGCTGTACCCCAGCAGTTTTTTGTTGGGGGACGCGTTCACGAACGTGCCGATCAGGGTGCTGACCACGCTGCTGGCAGCGATGGCGTACACGCTGTGAAAGCAGAACACCGACACAGCCAGAATGGCCACGCCGTAGATCTTTTTGATAATCTCCAGCCGCAGGAACACGTCGCTGCGACCCATGGCGTTGATGGCTTGCAGGTTACTGGTATGCACGGGGTAAAAAGCGTAATCCGCGCAGCAAATCCAGATAAACGGCACGCAGGGCAGCCATTTGTCCGTCAACAGCAGGCTTACCATGGGGCGCGCCACCAGCGCCAGCCCCGCCATCATCGGAAACACCAGAAACGACGACACCATCACCGTACGGCGCATGATGGCCTTCAGGCGCTCGCGGTTTTCCTGCTCACCCGCAAACACCGGCAGCATCACGCTTTGGATGGAGCCGTC
>DAOPZG010000188.1:0-4033 GCA_035353235.1 Candidatus Limiplasma sp.
CAACACCAGTTCTTCCGCTTTATCCGCATTCAGCGGATAGTTTGCAACGCCAATGGAGACAGTAATCCGAATGCTCTGGTGATCCTCGGAAAAGAATACTGTCTGTTCCACCTTTTCCCGAAGCCTTTCCGCAATGCGCACGGCGGTATCGATATCGCATTTGGCAAGAACCACGCTGAACTCCTCGCCCCCATTGCGGGATACCAGATCCGTTTCTCGTGATTCCTGTGCCAATAATCTTCCAAAATCCCGCAGTACATAATCGCCGCTTACGTGTCCGTAGACGTCGTTCACCAGTTTAAAACGATCAATATCCAAATATAACAGCGATACGCTTCCGCCTGTGTTTTTTGCATGACGGATCGCGCTGTTCAATCCGTAATCAAACGAACGCAGATTATGGAGCCCCGTTAAGAAGTCCATTGATACCGCGCTTTCCATGTTATAGTACGTCACGTTTGATTTCATAATGTAATGCATCAGCAGATAAGAAATTGCCGTGATCACCGTTAACCCGATCATATAGGACAATAGCACATTTTTCCGTACCTCCGGATCGTGTAACAAAAAGACAAAGCCACTGCCGGTAATGACTACAATGCAAAAATACGCGAAAATCCACTTTTTCACGATAGATACTTTCAACTTTCCGATAAGCCCGCAGCAAATCCCACAGGCAATCGCAATCCCAAATGCGGCAAGCGTAACGGAATTGACCCCATAGTAGGTGATTCGGAACAGACCAATAATCACGGCTGTAATCATGGATGAAGAAAAACTGATATAGATTCCCATTAAGAGAATCGGGATACAGCGAAAGTCTACCAGCACACTGTCGGATACCTTCACGCCATAAATGATGAGCAGGGAACCAAATATGCCACACAAGCTTCCCAACAGCAGATCGGCACCTTTTTTTACCATAATGTCGCGGTCTCTGGTGATCATATTTCCAAGAGAGATGGAAGCAATAATGATAAGCACATTCACAAACAGTTCGCGAAGCATGTTGAACATCCGTGTGCCTCCTTGCGTAAATGGAATCATCGACTGAATCGTAAGACACCCTGCCAACAAGAGAAGGCTCCCGATACTGGTCCTATGGTCTGGCATTCAGGAGCGCCTGTATTTCTCGCATTGACCCTTCGAAAAGCTGCCGGAAGCGTGTATTTTCTTCATGGATGACGTTCGTTTCGTTTTGTTCAAATGCTTTTTGAAGCTTTCCAGCGCATTCGGATAGCATTTTTGCGCCAATACTGCTCGAACTGCTTTTCACTTTATGCACGGTTTGCGCCGCGGAGGCGAAATCACCTGCGGTTACCTGATCCTGCAGGGTTTGGCCAGTCTGTTGGTTTTCCTTCCAAAACTCTTCAAGAATTGCGATGTATAGCTCGTGGTCAATTCCAAGCCGCTGCATCGCCCCTGTGCTGTCGATAAGTGGCGCGTTCTCCGTATGGGCTTCGGGTTCGTTTACAGGCGCTTCCGAGGGTTCCGTCCCGGTGGTATGTTCCGGTGCGGCTTCTGTTTTCTCGCTGGCTGGTTGCTCCGCCACAGCTTTGGACGGCTCCTGAACGGATTTCTCTTCGTCGGGCTCCCCGGTATTTTCCTTTGCCTTTTCTTCCTGCAGCGGTTCGGGCGCTTTTCCTTTGCAGGGTTTGTCCTTCAGCGCATCCAGAACTGTTCGGATAAAAGCTTCAGGTTCGAAGGGTTTGCTCACGTAGTAATTGATCCCGCTGCTTTTACACTTTTCTTCCACACCGACCACCGCGTCCGCTGTCATCGCGATAATCGGAATCTCCGGGTCTTCCGCGCGGATCAGGGTGGACGCAGTGTACCCATCCATAACCGGCATATGAATATCCATCAGGATCAAATCCGTCTCGTCGCGGTGCGCTTTATATGCGTCAACACCCTCCTGCCCGTTATCCGCTGTGGACAGGCTGAATCCCGCAGCGTTGAGAATACTCTGCGCAATAAACTGGTTTGTCTGGTTATCTTCCACCAGCAGAAGATGATAAGGATATGGTGCCGTAAACGTGTCCTCCACCGGCTCAAGCTCCGCTTTGGACGGTGGATTGATGCTGAACTGCTCCAATATTGCGTTATAAAGTGTGGAAGGGATGATCGGTTTGGCAAAGCCGAAATTGATCCCGTGATCAGACAGGTTTTCCAGTAAATCCTCCCTCGTCATGGGTACAATCAGGATGCACTTGGAGGTTGGTTTAAAATACATCGCTTTTCGGATTCGCTCCAGAAATGCGATGCCGCCATCCTGCGGCGTCATATAGTCTACGATCAGAAGATTATATTCCTTCTCACCGTTGACTGCCGCTTTGCGCAGTGTTTGAACGGCGTCATCCTCGTTTGTTGTCAGCTTATGCGCGATTCCAAACGCCTTAAGATAGTCCCCCATCATGTTGCGCGTGTTCTCGCTGGCATCCAGCACAAGCGCGCGTATTGTGCTGAAACAGTCTGCCGACATTTTTTTCGCACTTTCCTGCGTTTGGTTGGGATCGGCTTCAAGAGGAAGCTGAACCATAAAGGATGAGCCTTTGTTTAGCTCGCTTTGTACCTCGACGTGTCCATTCATCATATCCGTAAGGCTCTTCACAATCGAAAGACCCAAACCCGTACCGCCAAACCTGCGGTTGATACTGGAATCCCCCTGATCGAAGGGAACAAACAACCGTTTCGTCTGCTCTTCGCTCATGCCGATACCGGTGTCTTCCACGCAGAAAGAGAGAAGGTATTTCAGGTTCTCCAGCTTTTGCGATTCCACCTTAACGGTTACGCTTCCCCGGCTGGTAAATTTCACGGCATTATTCACAAGGTTGATCAGTATTTGCTCAATGCGTGTCGGGTCCCCCATAAACCTGGTCGGCATATCCGGGGATTTCTGAATATAGAACTCGATCTCTTTTTCAGCTACTTTTACAGATACAATATTCGTGATTCGCTGCAACAGCTTGTCTAAATCGAACGATATGATCTCGATTTCCATTTTCCTTGATTCGATTTTTGAAAAATCAAGAATATCGTTGATAATATCCAGCATATTGTGCGCGGACTGAGTCAGCTTATCCAGATAACTGCTTTGCGTCGGTGACAGGCCTGTTTTCTTAATCAGGTACGACATCCCGAGAATCGCGTTCAACGGCGTTCGCACTTCGTGCGACATCCGCGCCAAAAAGAGGGATTTCACCTGATTTGCCTGTTCTGCTTCGTTCTTGGCTTTTACCATTTCTGCCTGTGCCTTTTTCCGTCGCGCAATTTCTTTTCTCAGGCGTATAATCCAGAAAAGCGATACGGCGAGCACCAGCGCCACCAGTCCGCCGATCATCAGGATCATTTGGATCAGTTCGGAGTAATCCGCGCCGGATTGCACCGCGATCCATTTATTACTGATTGCGATCTTATCTTCCTGCTCAATGCTGTTAAGCGCTTTATTCAGTATGCCAACCAGCACCGGCCAGTCATTTCGTACCGCGAAATACAACTGCTGGGGTTTTTCAGAATAGATTGTAATGTATCGCAGGTTTGCGATACCGTATTTCTTAATCAGATAGCTGGACGTGCTCAGGTTACCGACAAAAGCTTCTTCACGGCCATCCGAAACAGCATGCAGCGCCTCCTCCACTGTCGTATACAGGGCAAGGGAAATCGTGGGATAGTCCATCAGAAAACTGTGATGGGAGCTATTCACCTGAACGGCGACGCGTTTCCCCATCAGGTCGTCAAACGACTTGATCTTCTTGTTGTTCTCGTTGATAAAAAGCACCCGCTGAAAGGTATAGTATCCCTCCGAAAACAAAAAATACTTCTCTCGCTCTGTTGTTTTGGATACGCAGGGGAGAACGTCCAATTCTTTCCCCACGGCTTTCTCATAAGCCTGCGTCCATGTCAGGCCTTTCTCCGGGGTCATTTTAAGACCGGTCGCATTACAGATCAGCTCGATGTAATCCGGAGCGATCCCTTTATAAACACCGTCCGTGTCGAAAAATTCATAGGGAACAAAGGTCGGATCAACCCCCAG
>DAOPZG010000189.1:0-4033 GCA_035353235.1 Candidatus Limiplasma sp.
TGCTGCTCGTATTCGGGTTGACCTACGGCGATGTGAACGGCTACGCGGACGAGAGGGCGCACGTGAACGCCCTGCTGGAAGGCGACAGCGGCCTGCTGACCGTGGTGGGGTACCGCGCGTCGGACGGGTTGAACCTGTGCGTGGTTGCGCAGCGCCACCTGAGCGGCGATCCGGATGTGACGGCGCTGAAGAACGCCGCCGAAGCCCTGCGCGCCGACGGACTGGGCATACAGGCTGTGAAGGCGGGGGACGCGGCGCTGGCCAGAGCGTTTTCTACGGTGGCGGACAAGCTGAAGGCAAACGCGGAGGTGAACGCCGGAGGTCGTGACGCGCAATATCTGGCGCTGCTGACCGCTGATTTTGAAGCGTACGGGCAAAACGAAATCTATGCTACGTACAACAAGGCTGCCACGGAATTTAACCGGAAGCTGACCACGCCTGTACTGGGCGACGTGGCGCGTTTCTTCGGCGTAAAGGCGTGCGAACTGTATGAGTAACGCGCAAAAGCAACCTGTTTTTCCCAAGCGGTACGCCGCCTATGGCGGCACGATGAGGAGAACCATGAAGAGTAAGTTTTTTCGTTCCCTGCTGGCCCTGACGGTTGCCCTTTGCCTGCTTGCCGCACTGCCGTCGCTGGCGGAAGCGCGTTACCCTGCGCAGGGGGAAACGGTCACCGACGATGCGAACGTGCTCAGCCAGACGATGACCCGGGATATCGCTTCCTACGCGGAGGAAGCGGAAAGTGAAACCAATGTAAAAATTCACGTCGCACTGGTTTCCTTTCTGGATGGGGAAACGCCGCAGAAGTACACTGACGCGCTGTTTACCCGCTGGGGCCTGGGCGAAAACGATCTGTTGCTGATGGGTGCGGCAGCTGAAGACACCTTCGCATTTTCCGCAGGTGTAAAGGTAACCGAAAAGCTCAGCAGCAGCACCCTGAGCAGCCTGCTGTATTCGTCCGGATTTTCTGGCGCCTTCCAAACCCAGCGGTACGACGACGCGTTCGGCGCTCTCTTCGTAAACATGAATACGTTGCTGAATAAGCAGTATGACGCAGATATTTCGTTGGGCTCACTGTTTAAGAACTATCAGACCGGAAACGTCACCGCAAACACGCAGGACAGCGTACAGCAGGCCGCGCAAAGCGTGGCGGACAGCGCTAACGAGCTATGGACCAGCACGATCAATTCGATTACCGACAGCGTGCAGAACTACCAGAATTACCACACGCAACATGAAGCGGAAAGCGGCGGAATGAGCGCCGGCTGGTGGATCATCCTGCTGATTATTTTCGTGCTGGTGTTTGGTCAGGGAAGAAGGGGACGTTACCGCGGCGGATGCGGTTGTTCGCCGATCGGATGGATTCTCGGCGGCTTAGGGCTGGGAGCACTGTTTAACAGACATAACGGCGACGCGGAACGCAACCGGGAGGAAGAACGACGCTGGCGGCACGAACAGCGTGAACATCGCCGGGACTGCCGTTGGTAACCCAAGGTTAACTTAAACCGACCCCGATGACGGGGCCGGTTTTTTCGTCTGCCAATTCATCACGATCCCAGAACGAGGATGCGCACCTCGGAAGAAACGCTATCCGAAAGAAAGAGCGAGCGGAGAAAGGAAACTGCCCGTTCGATGGGAAAAGCAACCCGGATTTTCTGCAATTATCGTAAATGGGATTGGCATGCCGGGGGACTTCCGGCATGCAGTATGATTACATCAGATATGAGAAAAAGACATGAGACAGGGATATTTACGAAATCGTAATAATTCATTGATGACACAAAGGAGACACGGTTGCGGATTCTGCGGATAAAACAGGTTATAAGAGCGGATTGTTTTGCAAAACGGTTTAGCAAGGCCTCGGTTTGGGTAATCAGAATGAGCGGGCAGGTTTCAGCTGGACGCAATACCAGAAATACCCATTTATTTGGCTTTTACCACGCTGCTGTCAGGAACGGCCGATGCCCGCAAAGCCATGTGGAACAAGGGTTACATATTGGTTACATATTTGACATGGCAAAATCTGTACTTTATAATAAAGAAGCGATTTTAGCACTATGGTATTTGGTAAATAACATAGTGTATGACTGGTTACTGGAATTGAGACCGGATACAGGCTGTCCGTCACCGGGCAGCGGGAAAGTGGGAAGAAAAATATGCAGAAAATGAAAAACAGATTCGTCCGCTTGATGAAAAACATACTGGGGTGGCTGGTGAGCATCGTGATGCTTTTCAGCAGCCTTTTTTCTGTTGCGTTAGCGGAGACGCAGTATTACAGCGCGGGATGGCAGCTGGTAGTGCCCGCGACGGCAACCCCAGCCGCGTCTCCGTCCGCAAGCGCGCAGCCTACGCCCGTTCCGACGCCGCAAATCAGTGAAGAGGATCAAATCGCCTTTTCCATTGAGGACGCATCTGTTTCCGGCACCGTTTTTACAGTGCAGCGAGTTAAAACGGACAAGCGGTTACGGGCTGCCCGCGCCGCTTATGCTGCCGTATTTGGGAAAGACGCCGCTTCCAGAGCCGAATTCCGCCTGTACCAGGTAAAGCTTATGGCAGACGGTAAAAAGATGGCGATCCCCGACGGCCTTACGGTAAATGTTTCCGGGTTTTCGAAAGACGGGTTTATACCCTCCCGGAATTTTTCGATCCGTTTTGGAAACAAAACGCAGTTAAGCGACAACTTCCCTGTCGCGGCGGCGGATGGGGTTTGGAAAACCGCTGTGGTGCTGAACAAGACGGATACCCTGTTGCTGGTAAGCCAGTCGGCTGCGCCGGAAGAAACGGTTGCGCCGGAAGAATCCGTAACCCCCGAAGAATCTGCAACGCCGGAAGAATCCGTAACCCCCGAAGCATCCGTAATCCCCGAAGAATCCGTAACGCCGGAAGAATCCGTAACGCCGGAAGAATCCGTAACCCCCGAAGAATCTGCAACGCCGGAAGCATCCGTAACGCCGGAAGCGTCGGTTACACCGGAAGTTTCGCAAACACCCGGCATATATGCATACTCTGATGGTAATATTTCGCTGAACGCATCGGTGACCGGCGCGCTTCCGCCGGAAGGCGCCACGTTCTATACGGAACAAACGGAGGCGACATCGCCGGATGCCGCTTATCAGGCACTGACCGGATACCGCATCGGTTTCCGGGTGCCGGAAGGGGAATTGTCGGCGGAGGCGCCGTTAAGCGTAAGCCTGACGGTGACCAACCCCGAACTGACCCGTAACACGATACGGATTTTAGGGAGCGACGGGGAAACCCTGTGGCAGTCGTCTGAAGATGGCAAAGCGGCCACGACGCTTTACGCGGAGTTCCGGATCGCGGCAGGCGGCAGCTTCACGATCGTTGCGGCGTCGCCTGAGGAAACGCCGTTGCCCACAACGGTACCGGCTGAATATCTCTACGAAGACGATTCTATCCGCCTGACCGCGACAGTCGCGGACGCTTCTCTGCTGCCGGAAGGCGCGCAGTGGAACGCCACAGTGACCGGGGCAAATTGGGCTGACTTCGCGCAGAGCCTGCAGGCGGAAGGATATTCGGAGCCGGACGCCAAACGGATTTTGAACGTCAGCGCCACGTTTGCAGCAAACGGAGAAACGCTGAACACTGCAGATGTGACGGTCTCTTATACGCTGCTGTTGAAGAATGCGGATTTCAGCAACGCGGAAGCGCGGGTGATTGTGGCTGACAGCGTAAGTCCCGTGGATTCTCTGACCCAGACGGACGAGGGCGCTCAACTGAGCTTTACGGAAACCGGTGCTGACCATTTCGGCGTGGCGATGCTTAAGAAAGCGGCTACCCAAGCGCTGGTTTATGAAAATGACGCGGTGCGTATTGCTGTGACACCCTCCGATCCGGCCCTGCTGCCGGAAGGCGCACAACTGGATGCGACCGTTTCGGACGGGGAATGGGATGCGTTTGCCGATCTGCTGCAGCAACAGGGATACGACCAAACCCGTGTGCAGCAGATGCTTAACGTAACAGCGGCAATTACGGCGAATGGCGTAGCGGTGGATACTTCCGCCATGGAGCTGCG
>DAOPZG010000190.1:0-3980 GCA_035353235.1 Candidatus Limiplasma sp.
GTTTTTACTGGGAATGACGGGGTTGTTCCTGATCCTTTTGGATCATCCCCTGCATGCGATTTTGCTCGGTGGCCGATACACCGTCTGGCTGATGGTTTTTATCATTGTCTATGCGGCGTTGATTATTCTCTATTTCATCCTGGGCGAATGGTTGCAGGGCGGGCTGACCATCGGCAAACGCCTGACCCATATCCGGCTGGTGGACGCGCGCACCGGCGGCCGCCCGAAACTGTGGCAGTGCGCGGTTCGTTATTCGCTTTTATATTTCGCTTTTCTTCCGCTGCCCTTCGTGGCGCTGTTTTTTCTGCTGTACGCGTTTCGTAACGAAAGTGTGCAATGGACGTGGCTGGTTCTCTGCATCCTGCTGATGTTGATCTACGTAACCTGCTGCATCTGGGTCGTCGTCAGCGTATTAAATCGCAGCAGTCAGCTCCCCCACGGTTTGCTGAGTAAAACGGACAATATCAGTACCCTTGCCCTGCCAAAAAAGATCGCGGAAGAACTGGAGGACGGTTCCGACGACTGATCCCAAGCCGCTTACCTGTGCTGAGAGAGCCTGTGTTGCCACGCCGATAGCACACCGTGCCCGCACGCCGCTCGCGCATATGGCTCCTTAACGCCTGACCGGTGGCCTTTCTCCTGGTTTCACGTACAGAAAAAACAGCCGGTCCGGTCGGCGCTTCAGTTAGCTTACAAAGGCAGATCTGGGTCGTCAGCCGTGGGATAGCAGTGGGTTTCGCCTGCGAACGTGTAAGCGAAACCCACTGCCATCCTTGTTTTCTGATGTTTGAACCTCTTTGAGTAATCTACTGTTATTTGGTTCAAAGCTACCCGTTCACGGTCCGTTCCATTCCACCGGAATCAGCAGCCTGTGTTCGTTCACAAACAATCCGGTCAGGCGCGGCACGGCGAAGCGCCGCACGAAATAATCGCATTTGCACAGCAGTAAATAATACACGTTCAATCCACATCCGGAAAGCGATTCAAAATTCGCCTGACCTTTGGAAATAATCACATCCGCTTCTGTGAGCAGGTTACGGGCCTGATCGCTGATCTCCGACCAGATCGTGCCGGGCAGATTGCTTCCGTTGCCCACGACGGGAAACAGGGCCGACACCCCCGTTTGCTCCGCGTCCTCCGTCGTCGCGTCGTTCAGGGTGGGCGCGCCGCGCACCAGCACCGTAAAAGTCAGGTTCGGATACTGTTCCTTCAACACCGTAAGCAGCAGTTTGTCCAGCACGATTTCTCCGGCGTTGTCGGTCAGGTACAACCCTGATTTGCCCGCGCCCAGATCGGCGCGGAAACGCTCGTACTCCCCTGTGTCCAGCGTTTCGGCCTGCACATTCGTAAGAAGTGTCCGAAACAGCGCGTCGTCCACTTCGTGTTTCGCGCCAAAGTCGATATAGTTGCCCACGCGCGCCAGCCGGATCGCATAGGCGAGCGGGTCCGGGCTGTGTGTAATCGCCTCCCGCAGAAGCGGTTCCAGTATCAGAAGCTTTTCATTATAGATTCTTTTCAGTTCCGCGAAGTTCTTTGTTTTTCTCTGTCCAAACCGGGACGCAAACGCATTATCAATCAACGCGCCCAGCTGCGCGGTGCAAAATGTTGGATCGGCGTCGGCAAGCAGGCGCAGCAGATCGCGCAGGTACTCCGCTTTCTCCCCGGCAGGCACTGTATCCGGTACCGCGGCAATGTCGCGGTTCAGAAGGCACAACATACATTCAGCACAGGTGCGCATGGTGATCCCCCCCCGAAAACTTTCCGGCTCATCATATCATATACGAAGGAAAAACGCGAACCGGCAAGGAATACTTCAAAAGGAATCGGTTCGGGAGTGAATACGTCCGATTTGCCTGATAGAAAGAATTCGTATACGCCGCGAGGAGGAACCCGCATGACAATCCGGGAGCAATGGGAACAGCATGAAGAACAGTGGCTGTCCGGGTACGCCATACGAAGTGCGGCGACACGGGGCCGCCAGCGACCCGTGGCTCCCTGCGAAGTCCGCACGGATTTTCAGCGGGACAGGGATCGGATTATCCACTGTAAAAGCTTCCGGCGTTTAAAGTTTAAAACGCAGGTGTTTCTGGCCCCGAAAGGCGATCATTACCGGACACGTCTCACCCATACGCTGGAGGTTTCTCAGGTGGCGCGCACGCTGGCGCGCGCGCTGCGCCTGAACGAAGACCTGACCGAAGCGATCGCCCTGGGGCACGATCTGGGGCATACCCCGTTTGGGCACATCGGCGAAAAAACGCTGGATCGGCTGATGCCAGGCGGTTTTATGCACAACGTGCAAAGCCTGCGCGTCGTCGACGTGCTGGAGAAGGACGGCGCGGGCCTGAACCTGACCTGGGAGGTGCGCGACGGGATCCGTAACCACAGCGGGGAGGACGAGCCCGCCACGCTGGAGGGCTGGTGCGTGCGCCGCGCGGACCGTATCGCATATATCAACCACGATATCGACGACGCGATCCGAGGCGGCATTCTGAAACCTTTCGAGTTGCCGCAGCGCTGCCTGTCAGTGCTGGGCGATACCCACAGCAAGCGCATCAACACCATGATTCTGGATATTGTGGGTGCCAGCCAGAATCAGCCTTTCGTGCGGATGAGCCCGGACATCAGCGACGCCAGCGACGAGCTGCGCGCCTTCCTGTTTGAACGGGTGTATAACGACGATTGGCGCGCGCTGGAAGAGAAGCGTTGTGATTATGTGCTGACCGCGTTGTTTGAGCATTTTTCTGCCAACCCCACAGAAATGCCGGACGAATATGTGCAATTGATCTATCAGGACGGTGTGGAGCGCGCCGTATGCGACTTTTTAGCCGGTATGACCGACCGTTTCGCCACCGACGAGTTTACCCGTCTGTACGTGCCGGGCGATTTCTCGATTGTTTAACAGTTTCGTTTCCTGCGCTTACAGATTTTGTTGCCCTGCGATGCAGGAATGTACCCGCCTGCGACGAATGAGATAGAAGGTGAAACGCGGATGGCGGCAAGATTTCCCCCAGCCTGGCTGGATGAGCTTCGCGCGCGCGCAAGCATCGTGCAGGTCGTGTCGTCTTATGTTGCGCTTCGGAAGAACGGGCATAGATATGTTGGTCTGTGCCCGTTTCACAACGAAAAAACGCCGTCCTTCAATGTGGATGAACAGAAGCAGGTTTATTACTGTTTCGGCTGCAAGGCGGGCGGCAGCGTAATCCAGTTCATCATGGATATTGAAAAGCTGGAATTTGCGGAAGCGGTCAAGCATCTGGCTGATCTTTACCACATGCCCCTGCCTGAAATGCAAAACGACCCGGATTACGAGCGGAGGCGGTCACTGAAGGAACGGATCTATCTGGCTAATCAGGCAGCCGCGAAATTCTACCACCAGACGCTTTGGGAGCCGCAGGGCACAGCATTACTGGCCTACGTGCAAAAACGCGGCGTAAGCGACGCGGTGATCCGGCGCTTCGGCATCGGCGCGGCGACAGGCGCCAGCATCCAGAAGGAGTTGGTCGCTCAGGGCTTTACCGAGGACGAACTGGTCGCTGCCGGGCTTTTATACCGGCGTGACGGGCGAACAGGCGATATGTTTCGCAATCGCGTGATGTTTCCCATCATCGACGCGTACGGAAACGTGTTGGGTTTCGGCGGCCGCGCCATGGGCGACGCACAGCCGAAATACCTCAATACCGCCGACACCCCCGCCTTTAACAAGCGGTTCAACGTATTTGCAGCCAACCTGCTGCGCAAGGCGCGCGGTCTGACACGCGTGATCCTGGTGGAAGGCTACATGGATGTGGTGGCCCTTTCACAGTTCGGCGTGGAAGGCGTCGCCGCAACGCTGGGCACGGCATTGACACCGGAACAGGCAAGGTTACTGGGACGTTATGCTCCGGAAATCTGGCTGGCTTACGACGGCGACAGCGCCGGGCAGCACGCGATTCTGCGCGGGCTTACGGTGCTGGAAAGCGAACGCATTCCTGCGCGCGTGC
>DAOPZG010000191.1:0-3978 GCA_035353235.1 Candidatus Limiplasma sp.
GCGCCAGGATCATTTCCGACGCGTCCTCCGCGTTCAGATACCGTTCCGGCGAACGATACAGCGAAAGGCCGATCCACACCAATTCCACAAGCAGGATCAGAGCCGTCAGTACCAGGATCAGGAACCGACGTTGTTTACGCATGCAAATTCTCCATTACATGGCAGAGCATCAACATGGGAATCCATAAGTCATCCTATGCCGCGCTGTTCTCCGAATATTTCCGCAGGCCTGTCTCCGAATCAATTCGCTTCCTTCTCCTCGTTTTCCTGCCCTCTGCCCGTATGTTCTCCGCCAGCATCTCCGAACCGGTGTTTACGGTACGGTGTCCAGCAGCGCGGTAAAGTCTTCTTCCGGCATAGGTTTGTAGTAAAAATAACCCTGGATCAGGTCGCAGTTCTCCTGCCGCAGAAAATCCGCCTGCTCCTTCGTCTCCACACCCTCCGCCACCACCTTCACGCCAAGCTCGTGCGCCATCCCGATCAACGTTCGGATAATCTGGTTGGTTTTGGGTTTCACATTGATGAACTGGATAAAATCGATTCCCAGTTTGAGAAAATCAAAATTAAAATCCTGCACCAGCGCAAACGTGGAATACCCGATTCCAAAATCGTCAACCAGAATCTGAATGCCAAAACTACGCAGATAATCAACCAGTCCGGCCATTTCCCTGTCGGTATGGGTAAAGGCCGTCTCCGTCAGTTCCACCCGGATGAATTGAGAAGGAAATGGCAGAGATGCGATATTGCGCTCGATGATCGCGCGAATATCCTGATGGGTAAAATCCCGGCGCGAAAGGTTCACCGAAACCGGAACGGTACTTTTCCCAGCCCTGAGGCGTTTGTCCAGAAAAGAGATGACTTTTTTGGTAATGTAACCGTCCAGTTTGGAGATGTGCCCGTTCTCTTCAAAAACCGGTATGAACTGATCCGGTCCCAGCAACCCGTCTTTCGGGTGTTTCCAACGCACCAGCACCTCCGCCGATTCCACGCTTCCCGTCTGGGTATCTATAATCGGCTGGTAATACAGTAGAATCTGCTCGCTCAAGATCGCGTTTTCCAGCTCGCTGGTCAGGTTCTCTTTTTGCATCAGTTCCCTGCGCATCGTATCGCAATATGTCGCGTAAGGTTTGGAGTAGTCATTGTAGATATAATTCTTGGCCAGCCTGGCTTTGTCGTACATTGAAGTTACATTCTCCGTACGGTCTTTCACTTCGAATATTCCGCAGTTGCAGAAGAAATTAAGGGCCCGCTCCTCATTTTCGAAATGTCCGGCGCACAGGGTGGTCAACTTTGCCAGATCAAGGGCTTCGCTGTTCACCAGCATAGCAAAATGGTCCATTTCCATCCTGGCCAGCACAGCCGGTTTGAGGAAGGAGCGATCCAGCATCCCACCGACGTTCTTCAGCACCCGGTCGCCACCGTCCGCGCCAAAAAAGTCGTTGATGGCCTTAAACCCCCTGATATTAAAGAAGAGGATGCTCCATTTCTCCGTATCAATCGAGGCGTTCAGCACTTCTCGCGTCCGGGTGAAAAACCCGATCCGGTTGAACAGGCCCGTCAGGTGATCTGTTAAATCCAACGGGTGATAGCAATCCGAAAAGCGCCAGGAATAATAATCAATATTACTGCTTAGCAACGTTTGAACCATACGCGCGCAGTCACTGGCCGGGATGAAGTTCCACAGACCGATGGCGGACCATCCGATGTTATCATCCTTGCCGGAATTCATAACAATCGCAATGATGGGAATATCCGTAATTTTCATCGTGTTCAGCGCCGCGATGATTTCGCCGGATTCTATTTTGTATTGTTCCATACAAAGGAGAATCGCGGACAGTTCTTCCCGATGTTCGCGGATGGCTTCCGCCCCTGCCTGCATGGTGGGCACCGTAAGCAGGTCATAGGTCGCCTCCAGATTCTTCAGCACATGGCGGGAGCAGGGTTTGAGGACGTCGTCTACCAGAAGGACTTTTTTTCGGTCTTCCATAACCCTGGCGTACTGTTCATCATCTGAAAAACGGTAAAAAAAAGAAACCTCTTCGGTTTTCTGTGTTTCTCTATCCTAAGCGCCTACAGGGTTTCTCCCGCCGCAAACGCGTTCCCTTTTGTTTCCCGATCCTCTATATAGTTGAAGCCCAGCCAGATTTTGATCGTTTTACCGCCAAAAGTGATGCTTACCTGGCCGCTTTTATTTCGCCTGTCAATCCTTGTAATATGCCCTTCCAGATCCTTCAGCGGTCCCTCGGCAATCTGGATTCTGTCCCCCACCCGATAGGCTCTGGACAGTCCGATCAACCCCTGATTCTGGAAAATCCATTTCGCGTAGGCTTCATCGTCCCCATAAAGTCGCCAGTCACCATCGGTATAGGTTAACACGGAAATAATCTCATCTCTGGGCAGGGTTTCCAATACCGAATAACCTTCCGGCACCTGCAAGAGCACATATCCGCGCAGAATCACCTCGTTGTGAAGCGTCGTGATTCCACGAAGCGTTCTCCGTTTCGTCTGGTAAACAGCGGTCGCAGCAATCTGACTGCAGCGGGTCCGGATACAATTGGCGATGATGCTTTCCTTTCCGCTCTGGCAGAATACGCACCCGTATTCATACGATTTTTGGGGTGCGTTTAATAAACGTTCAGACGCCATTTTGACTCCTTTATCCTTCATGTTCTGCTGTATTCAATATCTGTCCTGAGAATCAGGGCAGACGGGATAGGACAGGGCCTTTTTGATGGTCCGTTATGATCATTTGCTTTTCGTTGGCACAGGCAAAGAAAAAGCCGACACGCGCATGGATAAAGTCTGCAGATGGGCGTTACTGTTCAGCAACAGCTTTCCCGGGGCAAAGCTTCGCCCCCCGATCTTCTCAGATCGGACCTACAGCTTTATTTATCCCATGCGCCGTCGGCACCACTGAACTCTCAGCATCTGCTTATGCGTTGGTATTTCATCACGAACCCCTCGGAAAGAGATATATGCCATTCATGTAACTATTTACCAGTGAATCGATATGTTGATTATATGAAGGAATTACATACGTTCCGCAGGATTTGTTTTAAAACGTCCGTCTCCTTTCATTTCATGATTCCCTTCAAAATACAACCCATTATAGCATGCCGCCCCCCAAAATGTCCATTAAGTTCGCATAAATTCTACCGTGAAATTGCAAAAAACAGGAAAAGTGCACGAAGTGGTTTGTTAAAGATCAAACAAAACCTTTGGGCCAGTCGTTACATTGTTTACCTTTATTTAATTGTTTTATGTAACTGTTTTATCACCATCTTCCTCCTGCAGAATGTGTGCCTTCTGGCAAGGTAAATTTTTGCAGGAAGCAGGTGAGAAAATTCGGTTGAAAAACCTCCGGAAAAGAACATCCCCATCTTTTCCGGAGGCTTGGGATTTGACTGTAAAGCATTTTGCGTTGAATGCAGCGGAAACGTGCCGCGATGCATTATGCTTTCGGTGCTTCCATCTGGCAGGATATCACCTGTAAGGCAGGCGGTGTTGCAAAGTTCTCATATAATTCACGGTAGGAAGTCACGGGGTTCAGCCAGGCTTTTTTCAATGCTTCGGGCCGCAGGATTACCGGCATCCGGTCGTGATAGGGGAGCATCTGCTCATCCGCCGCCTGGGTCAGGATTACGAAGCAGTCCGTCCCGCCCGCGGCAAACCCGCCGTCAAATTGTCCGTACAAGCCTGCCAGATACATCAGCTCGCTTCGCTGCGCCCCCGCCAACAGAAAAGCGAACTTTTCACCGGTTCTTCGTCCGTTCGTGTGCCTCCATTCAAAAAACCAGCTGGCAGGGATCAGACAACGGCGGCTTCCCGTCGCCTCGCCGAACATCGGCACACTGTCGGCCCTTTCGCTGCGGCTGTTGATCACCAGACCTTTGCCGTGCGGAAAACCCCATCGCATCGGCCATACGGTTACGCCCGTTTCCGGCTCCCGCAGGATCACCGGGGCGATCTGTGACGGCG
>DAOPZG010000192.1:0-3884 GCA_035353235.1 Candidatus Limiplasma sp.
GGGCTTCCTGCCCTTTCGGAACCGTCCCCGCAGGGGCGGAACCGGGAAGGCGGGCTAACCGTTCAGCGCCTCTACCAGATCCTCCTTGGCGACCTTGACGAACTCGCCGCCGATAAACTTGACGTACTCGTAGCCGCCGTTGTTGCCTCTGTAATCCTTTTGCCCGTATGCGTAAACCGCTCCTTCGATCGGGTCCGTGACGTACAGGCTACCAGCCTCGCCTTTGTTGTATCCGCCCGTATAGCTACCAACGCGGGCGTTGAAGTCGATCTTGCCGTTCGGGGAAACCATCGCAACCCACGGATTGCCATAGCGCCGAAAGTTGAACTCGCTGTACTTTTTGATAATTTTCATGATCCTCTCCTTCTCCCGGTCTTTCGCCCGGCCGGGAGGGCTTGTACTCTTACGCCGCCTCAGTGTGCGGGTTGCGCTGCGTGCGGATCAGTGCGGGGTCAAACACCACCGCGCCATCGTCCGTGGATACCGCCACGATGCCGCGCGGCTCCAAGATTCGCTCCCACAGCCAAACCGTCATATCGCCGTCATCGTAGGCCTGGGCGCTGTCGCAGATGTCCGAGGGGTTGTAGCAGGAGATAACGTCCTCAACGTCGAGGGTGCTCAGGTACTGTTTATCCGAAATGTATGCGCCAAATCCGTTTTCGAGGTCTTCCGCCCATGCGTCGCGGATGGCGTCGGACAGGTCAGTGATCGGCGTAAGGTCGGCGCTGTCCACGATGTGCTGCCAATCGTAGGAGTGAGAGAGGAAGTTATATTCTTTTTCGCTGAACATCGCGTGGCCCCAGTCGGACATCGGGCGGGCGGTGCGCGTGTAGCGGTAGTATTTCATGATGTTTGCCTCCTTGTTTTGCTTATGCCTAATTATAACATGAGTTCATAGGAACGTCAAGCGATTTCAAGGAATATTTTTCCATTTTGGAAAAGTTAACAATTCCCCCGCATACACTCCCATCAGCGAAGCGCAGACGAAAGAAAGCCCCTCCGGGACGCCGGAGGGGTTGGTGTACTAAGGTCTGTTATACTACGGTCGGATTATACCCCGTTCGGGTTCGTGGGGTCATTGAACACGGCGAACGCGGCCAGCAGGTTCAGGATACCCGAAACGGCCTGATTGATGGTGTCGCCCATGCCGGTATCGATCACGCCGATCTGGATCAGGAACGACACGACGAGCGACGCGATGCCCGACCAGAGCACCTTGGATTTAAAACGGTTCTGCATGGTAATTCCTCCTGCGTATACATCGGTCTGTTTTGCTACTCGTTCTTCTTCTCCAGCGCCCCGACGCGGCGTTCGAGGTCGCATACGCGTTCCGGGATACCGTCGAGCTTGTCCAGCTTCTTTCCGATGCTGTCGAGCTTTTCGTCGATCTTTCCCATCCAGCGCGATTGTTCGGCGGTATCGCCTTTGTCGGCCCTGCGCCAGCCGAGGTAAGCCAATAGCAGCGCCCCCAAACTTACCACAAATGGGAAAAGCTGATCGGCTGTCATTGCTCACTCACCGCCCGAACGTAGTTGGCCGCCACAAACCCCGGCTTGCCCTCGAACGTGACCGCCTGCCAGCCCGTCACGCTGCCGTCGCGCTTGATGGCGTAGCGGTCTTTGGGGATCTTGCCGATAGCCTTGTACGCCGCGCCGGGGCCTTGGAGCACTGGGATATCCTTGGTTGCCTGCACAAGGCCGGGTGCTTCGACGCCGCTATGCTTGCGCCCCGTGAACCACGACAGCGGCAGGACGCCCGTCAAGCGGTTCAGGTCCACCCGAACCTTGACGCCCGGCGCGCCCGGCACGCCCTTCTGCCCGGCCATCGACGTGTACTGATGCAGCGCCACATTCCAGCCCTTGACGAGCACGGGGATGTTGGACAGGTAGCCGGTGTTCAGGCCATAATGGGCAATCCATAGCGCGTCGAACAGGTGGGCGATGGGATAGTACCACGCATTGAACCGGTACTCGCCCATGTACAGCCCAAGCTTTTTGACGCCCAGTGCGCGCATTTCGGCAACGTATGCCGTGATGTATTCGCGCATGTCCGCGTGCGTCCGGCCGGGATAAAGCGTCTCAACGTCGAGCCACCACGTTTCCGGCTTGTACTTCGCGCAGGCGTCGTACATCTTGCGGGCAAGCGCCTTCGCGTCGGCTGCGCTGTAGGGCTTGAAGAAGTGGTATACGCCGAACGGGAACCCGCGCGCTTGACAGCCCGACATGTTGCGGACCGCCTGCGAATCGTTCAGGTCATTGCCGCGCACGACGCGGAAGATTGCGAAGTCGTTCCCCGCGGCGAGCTTGGCAAGGTCAAGCTGGCCTTGGTTGTCGCTGATGTCGGGCCTGATCCCGCGCACCGGGTAGACCGTCTCGCCGGGGATCACAGGCGGAGGCGGTGCGGGCGGCTGCACCATAGGCCAGCCATTTTCCGCGATCTCTTTGAGCTTCGCGAGGTCGGCGGCGTCCATGCTGCCGTCCACGACAAGCTTTGCGTCGGTCTGGAACTTCTTCACCGCGGCGAGCGTCGTGCTGCCGAAATCGCCGTCCGCGCCCCACTTGCCCAGGCTGTATTCAAGCGCCAGCAGGTACTTTTGCATCGCGATCACGTCGGGGCCGTCCGTGCCTTTGGAGAGGATGCGCGCGCCGTAGGCGTACACCTTCCCGGCCTTTGGCCCGTCCGACAGTACCACGACGGTATGGCCCTGCCGCTTCGTGACGAGGATGTCGCCACGGCGCAGGTAGGTGGACGAGTGGATATACTTGACGGCGGTCAGCTTCTCAAAGTGGCCGGTCGCCACCAGCACCGTCGCCTCGTCCGTCGTGCGGAAGTTTCGAACGGTGATCCCCGCATACGCGCAGCACACGCGCACAAGGGCCGAACAGTCTGTTTCGACGGCACTTGTCACCTTGGATACGTCAAACCCGACAAGCCGCGCGGCGTTGTACAGCGTATCCCTGCCGCCTTGATCGTAGCCGATGCGCTGGTTGGCGCAAGCGCGCTCCATGCACACGGCGATCTTCTCCGCGTGAGCCGCCAGCTTCGGGCGTAGCAGCACCCACGGATTCGTCCAGCGATCATACCAAGCCTGCGTCGAAAGCTCGCGCCCGGTCTGATCCCCGGCCTTTCCGCCGCGCGCCTTTCCGTTCTCGTCAATCCGCGCGCTGCCAACGATGACAGCCATAAAACCACCTCCTGCCCCAAAGGGCCTTATGTGTGCGCCCGTTGGCGCGGAAAACCGTTACTTCCCGTCACTTGTCAGAGCGTTCAGCTTGCGTTCGAGGTCCTCAATCCGACGCTGTTGCTGCTGGGCAACGGAGACAAGCGGGGCGATCATCTGACCGTAGTCAAGGCATAGGTGATCCGGGTCTTTGCCGTTAAACCCCGCGAAATCCAGCGGAACGCCAGCGGCGCTCATCGCCTCCATGAACTGCTGCGCTTTAAATCCGGCCATCAGGTCTTCCGGCGCAACATTCAGGCGATACCACGACGGGTCAAGCGCCATCACAAGCCGCATCATTGCCTCTGGTTCGAGCGGGCGTATGTCGTGCTTAGCGCGCTCGTCCGACGTGGACTGAATCGAAGTGTGCGTACCGTAATAGTAGTTTACACCCAGATTAGGCGATCCGACGCTGATGCCGCCGTTGGACGTTGGGACAATTCCGGCCCCCCAGAACTTAATGCGCCCATCTCCGTCTGCGTCAAAAGACATTCCGCTCGTCGATGACCCGCCGCTGTTCAAGGCGGAAAGGGTAATCGAGCTGCCATAAATCGCGAACACCGCACCAAGTAGTGCCTTAATGGTCACGAAAATTTCGTCTCCGTATGTGCCGGGAAACCAGTTCGGAACCACATCCGCACCAATGCTTAGCAGCCGTTGCCAT
>DAOPZG010000193.1:0-3848 GCA_035353235.1 Candidatus Limiplasma sp.
CCGGAACGGAGGAGCTGCCCGCGAACTGCGCGTCGCTGTGCATGCGGCCCATGGTGTCGGTCATGCCGTAGCTGGCGGGGCCGGCGGCCATGTTGTCCGGGTGCAGGGTACGGCCCGTGCCGCCGCCGCTGGCCACGGAGAAGTACTTTTTGCCGTTATCCACGCACCACTTTTTGTAGGTGCCGGCCACGGGGTGCTGGAAGCGGGTGGGGTTGGTGCTGTTGCCGGTGATGGATACGTCCACATCTTCCAGCCGCATAATCGCCACGCCCTCGGTTACGTCGTCAGCGCCGTACACGCGCACTTTAGCCTTGTCGCCGGTGCTGTAGGCGGTTTCTTTTTCAATCTTCACTTCGCCGGCGTAGTAATCCATCTGGGTCTTCACATAGGTGAAGCCGTTGATGCGGCTGATGATGAAGGCCGCGTCCTTGCCCAGACCGTTCAGGATTACGCGCAGGGGCTCCTTGCGCACCTTGTTGGCGGTACGCGCGATGCCGATGGCGCCTTCCGCCGCGGCAAAGCTCTCGTGGCCCGCCAGGAAGCAGAAGCACTTGGTTTCGTCGCGCAGCAGCATTGCGCCCAGATTGCCGTGGCCCAGACCCACTTTGCGCTGGTCGGCCACGGAACCGGGAATGCAGAAGCTCTGCAGGCCCAGGCCGATGGCTTCGGCGGCATCCGCGGCGGTTTTCACGCCTTTTTTAAGCGCGATGGCCGCGCCCAGTGCGTACGCCCAAACGGCGTTTTCAAATGCGATGGGCTGTATGCCCTGCACGATGCCGCGCACGTCGATGCCCTCGTCCTTCACGTATTGCGCCATGGCGTCCAAATCGGAGAAGCCATACTCCGCAAGGGTTTTTTCGATTTTCGCGATTCTTCTGTCGTATCCTTCAAAAGTAGCCATGTTTCCCTCACCTCTTATCAAATCTCGGTTTTACTGGCGCCGGGGGTCGATCACTTCGACCGCTTCGGCGAAACGGCCGTAGCTGCCGATATTCTTCTCGTAAGCTTCCTTGGGATCGACGCCCTTCTTGATGGCGTCCATCATTTTTCCGAGGTTCACGAACTGGTAGCCGATGACCTCACGGTCCTTGTCCAGACCGATCTTGAGCACGTAACCTTCGGCCATTTCCAGATAACGGACACCTTTTTTCATGGTGCCGTACATGGTGCCGATCTGGCTGCGCAGGCCCTTGCCCAGGTCTTCCAGACCCGCGCCGATGGCCAGGCCGTCTTCGGAGAACGCGCTCTGCGTGCGGCCATAGGCAATCTGCAAAAACAGTTCGCGCATGGCAGTGTTAATCGCGTCGCAAACCAGGTCGGTGTTCAGCGCTTCCAATATGGTCTTGCCGGGCAAAATTTCGGCGGCCATGGCGGCAGAGTGCGTCATGCCGGAACAACCCAGCGTCTCCACCAGTGCTTCCTGAATCACCCCGTTTTTCACGTTCAGGCTCAGTTTGCAGGCGCCCTGCTGCGGTGCGCACCAGCCTACCCCGTGGGTAAAACCGCTGATGTCGGTAATCTGGCGGCTCTGCACCCATTTCCCTTCTTCGGGGATCGGAGCGGGGCCGTGATCAGGGCCCTTCTTCACGCATACCATTTCTTCCACTTCTCTGGAGTATTGCATGGATCGTATTCCTCCTGTTCGGCGTAAAAATCTATCCTACGGGCATACCGTTGTAGTATAGCATATTTTACCCGTCGTATAAAGGGGCGGTCCCGATTTTGATAAAAAAATGTCAGATAGTCCGTTCTGTTGCCAAATCCGGCATTTCACGGTAGGCTATGAATGTTACCGGCGCAAGCAATCGAACCATCTCTTCAGGGAGGCGACATGATGGAAATTACCCTTCGCCCCTTCACGGATTCGGATGTCCCAATGTTTACCCGCTGGCTTGGCATGCCGCACGTTGCCCCCTGGTATTCCCATCCGGCGGACTGGCTTACGGAAGTGGCCGGGCGTAACGGAGAGTTTAACTGGATCCAGCATTTCATCATCTGCGCGGGTCAGCAGCCGATCGGCTTTTGCCAGTATTATCCCTATTGGAGGAGCGGGGAGGATTGGCAGGGTTCTCTGCCGTTAACGGGCAGTTACAGTTTGGATTATCTGATCGGCGAACCTTCCTTTCTGCGAAAGGGATATGCCGGTTGTGCACTTCGGTTGCTTTGCCGGCAGGTTTTCGCCTGCCCGGACGCGGCACGGATCATCGTTCAGCCCGAACCAGAAAATTACGCATCCTGTAAAACGCTGTTAAGCGCCGGTTTCTGCTATGACGCGCCAGACCGCCTGTATCTGCTGGATCGTTAGCCCCGCGCCTTCAGCCGATTCGTGAGGTTGGATGTTACTGCCGACAGAGGCCATGCCCGTTCTCCTGTCGGCCGCCCCTCTGCCGACCATGTTTGCGGTTTGCGAACGCACAGACACCATGCTATAATAGGGATTGTTGATTTTGCCGCGTCCGCGGCGCTGTAAGGAGCTCTCTATGGATCGCAAAGAAGAAATTATCCGGCTGCAGATGGATGTAATCAATCAAATGACCCAAACCAACCTGCGCCGCATCGCGGACGATTTGTGGGGTATGCCCACGCTGCAATCCGGCGGAACCCCCGCCGTCAAAGAGCCCGGCGCGTCCATCGCCCCGGAAGCTCCCGCACAGGCCGCAAGTGCCGCCCCGGCTGCAGTTCAGGTCGGGCAGAAGCAGGGGGAGGAGCCGCCGGAAAAGATCGACGACCTGAAAAAAGAACTGGAAGGCTACATCGGCCTGACTGTAATTAAAAAAGAAGTTCAGAGCCTGATTAACCTGGTGACGGTTCAAAAGCTGCGCAAAGAAAACGATCTGCCGGTTGAGGATCTCTCGCTTCACATGGTTTTCTCAGGCAATCCGGGTACCGGTAAAACCATGATCGCCCGCCTGATGAGCCGCATCTATAAAAGCCTGGGCATTCTGTCCAAAGGACAACTGGTGGAGGTTGACCGCGGCGGCCTGGTGGCCGGATACGTCGGCCAGACCGCGATTAAAACGGGAGAAGCCATCCAGAAGGCCCTCGGCGGAGTTTTATTCGTAGACGAAGCCTACGCCCTGACCGATCACGGCGAGAACGATTATGGGCAGGAAGCGGTGGATACCCTCCTCAAGGCCATGGAGGATCACCGCGACGATCTGGTGGTGATCGTCGCTGGATATACGGAGCTGATGGAGACCTTCATCCATTCCAACCCCGGTCTGGAAAGTCGCTTTAACCGCTTTATGCACTTCCCGGATTACACGGTGGACGAAATGCTGGCGATCTTCGATATGCGCTGCGAGAAAAGCGGCTATGCCCTTGCTGAGGATGCCCGCGATCTGCTGAAAGGGCTATTGGCTCTGCTAAGTTTGGACGTGAAGGGTTTTGGCAACGCTCGCGGGGTGCGTAACCTGTTTGAACGGGCAGTCAGTGCGCAGGCCAACCGGCTGGCCGGACTCGCCAGTGTTACACGCGATGAACTGATGCTGCTGACCTGCGCGGACCTCCGCGTAGCTGCAGGGGAAGAGCAGACAGTGGAGAAAGAAACGGAAAACACTGACGCAAATCCATCTGAAAAGGCACTCGCGGGAAAACACGAAAAACCATCGCATGACTCGCAACAGGATTAAGCGCAACTTGTGGCCGACACTCTACGGCTCTGCCCGGATCGGCCATATCGCCGTCTGACGGGCTGCCGTTGCCGAATTGATCCTATCAGACGTTGACATTCGAGAAAATACAAGTCTATAATACTTCGGGAATGAGGTTCTCCCATGGATTGAATCCTAAACCGCCATTGAGCTGATGACTTCTATGAAAAACTGAGCGTATCAGCTCACAGTTTG
>DAOPZG010000194.1:0-3823 GCA_035353235.1 Candidatus Limiplasma sp.
CCCAATGTTGGATGAAATCTCGTTTTATTCAGAAGATTTATTATAAAAACCATATTGACAACGTGAAATGCCTATGCTAACATCACGATAGATAGAACGTTCAAGTAACTTTTTAGCAAGCAAATCAGGCAATATGGGTTAGAACGCTGTAATGATTTATATAGTAATAATCGGGTGTCCATTTCGATAAAACGGGTTGATATATGTTCATTTAATCTATGGATAAGGTTATATAGAAAAATAAATACTGGGAGGAACAGAAGTTATGAAAGTAAAGATGATTTGCTGCGTTATGGCCGTCCTTATGTTGCTGGGTTTGTGTACCGCTTGTCAGCCGACAGCTGCGCAACCTCAAGAAAGTTCCACCGCCGAAGCTACACAAGCCCCGGCAACAACGGATGCGACGGCTGAACCGGCTGCCGATGAAAAGATTGTGATCGCGTGGGCAGCGAACATGTTATCGCATGAGTTCATGCAGCGCGTTAAGACCGGCATGGAGTCGCGCTGCGCCGATGTTGGAGCGGAACTGGTCGTGGGCGACGGAAACCTGGATGTAGCCAAACAAATCAGCGACATCGAAAATTTCGTTGCTCAGCAGGTGAATGCAATTGTGGTTACGCCTGTTGACAACAAGGCGCTGGATACTGCGGTGGCGGGGGCAAATAAAGCGAATTTCCCGATCATTGCAGAAGCGAACAAAGTTGCCGGAACGCTCACCTGCGTAGGCGCGAACTTCGTTCAGCACGGCTACGACACCGGCGCGATGCTGGCGGACCTGCTCCCCGAAGGCGTACAGGCGAAAATACTCATCGATTAATTGAGGGGAAGGATCAGGGGCTTGATAGCCCAAGCCCCTGATCTGCTTTCCGGATGCGGCTTATTCAATGAATGGAGATGGAAAAGCTTTTATGAATGATATTACGGTTAGGGGATCGAAGGCGGGGAACATAATCAGCAGGATCGTCCGCCTGGATCAATTTGCCCTTGCTTTATGCCTCCTGCTGCTTTGGATTCTGATGGCGATGCTTTCGCCTGTATTTTTAACGGCTACGAATATTTTGAATCTTTTCAGGCAATCGTCCATGGTGGGAATTGCAAGCCTTGGCATGTGCCTTATTGTGCTTTCAGGTGAGATTGACCTAAGCATTGCACCAATGCAGGCAGCGGTAGGCGTTATAGTCGTTTACCTTTTGAATAAAACAGGCAGTTTATTTCTGGCGTTTTTTGCGGGGCTTGCGGCGGGAGTTCTTGTGAGCGCGATGATTGCGGCGCTGGTGACAAAGGGAAATATCGCATCTTTGATTGTAACGCTGGGAATGGCCTCCGTCGTAAAAGGGGTCGTCCTGGTTGTGACGAATTCGGCGTCCATTCAAAACTCGAATAATAGCTTAGCCTGGATAGGCACCGGCTATATCGGCCCGATCCCCGTCCCGATCATCCTGTTTCTTGTACTCATCATCGTCTTCTATTTGTTTTTAAACAGGACGATCTATGGAAGAAACTTTTACGCCATTGGCGGGAATCAGAATGCCGCGCGTTTATCGGGACTCAATGTGATAAGGTATAAATTTTCGGCGTTCATTATCGGCGGTTTAATGTCGGCGCTGGCGGCGATTATTCTAACGTCAAGATTGAACTCCGGGCAGCCTACCGCGGGTACGGGCTTTGAAATGCAAGTAATCTCCGCTGTTGTTTTAGGCGGAGTGAGCCTGAACGGAGGGCGCGGTACTCTGCCGGGCGTAATCATTGGCGTTTTTATTCTGTCCACACTGCAAAACGGGCTTACGCTGCTTAACGTAAACTCGTTTTACCAGGAACTGATCCGGGGCGTTGTTCTGCTGCTCGCTGTGTATCTGGACGGAAGAAAAATGCATATTAAGCCGAACCGCAGGAAAGAGCTGCATGCCGAAAATACCAGGGGTGAGTCGTAATGGAAAAATTGCTGGAAGTAAAGGATATTTCCAAGAGCTTTCCCGGGGTCAAGGCGTTAAGGGGCGTCAGCTTTGATGTTTATGCCGGAGAAGTACATGCTCTGATCGGAGAAAACGGCGCGGGGAAATCCACGCTGATTAAGATCCTGGCAGGGGTATACGGCAAAGACGACGGAGAGTATCTGATTAACGGCGAACCCGCAAACATCAACACACCGCTGGAGGCAATCCAAAAAGGGGTCAGCGTAATCTACCAGGAGATGAGCCTGTGCCCGAATATCAGCGTTGCGGAGAATATTTATCTGACGAGGCTTCCCCGCAAGAGAAACGTATTTGTGGATAAAAAGAAATTGATCCGCGATTCGAAAGAAATGGTTGACAAGGTAGGCCTTGCTGTTGATGTTCTGGAGAAGGTGGAAAATCTCAGCACGGCTCAAAAGCAACTGGTGGAAATAGCGCGTTCCATTTCCGTTCATGTAAAAGTGATTATTATGGATGAGCCGACATCCGCGCTCAGCCCGACGGAGATTCAGGCGCTTTTTGATAATATTCAGAATCTCAAGAAGCGGGGAATCGGCATTATCTATGTTTCCCACAAGCTTGAGGAGCTCGAACAAATTGCCGACAGGATCACGGTGCTGAGGGATGGGGAGCATATCGCAACATCGAAAATGTCGGATATGAGCAGAAGCCAGCTGATCAAACTCATGGTCGGCCGGGAAGTCGAATCGATGTACTCCAGGGTAGGTACGGCAACGGGCGAAACGGTGCTCGAGGTAAAGAAGCTGAACAATGAAAAGCTCAAGGATGTTTCGTTTTACCTGAAAAAGGGTGAAATCGTCGGATTCTCAGGCCTCATGGGCGCCGGAAAAACGGAGGTTGCCAAAGCGCTGTTCGGCTTCGACCATTGCTATGCGGGAGAGATCATCCTGGACGGGAAAAAGCTGCAGAAGAATTCTACGGATCAGGCAAGGAAGATCGGCCTGGGTTTTGTTCCGGAGGACAGAAAGCTGGAAGGTATCTTTACAAACTTTAACGTGCGAAAAAACCTTACGCTTTGTTCGATTAGGAACTGTACGAAGGACGGTGTTTTTATCAACCGGAAACTGGAATACTCAACTGCGGATCGATATATCACCGGCTTAAAAATCAAAACACCCGGGCAGGAAGAGATGATTGAGAATCTCAGCGGCGGAAACCAGCAAAAGGTGATTCTGTCCCGCTGGTTGTCGAAGACCGATACGAAGGTACTGATCGTTGACGAGCCCACACGCGGCATTGACGTTGGTGCGAAAGCGGAAATCTATGCGATCCTTGGGGATCTTGCCCAAAAGGGCATGGCAATCCTGATGATGTCGTCTGAGATACCGGAGCTTTTGGGCGTATGCAACCGGATCTATGTCATGAAGGATGGAATGATCAATGCGGAATATGACTCTTCTGAAGCGACGCCGGAAAAACTGCTTGCCAGTTCCATTCAGAATTGAGGTGATTGCGTAGTGGATACCGTTAACACCGTGACCGGAACGATTCCGGTGTCTGCGCTTGGCGTTACGATGATGCACGAGCATTTTCTGTGGGATCAGTCCTGCTGGCTGGAATCCCTCCCTGCGGACCCCAAAAGAGATGCAATCCTGCATGAGAAGATAAGCATGGAAAACCGCGCGGTGATCGCTACCTATTATCCGCATGGGAACCTGGACAATATCATCAACAAGGATATCAATCTTACCATTGAAGAGGCGGCGTATTTGAAGAGATACGGTGGAAGCACGGTGCTGGAGTGCTCAAACATTGGCCTTGGCAGGGATAGCGAAGCGCTGATCAAGATCGCGGAAGCAACGCGGCTTCATGTAATTATGGGCTCCGGGTTTTATGTGGCAAAATCACAT
>DAOPZG010000195.1:0-3807 GCA_035353235.1 Candidatus Limiplasma sp.
GGTCGCTGTTGTCCACTGTGTCGATCCGCACCTGCGCGCGCGGCACAGCGGAGTACTGGTTTAAAAACGGGTCGGGGAGCAGGCAAAGCAGCACGCAGACCACGATCATCACACCGCTGAAAATCAAACTTTGTTTTGTCGCTTTTTTCATAATACCTTCCTCATGCTCAACGGGGCTGCCTTTGCGGACAGCCCCGTCATCAGGTGGTTAATGCTTATTTTGTCAGGCCCATCACACTCATGGTTTTGGTAAAGAGGTCGGTATCGTCGTACATCCCGGTAAACTGTTCTGCGCCAACGCCCACAGCATACACGGGTACCGGCAGGCCGGTGTGGGAATAGCTGGTGTAGCTCAGCCCCGCTTTGTTGTTCTCAATATGGCTTACGGCCATGGAGAGCGGCTCGTATCCGCCATAAAGCAGCTCGTCGTTATCCGTCAGGGTGCGAGCGTCCTCCGGCTGCATGCTCAGCGTGAATGCGGCTTTCAGCGCGGCGACATCCTCCTCGGTCAGCGACAGGTTCTGCCCGGCTTCGGTCGTCAGCCCATAGTATTGCTTGATCGCGGCCAGCGCATCGTCAAAGGTTGCGTTTTTCTTGCGCAGATCGGCAATCACGCTGTCAAAGTCGGTAAAGGACATGGTCTGGCTGGCCAGGTAGTTGAAGTGCGTATCGTAAGCAGTGGTAGCGTAACCGATGGTAAGCCCACCGGTTTCATGATCCGCGGTCACGATGATCAGCGTTTCGTCCGCGTGATCTTTGGCAAAGTCCACTGCCGCCTGCACCGCGTTGGAGAAGGCCACGGTATCTTCAATCGTCGTCGCAGCGTCGTTGGCATGGCAGGACCAGTCAATCTTGCCACCTTCGCACATCATGAAGAAACCGTTGTCGTTATCCAGCACTTTGGTACCGGCGGTTACGAAATCCGCCAGAGACAGCACATCTTCACCGGCAGCCGCACGGCGAACGCGGTCAATTTCATAGGTGATGGCATCGTCATCCTGAATGTCGGGGTTAGCCGCCAGTACCCGGCCGGAATCGCTGGTCAGTGCGCGGATTCCGTCCACAGTGTTCACATAGTTCCAGCCGTTTGCCGTCGCAACGTCGTACAGGCTTTGCTGGGGTTTGTCCTTGTCATCGCCCGTAGCGTGGTGGAAAGCGCCGCCCGCCAGATAGTCCAGTGTCGTACCCGTTAGCCCCTGAATACCGATGTCTTAGTAGTTGTTTCGGCTTTCGGACTTGGCATAGAAGGCCGCGGGAGTGGCATGGTTCAGCGATACGCTGGTGACGACGCCAATCTTTTTACCGGCTTCTTTGGCATATTCGGTAATCAGTTTGAAGCTCTGCGTTTTATCCACATTGTAGTTGAGCACCCCGGAAAGGGTCTTGTTGCCGGAGGCCATAGCCGTAGCGGTGCTGGCGCTGTCCGGGCAGAACGAAGTCATGTCGTAGGTGGTCGCGGTTCCGGAATACGGGAAACCTGTAAAGGAGAGTGCCGCGGGGATCGGGTGGGTCGCGTCAGGATTTTGCACCGCGCCCAGGTAGTACTGCGTCGCCGTTACCTGCGGCGTGCCCATGCCGTCGCCGATAAACAGGAACACGTACTTCGGCGTCTTCGCCGCGGTTTCCGCCAGACCGGCGACCGGGAGAACGCACGCCAGCAGAAGCATTGCCGAACAGAGAATTGCCAGAATTCGTTTCATACTTTTCACACCTTTCTTTCATTTCGGTATGAGCATAACATCCGAACATGTTTCTCTGCTCAAAGCCACGTAAAGCATTCGTAAATTTCCCAACTCCGATTCACATAAAAATGCGGGCTGAAATTTTCTTTCAGTCCGCACAATTGTTTCGATTATCATAACCGCTTGCGTTACTCGCCTTTGAACACCTGTATGGTAATTACGCCCTCCCCTTTACTTTCAGCAAGGATACGGATGGGGAAATCGTAGTCGTTGCGGAAAACGAAGTTCAACTCGTCGTTGCCGACCGCCGCATCCTGATGCATGGGCAGGTAGCGCGCGCATCCGGGCCCGTGTGGCCTGCGGTATACGATGGTAACCCCCGGAAGCTTCCGCACCGTGTTATACAGGGTGGAGCTGCTCTGGCAGGTCCCTCCGCCGTACCCCGGCTGGCTGCCGCCGTTCAGCAGGATCGGCGCGGGAAAATACCCATTCGCCTTTTTATACGGACCGATCTGTGCGTTAAAATCCAGCTGTTCGCCGGGTTGCATCACCCGCGTCATCAGTTCGCAGGAACGCACGATGTTCTTCACGCGGCCATCGTTAAGCTCCACGCCATTGTTATATTTGAAAAACGAGCTGAACGCCGCGATCGGGGTATCCTCGCTCATCGGTTCGTCCGTCGGTGACACCACCACCATATCCGTCAGCAACGATGCGTCGATATAGCCGTAGCTTCGCCAGTACAGCACTTTGGCAAACCCCTGCGTAAACTCGATAATAGCGACCTTGCTGCCCTTGCCAACCACAATGGGGAACGTTTCGCTGCTGTTATCCGGCGAAAGGTGAATTGGCGCCACGTCGGTTGTCGTGGCTACGTAACTCATGATGGTTACGCCATAAGGCGGCGTGGTTTCGGGGTTAATCGTGGTACAGTTTTCATCAATGCAGGTCCGTTTCACAAAGCCGACGATATTTTTATACTCCGCCAGCACATAGGCGGGAAATACTTTGTATATCGTGATGGTTTCTCCGATACCCACCATGGTCAACTGATCGCTTTTATCATCCTGCGCTGCGCGAATCGACGCGCCCGTGCCCGTTGCGGTCATCAGCTTGATCTGCGTGGTATACAACGGCGTTAGCCCATCGATGCTTGGCAGCGCCTGATCAGCCTGGCCGACCACCTCGCTCATTCCATCGTCTTCCACGTAATCTTCCACTACGGCGCCATCCGTCGCATTGGGATCCGCCGTTTCAGACGCGGTTTCCTCCGCAAGGGCCGGAGAAACCAGCAGCACAGCACATAAAATCCCTATCAAAACGCGTTTCAGCAAGCGCGAACACTCCTTTACCTAATCGAGGTATAAAATAGTATACCACAGTTCGCATACCCAGGCGAGCCGGAGCGGAAAATTTACGTTTTTGTCGAACCGCCCCGTTCTTCCGGCGACGGTCTGGTTTCGCCTACGTTCCCCCTTGTTAAAATCTCTACTAGCCATTTGCCCCGCGATTTGCTATAATAAACCGATATCATTTGGAGGAGGTCACCCGATATGCCATTAGTCAATACTCAGGAAATGTTCAAAAAGGCGTACGCAGGCGGTTATGCTGTGGGTGCGTTCAACGTCAACAATATGGAGATCATTCAGGGCATCACCGAAGCCGCCAAGTTGGAGAATGCTCCGCTGATCCTGCAGGTCAGCAAGGGCGCCCGCAAGTATGCCAAACACGTTTATCTGATGAAGATGATCGAAGCCGCTATCGAGGATACCGACCTGCCGATCGTTGTACATCTGGATCACGGCCCCGATTTTGAAACCTGCAAAAGCTGCATTGACGGCGGTTTCACCAGCGTGATGATCGACGGCAGCCATCTCACTTTTGAAGAGAACATCGCCCAGACCATCAAGGTTGTGGAGTATGCTCACAGCCAGAAGAAGTACGTGACCGTCGAAGCCGAGCTGGGCCGTCTGGCGGGTGTGGAAGACGAAGTGAAGGTATCCGCTGAGGATAGCTCCTATACCCATCCGGACGAGGTGGAAGAGTTTGTGAAGCGCACCGGTTGCGACAGCCTTGCCATCGCCATCGGCACCAGCCACGGCGCGTTCAAGTTCAAGGGCGAGCC
>DAOPZG010000196.1:0-3792 GCA_035353235.1 Candidatus Limiplasma sp.
AGCGTCACGCGGAATCCGTATCCCGTTCATTTTTACATCACGATTTTCAAAGGCTTTGCGTATGAAGCTCTCCGGCACCTGCGGAAGCATTCTGCCAACCACGGGAGCGGCTTTTTCATCCGCCATGTTTTCCGGAACCAAAAAGGTAAGCAGCTTCAAGTAAACCCTCCGTTAATGCCGAAGATTTGCGTTCATACCGATCCAATGTGGGGTACAGTCGTATAACTGGCGCACCGCACTTTTCATCTCCGGCGTTGGCAGCACCACCACCATCGACGACAATACTTCTTCCATTTCCGGCAATGTTACACCCTGTTTGGCAAGCAGGCGCAAGTCTTCCGCAGCATCATTTTCATCCCATTCCGGTCGCGTAAGCCCGGAAAGTGCTGCCAGCATATTCGCGTGTAGCGGCTCCTCTTCCGGTAGAATGCCGTTCATCCCACCTGCCAGTGATTCTTCCGACAGGGAGAGTTGAATTTCTCCGCTGAAACCCATCATGGCAATCAGCCTTTTGGGGTCTGCCAGCCCGGGATGGAGCAGCATAATCCCCCGCCGTTCATCCGCAGCGTATTCGTAGGATGCCTTTAAATATCGATACGCGATATTGACCGCCAGCACATCTTTCCGGCCCATTACATCTTTGAGGAAGAAAGCCATCGGCTGGTCAGAGTGCAGAAAACCGGCAATATAAAGCAAACCGCCAATTGTCGCGTCATACCGGAACAGTTGCTCCCGCGCCTGAAGGTATTCCGGGCGGTTGTATGCCAGCAACAGTGGATCCATCAAGGGTTGTGCGGCTTCCAGTGTCCAACTGTCCTCATGATCGGTAAACACACACCAGAGCCTGCGGGTCAGCGCTTCCGCAGCCGCGATTTCATCCCAGTTATCCGATGTGATGGTACCGTCGGATGCAAGCAGACGTTCCAACAGTTCGCATTCGCCGCGGGAGAGGTACAATGCCTCTATCGGAAGCTGCTTTAGCACCTTTTGTCGCAACGCTGATATGGTTAGCAGCCCATCGTTTCCCGGTTCGCCAAGATAATACGAGCTTTCCAGTAACGCCTGTGCATTCGCGTCCGTTGCCCCGTCTGAAAAAAGGCCAACGGCAGGCAAAGCGGAAAGGCGGCGTTCGCAGGCTTCAAATTGTTTCTCTCTGAGAACGCTCATCGTCTTTTCGCACCAGTCCGCCTCGTGCGCCGCGCTTGCTTCCCTTAGCATTTCCGCCCTCCGTTTACAGATTGGTTTTCGCTTACAGTTTCGTGATCCAGCCAAACGGATCCGGCAACTTGCCAAATTGGATTCCGGTCAGTGTATCGTATAGTTTCTGTGTGATTTTACCGATGTTCCCATCGCCAATCTTGACTTCTTCGTCTTGATAGGCGATCTTATTCACCGGGGAAACGACGGCAGCTGTGCCGGTGCCGAAAGCTTCCGTCAATTTTCCGCTCTTGGCGTCAGCCATTACCTCATCAATACTGATACGTTTTTCTTCAACATCATAACCCATATGCTTTGCCAGCTGAATAACGCTGTCGCGCGTGATGCCCGGCAAGATGCTGCCATTCAGCATCGGGGTTACAATACGCTTACCCTCGTAGGCAAACATCATGTTCATAGAACCCACTTCTTCGATATAGCGCTGTTCCACGCCATCAAGCCAAAGAACCTGCGCATATCCTTCATGCTTGGCTTTGCTGCCCGCAAGGATACTGGCTGCGTAATTTCCGCCCGTCTTGGCGAAGCCCACGCCTCCACGCACCGCACGAACCAGTTTATCTTCCACATAGATGCCGACAGGTGCAAGCCCGGTGGCATAATATGCGCCGCTGGGAGAAAGCAGAACATAATACAGATAACTCTTGGATGCGGATACGCCCAGCGCCGGATCGGTTGCAATCATCGTGGGACGGATATACAGCGATGTGCCCTCCCGGTGAGGCGTCCACTCCTTATCAACTTCCAGTAACTTCAGCAAGCTCTCAAAATATAGTTCGTCAGGCATCTGCGCCATACCCATGCGTTCTGCGGAGCGGTTCATACGCGCAAAGTTGTCACGGATTCGGAATAGGTTGAAACCATTCGCTGTGCGGTAGCACTTGGCTCCTTCAAAAATTTCTTGTCCATAGTGCAGCACGCAGGACGCCGGATGCAGCGTCAGGTTGCCAAACGGTACGACACGCGCGTCATGCCAGCCTTCGCCCTCGTCGTAATTAATCAGCAGCATGTGATCGGTAAAGAGTTTCCCGAATCCCAGCTTGCTTTCGTCCGTCGGCTTCTCGTTCAACTTTTCCGCCCGGGTCACTTTGATATCGTACATACTCTCTCCTCCGCCCATCTTCCCTATTTCGCAAAGCAGTCGCTTTCCGCAACGCTTAGTGATATTATAGGCGCAAATGCTTATCTGTCAAGGATTTTTCGTAGCTGCTGTTTCATCAGTGTTTACGGTTCCCGGTAGATTTACCGTATACTGGCTACCCGCATCGTTCAGCGTGAAGGTCATTCCCGTTGCATCCGTAATCGCCTGCAAAGGCAGATAGAGCACGTCATCCAGCATAAAAGCGCTTCTGTCCGTGATCAACAACGGTTTCTGGTTCTTCAGCACTTCTACATTCGACACATGATTTTCTTCGTCCAGCTGGTAGGTAATCTGGTACAAATCTTTATCCAGTGAAAAAGCAACTTCTCGTGTTGTTCCCGTTGCCGTACCCGGAAGAATCACGTTTCCGGCATCTCTGAAAATCTCAAGCATCGGCATATAAAGCGCTTCGCCGTTCTTAAGCGGGTGCAGGTCAACCGCTTTGGATGTTTTTGCCGTATCGCTTTGAAGGGTCATCGATTCTTCCGAATCCGAAAAAACCAGCTTCACATTCGCAAGCAATTCCGGAGCAATGGCTGTAGGAGCTGGCGTCGCAACAGGGGTCGCAGTTGGCGTCACGGTCGGCGTCGGGCTTGGGGTATCGGTTGCCGGAGCTGGGGTCGTTGTTGCTTTCGGCGTCGGTGTCGGCGCAAAAGTCGGAGCCGGTGTAACTGTCGGTACCGGAGTGGCTGTATCTGTTGGCGCAGGTACAACCTCTGTGCTTTCATACAGTACGGTCAGCGTGCGTTTACCGGCAATGCCGTCTACCGACAGCCCCTGATTGTATTGAAAACGCTCTACCGCACGGCGGGTCCCGTTTCCAAACGCGCCGTCAATATTACCCGTGTAGTATCCAAGCTCTGCGAGGCGACGCTGCATAGAGGTTACCTCATCCCCTCGATCGCCAACCTGCAACGTGTGATACGCATTGTTGGGCGTGATGGCAGGCGTAGGTACCGGCGTTGGGGTTGCGGTTGGAATGGCCGTAGGCGTAGCAGCAACCGACGTAGCCGTAGCTACAATTGCCACAGGCGCAGGCGTCGAGGTAACAAGCGGCGTCGGAGAAGGTTCGGGCGCCATTTGAACAGAAGATACAAAGACCATGGTTAAATAAACCAGTAAAGTGTTTAACAGATTCATGGGCGCTCCTCCTTCACCTCAGTGAAACCGGTTATTACGTATTATACCATGCTTTCTCCTTTTTCCGCAACGAAATGCCCAACTGGTTACAATCTGGCCGGTAATCATCTTAATACGGTAAAGGGTTTCTTTTTCGTCATACGGAGGATGGGCAAAATGGGTAAAAAAAATCCGCGCGGTCGTTACAACCAGGCGGAATCTTGGTGACCCATCGGAGATTCGAACTCCGGACACCCTGATTAAAAGTCAGGTGCTCTGCCAGCTGAGCTAATGGGTCGATTCGCATCATTTCATCC
>DAOPZG010000197.1:0-3774 GCA_035353235.1 Candidatus Limiplasma sp.
ACAAACGTCGCCGTTTGCCGCCACACGGTCGCAGCCAACGAAAACTGCCTGCACCCATCCGTTCTTCATCACCTGCGACGCCATATTATCGCAGATCAGCGTAGTATCCACACCGTCGGCCATCAGCTCAAAGGCGGAAAGCCGGGCACCCTGCAGCAGGGGCCGGGTCTCATCCGTAAACACATGGAAGTTCATCCCGCGTTCGCGCCCCACATGGATGGGCGCCAGCGCAGTGCCATACCGGGATGTGGCTAATTGCCCGGCGTTGCAGTGGGTTAGTATCCCGTCTCCATCCCGGATCAGCGTCAGGCCGATTTCTCCAATCCGGCGGCACATCTGCACATCCTCATCTTTAATCGCCACGCATTCCCGATGCAACAGGGATACGATTTCCTCCACCGGGCGCTGTGCGTTTTCGGTTACGACCCGTTCCATGCGGTTAAGCGCCCAGGAAAGGTTCACTGCCGTGGGCCGTGCAGAATCCAGATAGTCCTTCGCCTGCTGGAACCGACTTAAAAATTCCGCATATTGCTCTGTTTGCAGCTCTTTTGCCGCAAGATAGATTCCAAATCCGGCTGCCACACCAATCGCAGGCGCGCCGCGCACCTGCAGGGCATGGATGGCATTCCAGATTTCTTTTTGAGTAGTGAGGTGTAAAAGCTGAATATCATTAGGTAAAGCTGTCTGATCCAGAATCACAAGTGCGCTGCTATCATCGTCCAGCGCAACGGTTTCATATTTCAGAATCGTTTTTTGTTCCATTCTTCTCACCTGTCATCTCTCCAACGCGCAAAACTAAAATAGCTCTGCCATCTTGTCGGTAATGAATTCTTTCTTTTTATCATACTCCACCAACTGTTTGAAATCAAATATCATTTTTCGTATAATTCCGGTTTAGCGTCGCACTTGACGGGTTATCTTATCAATGTTACGATACTGATCAGAAGGAACTTCCATATACCGCACATCCGTATCGTTCAGAACCAAAACATCTTTCGACGGAGGGATTCACATGAATCATTCGAGAAATTCAAAATACCTGTTAACCGGTGTTTTACTGCTTTCATTGGCCATTTTGACCGGTTGCACTACCACTGCCGTAACAACCACCGCTTCTCCAAGCGCCGCGCCCACGGAATCGGCAGACGCTGTGCTCTCGGCGGATGCTGCCGCAAAAACCGACGTTACCGTATCGGTAAGCGCCACGCCGACCGCGACACCGCAGGCGGTATCACTCCCGGTTTTTAATGCTACTGAACTGGCCAAGTATAACGGGCAGAACGGCAACCCGGCCTACGTTGCGGTGAACGGCAAAGTATATGATGTTACCGACGTACCCCAGTGGGCCGGTGGAAACCATTTCGGCCGTTTTCAGGCAGGCGTTGACCTGAGTGAAGGGATCAAACAATCTCCTCATGGTACCGCCAAACTGGACAGCGTGCCGATCGTCGGGCTATATCAGCCCTGATCCGGAAAGGAGGTAGCTATGATGCGTTTTCTGCGTACTGACTTTTCCAAGGTGCATGCCGCAGTTGCTTCTGCCGCCCTGATTACTGTAATCCTAGGTTCCCTGATGTTTTTCGGTGTTCTGCCCTACGTGCCTTTTGGTGTTGTGCATGGGATTTTTGGCATCGCAATTTTCGCTTTGCTGCTCCTGCTTCCGATGGTCCTCAAAGGTCGTTCAAAAATCTACCGGGCTTTTTGGGCTAGGATTTCTCTGCGAAGAAAAGGTTTGGCTGGCAATCCCCTTTTTGCTCTTCTTGCCCGGATCACAACGCTTCTGATGGCTCTGCTGTTTCTATTACAGCTCGTTACAGGATTGCTGATGATGACCGGTCTGACTTACCAATGGTTCCCTACCTTTGGGATGTTGTCATTCCACACCACATTTCTTTATATCCTTGGAATTCTGATTCTTCTGCATATCGCGTTCATGCTGCTGGCAAAGGTTAAAACAACCACCACGAGAAAAACCTGACTCTGTCCCCTGCGGGACACTCACGAAAGGAGAATGCTCAATGGAAGTTATGCAGTTCGCAATTACCATGGAAAAAGACGGTGAGGCCTATTATCTGGAGCAGGCAGCAAAGAATGAGGGGAATGCTCTGAAAGTGATTTTTCGGATGCTGGCCAGCGACGAGGCACGTCATGCTCAGCTGTTGCAGGAAATGCAAGAGGACGTACCTTACGAGCTTGAGAGCGAGAACAATCTGAAAGCGCGCGATAATCTGTTTAGCGCAGCTAAGGATTATCATGCCAGTATGAAAGATCAGCCGGATCAGGTGGAACTGTATCATACTGCCTTTGAGAAGGAAAAGGAAAGCATTGACTTATACAATCAGCTTTATCAACAATCTTCTGATGAAGTGTCCCGCAATATATTCCGTTTCCTTGTCAAAGAAGAAACAACTCATTACAATCTTTTAGAGGAGCTGTTTCGTCATGTCAACCGCCCCAACGAATGGGTAGAAGCCGCTGAATTTGGCGTTCGTGAAGAGTATTGATCCGCTCTCTTTTTACAGCTTAAAAGTCCGCCCAACGCTCCTTCGACGATTGGGCGGACTTTTTTACGATTGGTCCCTGCGCGTTTTACTGATAAAATTATTTCTTTCGACCTTAACATTGCTTTATCTGGCTGTGTTGATCCATCCCGTTCATCTTTTCTTTTGTATTGCCTTTAGGTTTGACATAACCCGTCATCCCATCAAGGAATTGTTGGCAAAAGGAAAACCTTGCCCGTTGATCTCTGTTTTCAGCCTGAGGAGAGAACTGCAATATCTCAGCTTTGTCCTGTCCCTGTTACTTGGAAGTATGTTCTAAAAACCCCTCTGCTCATTGATCAGCAAGTATTTCCGAAGAGCAGGCTGAATCTTCACATGCCTACAGGAATTCTTCGTTTCTCGTCTGCATCGTTGCCCTGTATCGTTGCAGATTGAAATCCTATAAAATCAGGGTATAATAGGGTTAAAGGGGGGCTTTTACATGATGGTATCCACGAAAGGGCGTTATGCACTCCGCGTGATGATTGATCTGGCAGAGCATCATACAGGCGAGTATATCCCATTAAAGGAGGTCGCCAGTCGGCAGGAGATTTCCGAAAAATATCTGGAGAGTATCATCTCGGTTCTTGTTAAGGCTGGTTTTTTACAGGGGTTACGTGGCAAGGGTGGCGGTTACCGGCTGACGCGCTCTCCGGAACAATACACGGCGGGTGCGATTTTACGGCTCACCGAAGGTTCGCTGGCGCCGGTTGCTTGTCTGGAGAACGGTGCTGCCCCTTGTTCCCGTCTATCTGAGTGCCGCACGCTTCCCATGTGGAAAAATCTGGATCATCTTGTGAACGATTATTTAGAAAGCATTACGCTGGCGGACCTTGCGCAGGGATCCGACGCCCGTGATGAGTATGTGATTTAGTTTCTGAAATCCTATTGACTCCATAGGATTGCTATGTTATAATCCATGTATTCCTACAGGAAAGGTTGGTTTATGTGGAAGCAATCCTGATTCAGTTGATCCGGCATAACTTCCGTTTCGGACGAATGTGTCGATGTTGTGCGTTTCTGTAACACAACACAACGAAAGCGGAGGGATTATCCATGTCTGTAAACCAATACCGGTTTGAAACCCTGCAACTTCATGTGGGTCAGGAAAACCCGGATTCCGCCACCGACGCGAGAGCCGTTCCGATTTATGCAACAACCTCCTATGTGTTCAAGGACTCCGCACAGGCCGCGGGGCGTTTCGGCCTCACGGAAGGCGGCAATATCTATACGC
>DAOPZG010000198.1:0-3760 GCA_035353235.1 Candidatus Limiplasma sp.
GTTTGAGCCAGCGCGTCCGCGTGCTTTCGGAGCAGAGCCAGCGCTTCCCGCGTGAGCGCCTGCCCGGAGAAGGCTGCCGGAGCGGGATGTTCCCGCGAGCCGCACACAGGGCAGGGTTCGCCAGGCGCAAGCGTCTGCGCCAGCACGCCCGCCTGTTCGTCCAGAAAACGGCGGTGTTCCGCCTCGTAAGTCTGCTGTGCCTTGCCGGCTTCGTCCGCCGCGCGGCGGTAATCAGCCTGCGCGGTGAGCAGCCCCGTTCGGAGCGTTTGCAGATCCCGATGTACGGCGCTCAGGTTCTCCAGCACTTTCACGCGCTCGGTCAGCCGCTGGTGTTCCGCGGCTTGCCGTTCCGCCTCGGCTCCCGCGTCGCCCAGCGCCGCCAGCTCGGCTTTGGCTTTTTCCGTGCGCGCCAGCAGGTCGGTATAGGCGGTGCGGCTGTTTTCCGCAGTGGTTTCCGCGTCGGCGGCCTGTGTGCGCGCTTGATCCAGCCGGGTTTGCAGGGCGGTAAGAGCCGCCAGCTTTTCCAACTCGGCCCGGCAAACGCGGGCCTGCTCCTCCAGCGACTTGCATTCCTCCGCGCGTCCGGTTTCGGCATCCAGCGCCGTTTTCAGACCCGCAAGCAGGGGTTGGTTTTGCGCCAGCCATTCTTCGGCCTGCGTTGATTCGGTAAACAGCTTTGCCTGTTGTTCCGCCCGCCCCAGCGCCGCGTCCAGCGCGCCGATTTGGCTGTCGTCACCGGCAGCCTCGGCCCGCAATGTGTCGAGCAGAAGGTTGTCCTGTGCGATCAGTTTATCAATCAGCGCGCGCGCGTCCGCGGCGGAGGGTACGGCGCGGCGGTACGCTGCCAGTTCCATCGCCAGCGGGTCTTCCGCGTCGGCGCGCACGGCCGCCATCTGCGCCGCCATGTCGTGCTCCAGCAGCTCGCACTCCCGGTCCAGCGCCAGCGCGTCGTTTTTCACCTGATTCTGGAAAGCAAGATACGGCCCCGTGCCGAAAATATCCCGGAAAATTTTCCCTCGCGTTTCGGTATCCGCCAGCAGCAATTGCTGGAACGCGCCCTGCGCGATCATGGCAATCTGTCGGAACTGATCCCGGTCCACGCCCAGCAGTTCCGTTACCGCGCGGGTCACTTCGGTGGGCTTTACAACCGGGGCGCGACCGTCCGGGTAAAACAGGGCGGCGGAAGCCGTGTCGGTGGTGGTGCCTGCGCCGCGCTTCTTCTCCCGGTCCCGGGGCAGGGTACGCTGCACCGTATAGGTCCGCCCCCGGTGGATAAACGTAAGCTCCACCGAGGATACGGCGTCCGGCGCGGCGTACTTGCTTGCCAGCATCCCGGGCTTGCGGTCCGCGCCGCTGGGTTCGCCGTACAGGGCATAGGCAATCGCGTCGAAAAGGGTGGTTTTACCTGCGCCGGTCACGCCGGTAATCAGGTACAGGCCCCGGTCGCCCAGCGGGGCAAAGTCCAGCGCCGTGCGGCCCGCGAAAGGCCCGAAGGCGGAAAGCGTAAGCGTTAACGGCCTCATGCGCGTCCCTCCCAAATCCGGTCCATCGCGGCCAGCGCGTAGTCGCGCTGCTCGTCGCTCAAGGGCCGGTTGTTCTGCCGTTTATAAAAATCATCCAGCAGGTCGAGGGGGGGACGTTGTTCCGACGTGTCCGAAATCTCCCGTGACGGATCGCGCCGGGTACGGGCGTTGTCGTAATCCAGCTTGAGCAGGTTGGGGTAGATCACCTGTAATTTGGCCAGCGCGTCGGGCACGTCGTCCTCATCGGTCAGGGTGATGTGCAGGTAGTCGTCCGTGGCGGTGTCCGCATAGTTGGCGCGCAGGGTAAGCTCCGCATAAGCGCCGCGCAGTTCCCGCAACGCCCTGAACGGCGTAAGCGGCATCGTGCGAACGTGCACGCTTCCCTTGGAACCCAGTTCCACAAGGGTGACGCTCTTTTCGTCCTTCGCTTCGGAAAACGAGTAGGCCAGCGGCGACCCGCAATAGCGCGCCGTATCCCGCCCGGCGGCCTGCGCGCGGTGCAGGTGGCCCAGCGCCACGTAATCGAAGGGGTCAAACGCGGAAATATCCACGTTGTCCAGCCCGCCTACGGACACTTCTTCCGATTCGCTGCGGAGGCTGCCGGTTACAAACTGGTGGGCGATCAGCACATTGCGCTCCTCCGGGGAAATCGGCATGGCGGCGATGGCGGAGGCGAGCGCCTGGGTGTAGGTATCCGCGGGCGCGTCCGGCAGGGCGGCGCGAACGTGCGCGGGCTTGAGGAACGGCAGCGGCCATACGGCGACCGGGCCGTATTCGTCCGCAAGGCGCACGGACGCAACATGGGCGTGTTCCGTATCGAACGCGGGGGAAAGGTACACGTTGCTGGCCGCCAGCAGCCGCCCGCCGAAAGCCAGCCGTTCGGCGGAATCGTGGTTGCCGCTGATGAGGAGGATCGGTTTGCGGCGGGCCGCAAGCGCGGTCAAAAAATCGTCGAACAGCCCCACCGCCTCGGCGGATGGGATCGGTTTATCGTACACGTCGCCCGCGATCAGCACGGCGTCGGGCTGTTCCGCGTCGAACACGGATAAAATCTGCGACAGGATATAACGCTGGTCGTCGATCAGCGAAACCTCATTCAGCCTTTTTCCCAGATGCAAATCGGAAAGATGAAGCAGCAGCATGGCGGCGCCCCCTTCGTATGGTACGGTACGATCTACACGCATTGTACGGTCCACGGAGAAAAACGTCAAGCGGGGCGCGTGACGGGAGGATGTCGGATGGAGCATACGGGCAGGCGGAGCGTGCGCCTGCGACGCTTCGCCTGCCCGTATCATTACGCTTTCAATGTACTGTGGTCAGTCTTGCCGGTGGGGACAGCCAGCGAGCGCAGGGTGGGATTGCTGTACAGGATGCCAAGCAGTAAAGCGACAAGGTAGGCGTTCACCGTATTCCCCAAAACTTCTTCCGCAAACCGCGGAATCCAGACCACAGCGAAGGGCAGCACCTTCCATGAAGCAAACAGCGTTTCCCGAAGGATCACGGTGTTCAGCGTCGTCACCGCTACGCCGGACAGGATCATCGCGGTTAACAGCCGGGGAACCTGCTGTGCCTGAATACGATGAGTAAGCTTTTTGGAGAGAAGAAAATCGGCGAGCAGCAGCAGAATACCAAGCGCCGCGCTGCCGATCATCCCGGTGGTTACGAAGGGAAGATATGTTGCCAGATTGCCGGCGGGGTCTTTGGTGTCGATCGTGCGGGTTATCAGCATCCGGCTGATCAGGTGCATTTGGTCGGTTTGCCCCGGGTTCGCCTGTGTGTAATAACCCGCGTTTACGCCGTCCGCGGACAAGCATACGACGTTGTAGACGCCGACCGAAAGCAGCAGCAGAGAACAGACTACGACGACGATTCTCAATTTCCGGTTGTCCTTGTTTTGCAGAAATCGCCACAGGATGCCGCGAAGCCATCCGCCAAGGGCCGCGGTAAGCGTTAACAGGGGCAGATACGCGCCCGAGGGTTTCAGGAGATACCCCAGCAAATCGGACAGGCCGGACACGATCGCGCCATACAGGGGGCCGAACAACAGCGACGGGAGGATGGAAAAAACGCCGGAGACGCCGACGCTGATGCCGTTTTGACCAAACAGGGGAATATACAGGGAAAACATGGTTTTCGCCACCAGCGAAAGGCTTAATAAGATGGCGGACAGGGTAATGCGCCGGACAGACAAAGATGAATTTTTCAAGAAAACCTCTCCTTCCAAAACGTTCTGTACT
>DAOPZG010000199.1:0-3746 GCA_035353235.1 Candidatus Limiplasma sp.
ATCAGCCCGCACACTCCGCCGTCATGCCGCTTTCAACCCACCTGTTCGGAGTATGCGATTACCGCTATCGAACGCTACGGAGCGCTGAAAGGCACACGTCTCGCCGTGTGGCGAGTGCTCCGATGCAATCCCTTTTGTAAGGGCGGCTACGATCCCGTGCCGGAAGACCCTACCGTAACCATAAGGAGGAATTAACGCCCGCATGAACGCGATTAATACGTTCCTGGCCAGCATCCTGAGCGGCATCAATGTCGTGGTGAACAACTACGGTTGGTCGATCGTCGTTTTTACCATTTTGATCAAGACGATCCTTTTCCCATTGGATCTAAAAAGCCGCAAGAGCATGCGACGGATGAGCATGCTTCAGCCGCAGGTGGCAAAACTGCAAAAGAAGTATGCCAACGACAAAGAAAAGCTGAACCAGAAAACGGCGGAACTGTATCGGAAAGAGCGTATTAACCCGCTTTCCGGCTGCCTGCCGATGCTGATCTCTTTCCCTGTGCTGATTGCCATGTTCGCCGCGATGCGCATGGTCGCCAATGATGCGCTGGCCCGTCAGGCGATTGATATGATCACCACCGGCACCCAGCACAACGAAGGATGGCTGTGGGTGAAGAACCTGTGGATGCCGGACAGCCCCTTTGCAACGATGATCGCGGATCAGAACAGCCTTAAACAGATTACGGTGGATATCTGGCGGAATGTTTATCAGTCTCTGTCCGCCGATCAGGTTTCTCTGCTGTCCAAACTGCAGATTACCGCTGATACGATCAGCGGAGACACTATCTTTGCCGCGCTGCAGCAAAGCCCGGCCTACATCAGCGAGATGATGACCTGGAGCACGATGCCGGAACTGAACCTGTTGCTTGTAAAACTGACGATCTATGCCAACAACAACGGCTTCTTCATCCTGCCGGTGCTTGCGGGTGTTACACAGTATCTGATGACGTTAACCCAACCGCAGATGGCCGGTGGCGGAATGCCGGATGCGTCGGGCAACACGGCCAACAGCACGAACAAGTTTATGAAATGGTTCTTCCCGATTTTCTCACTTTACATCTGCTCCAGTTACAACGCAGGGTTCTCTATTTACTGGGTGGCTGCGAACCTGATCTCCTGGGTGGAAGGTATTGTGATGAATCGTATCTTCGAAGAGCAGGATAAGAAAAAGCAAACATCTGAAATCGCAGGAGAGGAGAGCATGAGATGAAAAGCATTGAATCGTCCGCAAAATCAATGGAAGAAGCGGTCACACAGGGGCTGGACAAACTGGGCGTGTCTTTAAGCGATGTTACGATCGATATTATTGACGAAGGCTCCAAGGGGCTATTCGGCATACTGGGCGGAAAACCTGCGCGGGTTCGCCTCACCTTGAAGGACACGGCCGAGGAGAACGACCTGCTCTCGTCGCTGTCTCTGCAGCGCGATATTCCGGCTGTGGAAACCAAACCGGCTAAACAGGAGAACCAGAAAACACAGGACAAGGCGCAGTCTGCCAAACCTGCCGTATCTGTGAAATCCGTGGAAAAGAAGGCAGAACGTCCCGCGAACGCACCCGCCAGAGCCCAGATGCCGGCCAAAGCAACCTCCACGGTAAAGCCTGCTCCCAATGCGAAGCCAGCTGAAAATGTCATCCCGGCCGACATTGATGAGATTGTCGAAAAAGCGAAGAATTACCTGACAGACGTTACGAAGATGATGAACGTAACCGTTTCTGTGGAGGCGAAAGCGGACGACGAAGGAAACGTGCGCGTCGATATGCAGGGCGATACGCTGGGCATACTGATCGGGCGTCGCGGCGAAACGCTGGATGCGCTGCAATACCTGACCAGCCTGTATGTGAACCGCGGTCGCGAGGATTACACCCGCGTGACCATTGATACGGAAAACTATCGCGCCAAACGCGAAGAAGCTTTGACACGTCTGGCGAACCGCATGGCAAACCGCGCGGTAAAAACAGGCCGCAAAGTGGTGCTGGAGCCGATGAATCCATACGAACGCCGTATCCTTCACAGCGCCTTGCAGCAGAACGACGCGGTAACCACACACAGCGAAGGGGAAGAACCAAACCGGCACGTTGTGATTACATTGAAGTAGTTACCTGAAAAAGTCGCCAGTCGCCGCCGGATCAAACCGACGGCGTTTTTCCATTATTGTGAAAAAAACGGCAATATGCTATACTATCATCAACATCGTTCCAAAGGGAATTCGATAAGCGGCACGTCGCCGACGTGCCCTGTTCCCGGTACGAAGGGAGGACAATCCATGGCAGGTTACGTTTCCGACGCAGTGATACGGCGGTTGCCTGGTTATTACCGACACCTGAAGGAGCTGGAAACTGAAGGCGTCCGGCAGATTTCGTCACAGGGTCTGGGGGATCGGATGAAGCTCACGGCATCCCAGATTCGGCAGGATATCAATTGCTTCGGCGGTTTTGGCAGGCAGGGGTATGGCTACGATGTGCCGGAACTGCGGCAACATATCGGGCACATACTGGGGATTGATCGTACCCACCGGATGGCAATTGTTGGCGCGGGAAATATTGGCCGTGCCGTAGCTTTGTCGGATTCGTTCCCTGCGAATGGGTTTCAGACCGTAGCTCTCTTTGACGCCGATCCAAGCAAGATTGGCGCAAGCATTGGCGGTATTCCTGTATTGGATGTCGCCGGTTTTGAAGCCTTTTATAAAGACTCTCCCGTCGATATCGTGGCGCTGGCGGTACCAACCGTGATCGCGCAGGATGTGGCTGAACAAATGTATCGTTATGGCGTACGCGCAATCTGGAATTTCGCGCCTGTGGACCTTAAGCTGCCCACGACCGTAACGATTGTGAACGTTCATTTGGAAGAGGGACTGGAAATCCTGTCCTTTAAAATGAAACAGCGCGACAACGCCTGATTCCGACAGGATCGGCGTTTGAGGAGGTGACGCGAATGCCCTGGGACGACGAAGACCTGAACGACCCGGGCCTTTACGCGCCTCGGAACGCTCCGCATGTTCGAAAAGCGACTTCTCCCGGAGAACGGGCCAATCGCGGGGACGCCGGCCGGGGGGAGGCAGCGGGAACCTCCCGCGCGAATTCGGACGAGTACCGATTCGATAATAACGAGCATTGGAACGAGACATTGGACGACTTGCCCGTTCAAAAACCGATCCATAAAACCGGCCGAAACGGGGCACCTGACGGAAGCGATAATCCCTACGCAAGAAAGCGGGCACCCACCGGCAAAGATTTCAATGAACCGCGGGGTGTATGGATACGCAAAGGTAAACCGATTCTGTACGCTACGGTAATCGTATGTTGCATGGCGATTCTCGGTTTTATCGGCGTTATGATGATGCCACAGACAGCTGGATATTTTTGGCGGGATCTGGACAATTTTGCGTTCATCAACGGCGAGATTCTGCGATATGACAGCACGATTGTAAAAAATTACAAACAATATCGTGATTATCTTAAACAGAACCTGATTTATCAGGGAATCTTTATTGATAATACCTACGTCGGGGGAATGTCGGTAGAGGATGCAAGGAAAACGCTGGGTGGAAGCGGAGCCGGAACGGCTAATCCTTTTGCCGTGACCGTCAGCATCGGAAATAAAACCTGGAGCTTCGATAGCACTGCAATTCAGGCTAACCGTGATCTGGATCGGGTTTTACAACAGGCTTATACAATCGGTCGCAGAAATACCACCGACATCATCGGCACGAGCAGAACACCCTTCCGGGAGCGGGTGGAAACTGCG
>DAOPZG010000200.1:0-3729 GCA_035353235.1 Candidatus Limiplasma sp.
CGCAGCAGGCAATCCCGGATGTGCTCTACGAAAATGAGCTTGGCGATTCGTTTTCCGTACGGAACGGAGATATGGAGTATCTTCGGAACGATGCGTATTCGGCTGTAGACGCATTGGCAAATCAGCTTTCCTTACTGAATGGTGCGCTGAATCAACAGGCAACCAGTACGATGCTGTGGGATTCTAAAAGGGATCCGGCATCCGATTTCGATATCGATTCGTTAAAGGAAGCGGGAACCCTCGATATCCGGCAGGCCCTTTCCCTGGCCGATACCGCGATCCGGAAGATGCGGCTCGACCAGGAAGTGACGCTGGTGCGCTGCGAGACGGACACAGTAGGAGATACGGAATACTGTATTGCCGCGTATGGCCTGAAGGTGGATCATACCGAGGTTTACGGGCCTTGCGAACAAAGGATGAATATTACCAACAAAGATGAATCGATGTCGGCTTCGCAGGAATCCATCGTGTTCGTGCTCGACCGGAAGGGCATCTGTGATATTTCCATGTGGGATGGTGTCTACCAACGCTGTTCCGAAGAAAGCAAAGTCACCATTCTGTCCGATCAGGATGCGCTGAAGTCGCTGACCACAATCCTGTCCTCGGATCAGGACAATCGGTATACGCTGCGGCAGATGTGGCTATCCTATCTTCCGGTTGGGGATGCGTACGCGGGAAAAGTCCGGTTTAAGCCGTTCTGGTGTTTTTATATGGAATATCCTTCAGAGGGAGAAACGTTTGCCTGCACAGCACGGTTGGACGCGGTGACAGGTGAAGTGATGTGGTGAGCGTTCGCTGGTTGTAATGGAGGCAAGTTTGGAATCGGCATAAAATTGACAGACGCGTATCTGATGTGGAAAGAAGATCATTCGTATGAATAAGCTTTTTCTTTGCTGCCTGCTCATCCTGTTATTACTGCTGTCCTGCGCGCAAGCCGAAGATACGACCCTCTATGTTTTCGGCAGTAGCGGTGCGGGTGAGTTTGATAACGAGACCCTGAAGAAGACGAATCCGGACATTCACTGGACGGGCGTCGAGGTGCAGGGGAACAATAACGCGAAGGATATGGCTCTGCAAATGCAGACCAACAACCGCTGTTTCGACCTGTATTCCATCGGTTACGCGTATTGCGGTTTTGTTACGCTTCGCGACAGGGGCTTTTGTCTGGATTTGTCTTCCTATCCGGAGATTACGGAACTGGTGGGGGAAATGTACCCGTATCTGCAAAAAGCAGCTTATGCGGACGGAAAACTGTATGCCGTTCCGATCCGCGTTTCCGTAAGCGGATGGGCGTATAACGAGAGCGTATTTGAAGCGGTTGGCCTTGGCCCGGACGCTGTGCCGCATACCTATGCGGATTTATTGAAACTGATCCAATGGTGGACGGAGGAGGGATACGAAAAGTATCCGGATTACAACCTCTTTTTAGGCGCGGAAGACAGCAGATCGTACCTGATCAATCAAATCATCCATGATTATGTAAACGACTGTACGTTGCTGGGCGATCGCGTTGATTTTGAAAACCAGAAAATTCTGAACCTCTTCCGAACGCTGGACACACTGGACACGGAGGAGCTGGACTAGGAAAACGCGGACGCTACGGACGGAATGGCTTACAGAGGAGACAAGGCGCTGTTTGTGCTTAATTATAACTACTCCAATCTCTCCGATGTGGATGCGAAGCTGTATACCCCGCTGCATCTTTGCTTCGACGACCGGCAGCCCTGCTTCCCGGCGGATGTTCAGCTGTTCGCGATTAATCCCCAGAGCTCCCATATTGACGAGGCGGTACAGTACATCGTCGCGTTTTTACAGGGGATGGATGCGGAATCGAAAATTTCACTCTATAACGATGCTTCGGCCGCGCCTATTGAGGACCCCAACTACCAGCAGGATCTGGCCGATAACGATGCGCAGATGGCGCTGGTGTTGGCCGCAAAGAACCCGGACGACCCGAATGTGGTGGAGATGAAAACCCAGCTGGAAAACGAGCGCGGGCAGATTGAAGACAGCCGATGGATGGTTTCGGCGGAACAGATTGCGCAGTATCAGGCGTTCACGAAACAATTCTGCGTTCGGGAGCAAAACCTGCTGGAACGCAACTCCACCAACGGCACGCTGGAAATACTGGATCAGGTGAACCGATATGTTCAGCGCGCGTTAACACCCGACCAGTTTGCCAAGGAAGCAAACCGGGTGGTTCAGATGGTGTTGGCGGAAGAAAACGGGGAGTAAGGGAACGACGCGGTTCTCCGAAAGCAGGGGTATAACGCAATCCTGCTTTTTATATACTATACCGGCTCTTTCCATACCCGATGCAGGGCGCCCGCGCCGTGCAGAGAACGCATAAACTGAAATACAAATGGAATAAAATGGAATATTGACGGAGCCATTTCCGCGTGATATAGTGGTTTTAATCAGGAAGCCCTTCTGACCGACCTGCATCGTATCTGTTCGGGAAACACGTTTAGATTATACCACGCGATAATGCTTACTGTTACGCTCTGTTACTGTAAGTTCACAACAATTGAAAAGAGGTGTGCCTCAATGTCGAAAATCATGGTTGCCCTGTTGCTTGTCCTGTTGCTGGCAATCCCATCGGCCGCCGGTGCGTGTACTACCATCATTGTCGGTCGCGATGCCAGCGCGGACGGCTCGCTGATCTTCGGCCGCACCGTGGACGGCGAACAGTTTGAGACGACGCAGATCGTATCCGTTCCGGCGCAAACGCTGAGCGCACCGGTCAAATTCGTAAGCCAGTACAACGGTTTTACCATGGAGCTTCCCGCGGTAAGCTGCCAGTACACCATGACCCCCGCCGCTCCCTCCATGAAGATGGGCGTGTGGGCGGAAAGCGCGCTGAACGAATACGGTGTGTCCATCAGCGCTACGGAGAGTATCTACGGCAGCGCGGATGTGCTGAAGTACGACCCTTATGTGGTGAGCGGAGTCGCGGAGGAATCCATCCCCACGGTGGTGATTCCCTATGTGAAAACGGCACGGGAGGGAATCGAGCGTCTGGGCGGCATCGTGAGCGATTACGGCAGCGCGGAGGGAAGCGGCGTGGTGATCGCGGATGAAACCGAGGCGTGGTATATCGAAATTTACTCCGGCCACCACTGGCTGGCGGTGAAAGTGCCCGACGACAAGGCGGCCGTGATCGCTAACGATGCGCTGATTGGTTGTGTGGACGTGAACGACCACGCCAACGTGATCGCTTCGCCGGATTTCTGGCAGCTGGCGGAGGATCAGGGGTTTCTGGTGAAACAGAACGGTAAGCCGCACGCGGCGCTGACCTATGGCGAACCGCACCGCGACTACAGCCAGATCCGCGTATGGGCGGGGCAGCGGTACCTTGCGCCTTCGCAGGAGCAGGGATACGATGTGAACCACACGTATGAGATGTTTGTGACCCCCGACCAGCCGATCACGCTGCACAACGTGATGGAACTGACCCGCTACCGTTTCGAAGATACCTGCTATAATGTGAACGAGCATCCCGAGTGGCGGCCTATCGGCATTAACCGCGCGTTTACGGTGCACCTGTTCTGGTATCGGCCCAACCTGCCCACGGTTTACTGGGTGGCGCTGGCCAATTCCGAATTCAGCGTGTTCCTGCCGTTCTACGGCAACCTCACCACCGCCCCCGCGGCGTATACGTACGATTGCAGCACCTACGACGCCAACAGCGCGTACTCCGTTTATCGCTGGCTGGATACGCTGGGTTCG
>DAOPZG010000201.1:0-3718 GCA_035353235.1 Candidatus Limiplasma sp.
ACCTGCGCGGCAGTGTCGTATGTGTGTATCTGCATAATCCCATCCCCATCCTTCGTAAAAAGCGCGCGGGAGTTTCTCCGCCCACGTTCGCACCAGAGTATAGCAGAGGCAGGGGGGACAGTCAAGACGTATTATAATAAAAAGCTAATAATAAATAGGGTAGCATAAAGACGTATTATATCATTCGACGGATTTGCCAACCGGATCATACGGGTGGCAAGCCGGGTAGCTGAAGGAACATAAAAGCGCGCGGAAGGGATTCCCTCCGCGTACACAGGGGATATTCTATTGCCGTGACAGGGACAGGCGAAGATGCGGACAGACTAAGGGCGCACGGCGAAGCAGAATCCGGCAAACGCGGATTTGCAGCCATGCGCCCGATGGGTCAGATGGCGTGGTATTCCTTCAGCAATTTTTCCACGTCGGTGCCCGCAGCCTTTTTCAGCGCCGCGCGAAGCGCAAGCTTCTCAAACAGGGACAGGTTCATATCGGTGATCTTTTTTCCGTCGCGCAGCTGTACCGAGGCTTTGAGCAGATCTCGCACGTCGTATACGCTGCCCCATACTTCCGGAACGCCGCGGTTAATGTTCAGCAGCGTGTATACCGCTTCCATACCGGTGCGGATGGAGTACTCGGTGGTGAAAATGGTATCGCGCGCTGTTTCGGCAAACTGCCCGAGAAACGCGAAGTTGACGCTGCCTTCCGGCACGACGGCGGGGCGATCGCCCGCGGCGCGGGGCATGAAGAACGCGGTGATATAAGGCATCATCACGGGCACGGTGTTGGCGCTGTGCTCCGCCAGGTCTTCGATCTGCCCTTCCGGCACGCCCAGATGGTACAGCCACTCCATGCAGATTTCCTTGCCGGTGCATTCGCGCATCGGTTTTTGAATGTAGTTGCCGGGCTTATCGGTAAACAGGCCGTAGACCCATCCGACCAGCTGGTTTTCAGGCTGGCTGCGGAACTGGGGCTGGCGGTTGAAGGTCCAGCTTAACAGCCAGTTGGAGTCCGTAACGGTAACGATGCCGCCGGTGACCACCTTGCCGGAGAAGGGGTCGCGCTTGCAGATTTTCTGGAGATACGGGGGAATGCGGTTATCCAGCGTTGTGACGGTAGCGGACATCCAGTTGGTTTGCTCGGGATCGTGGCAGAACTTGTCCGGATGGCCGAACGCGGGGTCCTGCGCGGCGATTTTACGCCACAGGTCCCAGCCGCCGCCTGCCGACAGCTCCGGGCGATACGGTGCGGGCTTGTTCTGCGCGCCGATGGTGGAATTCTCCACACAGCCTCCGTTGGTGATTAACAGCAGATCGTCTTTCGTCAGATCAATCTGATCCGCCTTGCCGTCGCGGAGCACGTTGATGCGGGTGGCCATTTTGCGGCCATGGGTGGTGTCAAACGCGACGTTGACCACCTTGACGCCATAGTGGAACTGAACGTCGAATTTCTTCAGGTATTCGATCATCGGCAGGATCATGGATTCGTATTGGTTGTACTTGGTGAAACGCAGGGCTTTAAAGTCCGGCAGACCGCCTACATGGTGTACAAAACGCTTCAGGTACAGTTTCATTTCCAGCGCGCTGTGCCAGTTTTCGAAGGCGAACATGGTGCGCCAGTACATCCAGAAGTTGGAGGAGAGCACCTCGTCGCTGAACACATCGGTGATGCGTTTATCGTACAGCTGCTCGTCCGGGGTGAGGAACAGGGTCATAATCTCCTTCGCGGCTTTGTCCGACAGGCCGAATTTACCGTCGGTATGCGCGTCCTCCCCACGGGAAACGGTCGCGCGCATCAGGGAATAGTTGGGGTCCTTTTTATTCAGCCAGTAGTACTCGTCCAGTACGCTGATCCCCTCGGTTTCGATCGAGGGAATGGAACGGAAAAGGTCCCACATGCACTCGAAATGGTTATCCATTTCGCGCCCCCCGCGCATCACGTAACCGACGCTGTCATACTGGTAACCGTCGCATGCGCCGCCGGGAATGGGGTCCTTCTCCAGAATGTGCACGCGCTTGCCGCTCATCTGTCCGTCACGCACCAGGTAGCACGCCGCTGCCAGGGCCGCCAGACCGGAACCGATAATATATGCCGATTTGTGTTCGGCGTCCGCCGGTTTCTGTGGGCGGGCAAACGCCTCATAATTACCACTGGAATAATACATACCATCTGCTTCCTTTCCTTTGGGGTACGGGCATAAAATACCGCAAACCAAAGGAAAAACCAATAAACAAAAATCCCCGGCTGATGAAAATTGCATCAAACGGGGAAAGTTGATTAAAATATGACCTCAGTCTGTCTGCCTGTCGGCTGGGGGTCGCGGCGCGCTGTGCTGCGGCGCGGCATGCTCGGTAAAGCGGGACAGCGCAAGGTCGGTATCCCCCCGGATCAGGGTATCCAGCCGCTCCACAATCGCCGCGGGCTCCTCCTTCATGTCGGAGCGAATCCAGTCCAGCATCAAACCGACGAAGCCGTACTTATAAAAATCCGCGATAAAGCGTTTGTCGGCTTCGCTTACGTTCAGCCCCCGCGCTTTCTCCTCCACCACGCCGATAATCAGCCCGTAGGTAAGCCGATACAGGTAGCGTTCCACCTGCTCCCGGTTCACGGAATGATATACATTCAGGATAAAGGGGCGGTTGTCTGTAACGGCTTCAAAAATTTTCAGAAAGCCCTGCTGCCAGGTGTCGCAAGTCTTTTTCCCATCCAATGCACGGGCTGCGTCTTCCTCGCAGGCCCATTCCACCAGATCATAAATATCTTTGAAATGATAGTAGAAGGTCATGCGGTTGATGCCGCAATCCTCCGTGATGTCGGAAATCGTGATCTTATCCAGCGGTTTTTTAAGAAGCATTCGTTTTAACGATTCTTCCAGTGCACGCTTGGTCACCTGCGACATGCTCTTTCCTCCTGCTGTGTACTGTAAGGCGGTTTCTTCCTGTTTATTATATCATGCCCAGCCGGACACGGGGAGTTGTGTTCGAAAACAGATAATACTTATAGTGCAATATGTATACCAATGGTAACACTTACTACATATTTCCTTTTTGATTGGTAACAGAAATAGAATGTTTATTAACAGTATTATTTAGTGACAATAAGTGTATGCCGTGCTATAGTGTGTGCTGACAGGAAAAATGGAAAACGACCCGATCGGGGCAACGCGCAAAGACCGAAATGGATTCTTCGTCGCAGCGTGGCGAGAAGAATACCATTTTATGATGCGCGCAAAAATACACGGGATTAAAGGAGTTATCCGCAATGAAGAAGCTCAGGGATACGAAATGGCACTTCGCCCATGGATGGCCCGTGGTTGTGCTGGTTGTACTGATCGTTGCCGGGTGGGTACTGCTGAAACAGTCCAATCTGTTTGAAACCCGGGACCCGATCAATTTCGCGGCCTTTGGCGAAACCGCCGCGCCAGCCGTTACGCCAAACCCCGCGACGCAGGACGATCTGGATGTGTGGGTTGACACCAGCCCTTCGATGGCGGGGTTTGTTAAGATTGGCAGCAGCGACCGTGTCCCCTTTGTGTATCGGTTTCTGTTGGAAAATATGGATGCGCTGGTAAAAGCCTACAGCCCCAACGCAGTCCCGACGTATTACCAGTTTGACAGCCAATATTCGCTGGCGGGAAGTGACAGTGACGCCGAACGGGCTAACGCGCGGACGACCCATGCGGTGGCGGAGAGTGCGGCGTTTGCCGAAAGCTCGAATTATA
>DAOPZG010000202.1:0-3713 GCA_035353235.1 Candidatus Limiplasma sp.
CAACCGTCGTGGGTGGTAAAGGCACAGTGGGCACGTTTGGTTGGCCGACTTGGTCTATTGCAGACAAAAGCCCCGGGAAACACTGTTTCCCGGGGCTTCGCTTGTGTAAGGTTCTCCGAAATACGTGCCTGCCGCTCGCCTCATAGCCCTGCGGGCTGTTCGCTCGCTTGCTGGCTTTACGCTGCGGCGGTAGGCTTGGGGCGCTGCCCCAAGCCCCGGCAGGAGCTTCGCCCCTGCGTCCTGCCAAGGGCTTCGCCCTTGACCCGGTTTCGCTGCGGCGAGGGATCCAACAGTTTATCCCCTACCGCCCATACAGCACATAGCTGCTGCCCGTGGGGTAAACCTGCGCTACCTGCGTTACCGAGCCAGTGTTGGCAATCACGTAATTGTACGCCTCGCTCAGCGAAATCTTGGAATCGCTGTTCGCATCCGCATACAGGGAGGATAACACGCTGTTGTTGATTTCGTCGTACCCGCTGCCCTGGCACAGGATGGTGGTAAAGTACCCAAACCACTTATAGCCGTTCCACATCTCAATGGAGGTTTGCGTGGAGTGCGCCGCAACCAGCACGTAATAACCGCCGGTTGCAAGGTTGCTCTTGGCCGACGTCGCAAATGCGCTGATGAACGAGCTGGCGATGATTTGGTTAATCGCCTGCTCATCCTCTGTGGAAGTTGCCGCAACGCTTGCGGTGGTCGCGTCGCTTGAGGCCACCGTGTTCTTCCCGATGATGTTGCCGCTGTGGCACGCGTCGATAATCACAATCTTTGTGCCCGGAATGCTGTCCAGCGCAGTACGAAGCTTGGTGGGCGTAATGTAGCCGCTTGCATTGGGGATGTCCGTGCCGCACAACGCGCCCAAATATTCGTTATCAGTAGATTCCACGCCGTGGCCGGAGTAGAAGAACAGCGACACGTCGTTTTCCGTGGCTCCGCTGAACGCCGTTTGAATCGCGGAAAGGATACCGTTCCCTGTTAAATCTGTTTTTTCCGTGATGGCGTAATCGGTGGCGGTCATGGTGGAAAGCGCCGCGCCAATGGCGTCGCGGTCGTTCTCCGTGCCATGGAGCGCATAGCTGGAGCCGGTGTACATCTGCCCGATCAGCAACGCCCGGTAGTTCCGGATCGGGTCGCAATACACACGGTTGCCGGTCGGCCCGCCCAGATATTGCCCGCCGCCGATGTTGGTATACGGCCTCAGGGTGTAATAATACTGTTTATCCATGGCCAGGCCGGTATCCGTATACGTAAGGATATCGCTTTCGACCACAATCCGCACTTCGGATTCGGTTCCGTCGCTGCAATAGCGCATCAGCCGGTAGCGCGCGGCGTTGGGCACGGCGGTCCAGGAGAGGGAAGCGCTATCCGTGCCGCTGCCGCTGATGCGTTCCACGCTTAGCGTGAGAGTTTTCGCCACGTAACCAATCGCTTCCGCGGAGGCAATCGTGACCGTCCTGCCCGTAACCACGCCGCGCGGCCGCACCAGATACGTGCACACGTCCCCGTCCGAAAACGACCGGTCGATATACGTTAAGGCCGTGATATCGGCAATGCGGGCGTAGCTGCCGCCGTTCACCTTGCGGTAAATCAGGTAATCGCTCGCGCCGCTCACTTTGGCATACTTGATCGTGGCATACCCCAGCCCGGTTGTGACCGTAGGCGCGGCCGGCTTGTCAAAATTGAGCCGCAACGTGTAAGCGCCGCTGATCAGCCCGTCAAACGTGCTGGAACCAATGGTGCGATACGCCTGCACCCGGTAGGTTACCGTGCTGTACTTATCCGCCGTTGTGTCATAAAAACTGAGCGTGGAACCGCTTGTGACGGTGCCGATGCGCGAATAGGTGGCATAGCTGTTTACGCGCCGGAGCACGTAGTACCCGCTTGCGCCGCTCACCTTATTCCACGCAACCTTGGTGCCGGTTGTGGCGCGCGCCGCCGTCACCTTGGTGGCGGCCAGCGAATAAACATACGTGGCAAGGTATTCGGTGCCCCGGCTGCCGCCCGAGTCCAGCGCAAACAGCCGATATTCGACATTTTTATACTGCGGCAGCGACGTGTCGGTATAAGCGGTAACCGTTGAGCCGAGCTTGCCAAGCAACGTGTACGTGCTCTGCCCGGAGGCTTTGCGGTACAGGGCGAAACCGATCTGCGCGCCGTCCCCCTGCCATTGCAGCTTGACCGACTTGGCCGTGACCAACGTTGCGGAAAAACTGAGCGGCACAATTTTCGCCGCTTTTTGCGGCACGGTGGGCGCGACGGTTTTTACGGCAAAGCCGTAGGCCTCTACGCCGCTTACGGCCAGCAACGCGATACGCACGGTGTCGGAATAGATGCGGACGGTTTTTCCCGCCAGGTCGTCAGCGGCGTACAGCGTGTAGATCTCTCCGCCTTCCAGAATCGCAATCTGGTCGCCCGGCGCTACCTCCGTATCCTCATCAAAGGTGATATCGATGGTAATGGCGTTTTTCACGGTATACGTCCACAGCTGCACGCCCACGGCATAAGGATGATCGCTTTCCAGCATGCTTTCATCTGTGCAGACGAGGGTATTCTTATCGGTAAAAAGCGCGGCGATCTCCTCCGCCTTCCACGTGGGCAGGGCCGTCGGAGTCGCCGTATCCGTTACGGCAGGCTCCGAGGCAGTCACGGCAGGCGTGGCGGTATCGGCGGGCGTTTCCGTTGCGGTGGCGGTTGGCGTTTCCGTTACGGTATCGCCGGCCGTTTCGGTGGCTGCCGGCGTGGTTTCAGCCTCCGTAACGGTTGGCGCCTGCGTATCGGGCGCTGCGGTCGCGGCCTGTGTTTCGGCAGGCGCCTCGGTAACCGGGGCTTCCGTTACGGGCGCCTCCGTAACCGGCGCTTCCGTAACCGTTTCAACCGATACGGATTCCGTCACCGCTTCCTTAACAGTTTCCTGCGGCGGCTCGGTGGCGGCTGCTTCCTGCGCCGCAGCCACCGGGATTTCGGAAGCGGCGACCGGATCGCTTTCCGCAAAGGCAAAGGAAGCCGTCAGAGCCAGCACCAGCAACAGGGAGAGCAATTTCTTCATCATAATTCTTATTCCTTACTGCGGTATTGTTTACAGGGCGGCAAGAGGCAGGCGCAATGGCTGCGCCTGCCTCCGGGTTCCGTTTACCGGCGTGTACACTGCACGTCTGCGGGGCGCGGACCCATGGTGCGCGCGCCGGTTGAGGGATCGTCAAAATAGGCCACAACCCGGGCGTAAATCGTGGTGCCGGAGGGTATCCGGCCGGAAAGCACATAGCTTTGCGCCGATGGGTCGCTCAGCACTGCGGCGGTTTGATATGAACCGGTTTGGGTGGTTCTGTACTGCACATAGTAGCCGGACGCGCCTGAAACCTGATTCCACGTGGCAATAGCGGAGGTTAGCCCCGTAAGGCGGAGTGAAACCTTAGGCGCTGAAAGCGTTGTGGTAACGGTTTTGGTAGCCCTCGTGCACTTCACGTCCGTAGGCCGCAAGCCCATGGTGCGCACGCCGGTGCCCAGATTCTCGTGGTAGGCGACCACGCGCACATAGAGGGTAGTTCCCGAAGGCACCTTCCCGGAGAGTACGAAGCTCTGCGTGGTCGCGCTGCGCAGGATGGCCGCCGTGGTATACAACCCGGTCTTGGAGGCCCGGTACTGCACATAGTACCCGGACGCGCCGGTAACGCGGTCCCACGTGACCACTGCGGAGGTATTCCCCGTAAGCTTGG
>DAOPZG010000203.1:0-3698 GCA_035353235.1 Candidatus Limiplasma sp.
ATAACTGGATTCCTTCCGCATGGGTAGAAAAAGTTCTGGGCGGTCAAAGTCCCTTCGGGGTTTTATGGGCAACGCTTATCGGGGTTCCGATGTACGCGGATATCTTCGGCACCATCCCCGTAGCGGAGGCATTGCTCTACAAGGGGGCACAGTTGGGCACGGTGCTGGCTTTCATGATGGCGGTTACCACATTAAGCCTTCCCTCGCTGGTACTTTTGCGAAAAGCAGTGAAGCCGAAACTTCTGGCGCTTTTCATCGGCGTATGCGTTGTCGGGATCATTGCGGTCGGTTATCTATTCAACCTGCTTCAACCCTGGCTGGTCTGAGAAAAAATCTGGAGGAATGATGATATGGCAATCTTCGGTTTCGGAAAAAAGGCTACGCTCTCTGGCCCTGTCAAGGAAAACGTCCCCGCGCCTTCCGAATCTTCTGTCAATCCCGGTGTTCAGGTTCTGGGCGGAGGCTGCGCCAAGTGCAATCAGCTGGAAGCTGTCGTGCGCGAGGCGCTGGAGGAACTGCATATGGACCCGACTGTCGGGCACACCCGGGACTTCGCTCAGATCGCGGCATTTGGAGTGATGTCCACCCCCGCGCTGATGATTGACGGCAAGGTGGTTTCCTCCGGCCGTGTTCTCAATAAAGAACAAGCGATTCAACTGATCCGTCAGGTTCGGCCTGTATCCGAACCGTAAAGCAACCGATGTCCCTGACTATATAATCAAAAACCCGGTATGGGCATCGCGCCTGTACCGGGTTTCTCTGATCCAACAGGGTTCTTTATCGGGTCAGGCTTTGCTTCATAGCGCGATAACCGATCGCAACCGTCCACACATAGGCGCAGGTTTTTGGGATCATCAGCATTCCGATGGGCGGTATCGTTTCGGCAAACAGCACGACCGGAATGTAAAACGCAAAGCTCAACACAATCGTGAGCCACATCCAGTGGAAGGGCTTGTCGGCTTTTTCCTTCGCGCTCCGGTAAAACAGCACGATGATGGTCAGCCCCAACACCGCAAACGGGATGTTGCGATAGATTCCCCAGTCCAACGGCGGGGTGGCGCTCAACCATTCGTTCTGTGGGAACAGGCAAAGAGCGATCCGCAAAGCCGCCAGCGTGTAAACTCCTGCGGTCAGCGCGGTTTTGCCCTTAACCCCATACCGTTCGCGCCATACATGGTAGAGGATCACATAAAACACCGTCATGGTAATTGATGTTACCAGTTTGCCCACACCAAGCGGGCCGGTCAGGTTCGCTAGGCCTACGGTATTCAGCGCGTAAGCGCGGGGCACCAAATGGAAGGCGTCACCCGAACCCAGGATGACCGCCATCCAGCCGAACAGCGTATACTGCCGGTTTCCCTTGCTCTTGCGAATCATCAGCACGCCAAGGGTAATGACCGTCACCAGATAAGCAATGTCAAACAGCGTTTCCATAATCGCCTGCATGCCCCGTCACACTCCCCGTTCCGTAAAATCCTGTCACCGCAAACCGGGCCGTGTTTCGGCATCCGTTTGTGGTATAATACAGTATACGCTCCGGCAGTTCATCCGAATCCATTTTTGCCGGATTTTGTCGGAAAACGAATTACGTTGGGGGGGCTTTACCGTGAAACCACCGGTTTTACTTTGTTATAACCTGACCGGAGAAAAAAGTCGAAAAATCAGGTTGCTGGCCATGCGCCTTACCATCCGTGTCCGGGTGGTGGTGCCGGAGGAATACGGGCAGTCACTGGCGGCGCTGTGTGGGATGGAACCGCAAAAGCCAGCCGCCGCCCCGGAGGCCGTGTTTACGGACGAGATGCTGGTTTTAGCCCATTTTTCCACAGACCTGCTGAACCGTTTTCTTTCCGCTTTCCGCCGGGATGGGATTGAGCCCGTGGCACTAAAAGCAATGCTGACGGAAACCAATCAATCCTGGGATTCGCAAACCCTGCACGAACAGCTTGCCGAGGAGCATCAGGCGCTGGCGAAGGGCGCTCCGCCCGCGCATTCTTCCACGCAGGAAAGAAGTTGATTCGGAATGTCCATCCTTTCCGCATATGTTGTTCCGCATCCGCCGATTATCATACCCGAGGTAGGGCACGGAGAAGAACGAAAAATCGCCGCTACGACTCGCGCTTATCAGAAAGTTATGGAGCGTGCGGCGGCTCATCATCCTGACGTGGTGATTGTCATAAGCCCTCACGCTGTGATGTATGCGGATTACTTCCATATTTCCCCTGGGAAAGGCGCATCCGGGAGCCTTGCGCAGTTTCGCGCACCCAATGCGTCGGCCACCGTGGAGTACGACGCGCCTCTCGCTGCCCGGATTGGGGAGCTGGCGCGTGAGCACGGGCTGCCCGCCGGTCCGCTTGGCGAAAAGGAGAAGGCGCTGGATCACGGAACGCTGATCCCGCTGTTGTTCCTTCGGCAGGCTGGCCTTACCTGTCCCATCATACGTATCGGTCTTTCAGGGTTGTCTCCGCTCACACACTACCGCTTCGGGCAATGTATCGCCGACGCTGTTAACGCGCTGAACCGCCGCGCCGTTCTGATTGCCAGCGGAGACCTCTCCCATAAGCTGACCGAAGAAGGCCCGTATGGCTTTGCGCCGGAAGGCCCTGTTTTCGACCGGGAGCTGACCGCCGCGTTCGCCTCCGGCGATTTCGGCGCGCTGCTAGCGATCTCCCCCTCGCTGGCAGACGCGGCGGCAGAATGCGGATGGCGTTCGTTCCAGATCATGGCGGGCGCGCTGGATCGCCGGGAAGTTACCGCGGAACTGTTATCCTACGAAGGACCTTTCGGCGTCGGCTACGGCGTTGCATCTTTTGAAGCAGGCACGTCAAATCCGGCGCGGAATTATGGCGACCGGTTTGAACAGGCGCGTACCGAGTCGCTGCAGAAAGTGAAGAACGCCGAGGATGACTATGTGAAACTGGCCCGTTTGAGTCTGGAAACCTATGTCCGTGACGGCCGGCATACCCATCTTCCAAACGGCCTTCCTGCGGAACTAACCAGCCGAAGTGCAGGTGTATTCGTTTCCCTACATAAAGACGGGCAGCTTCGCGGCTGTATCGGCACAACTGACCCCACTATGCCGACCGTCGCGGACGAAATTCTCCAAAACGCCGTATCCGCCGGGATGCACGACCCCCGTTTTGATCCTGTTCAACCGGATGAACTGGACGATCTGGTCTACAGTGTGGATGTGCTTGGGAAGGCTGCCCCCATCGACTCCCCCGACGCGTTGGACCCGAAGCGTTACGGGGTGATCGTTCAAAACGGAAACCGTCGCGGACTGCTGCTTCCCGATCTGGAAGGAGTGGACACGGCGGAAGAGCAAATCGCGATCGCCCGGCGAAAAGCAAGCATCCGCGAAGAGGAAGCGGTACAGCTTTTCCGCTTCGAGGTGGTGAGGCACCATTGATTTGCGCCCTTTGCCCCCGGCATTGCAACCTTCGGGAAGGTCAAACCGGTTTTTGCCGCGCGCGTGCCTGTAAGAACGGGCAAATCACCTGCGTAAATTATGGCAGGCTGACCGCGCTCGCGCTGGACCCCGTGGAGAAAAAGCCGTTGGCACATTTCCACCCCGGTAGCTTTGTGCTGTCGGAAGGCAGTTTTGGTTGTAACCTGCGCTGCCCCTTCTGCCAGAACAGCGACATCAGCATGGCGGGCGAGGAATGCCCCACTACGTATGTGTCTCCCGAAGAACTGATTCA
>DAOPZG010000204.1:0-3634 GCA_035353235.1 Candidatus Limiplasma sp.
AGCATCATCAGCAGAAAGAACGGAATGGCCAGTACGCGATGAGTCAGCACCGTATCAATCCGGTCGCTCACGCTGCCCTGCACGTCCGCACCCGGTACCACACAGTCCGCAAGCAGCTTTTCGATAAACCGGTACCGGGTATCCGCCATTACGGCGGCGCGCTCCATACCCAGTTCTTTTTCCATGGCAACCAGGATTTCGTTCACGATGTGGCGGGTTTCGGGGCTGAGTTTCAGCTCCTCCATCATCGGCTCGTCGCCCTCAAACAGCTTGGTGGCCGCGTAGCGGGGTCGCACATCCGCGGCCACGGCCTGCGGCTCAATCAGGTGGCGGATCGCATGCAGCGCCTTATGCGCAGCGCCGTCACAAATATCCAGCCGGGCGGGCATAATTTTCTTTTCCGCCAGTTCCATCGCGCGGCCCACCAGCTCGTCCAGCCCTTCGCCTTTGCGGGCGGAGATGGCAACCACCGGTACGCCGAGTGTTTTTTCCATCTTCGCAAGGTCGATGGTGTCCCCGCGGCTGCGGACCTCGTCCATCATGTTCAGGGCGACGACCGTAGGGCGGCCCAGTTCCAGCAGCTGCAGCGTAAGGTACAGGTTGCGCTCCAGATTGGTGGCGTCCACACAGTTGATCACCACGTCCGGCTTGTCTTTCACGATAAAGTTACGGCTTACAATCTCCTCCATGGAATAGGGGCTGAGCGAGTAGATGCCCGGCAGATCGACAATCTTCACGTCGGTGTATTGCCTGGGCAGCTCCTGCGCTTCGTCGGCCTGATCGTGCCCATGGCGATAGCGGCTCCACCAGCCCAGACTGGGCAGGCCCAGATGGGTTTGTTTCCCGTGGTGATGGTGGATCATGGTACCGGTTTTCTGTTCCACCGTAACCCCCGGCCAGTTGCCCACATGCTGGTTGCTGCCGGTCAGCTGGTTAAAAAGGGTGGTCTTTCCGCTGTTCTGGTTGCCTGCCAGCGCAAAAGTATAGCTCATGCGTGCGCCTCGCCTTTCCCGTCGATACTGCGGAGGGTGATCTTCTTTGCGTCGTCCACGCGAAGGGTGAGCGCATATCCGCGAATATGGATTTCCAGCGGATCTCCCATCGGCGCAGTTCGCAGCAGAATCACCTTCACGCCGGGCGTAATGCCCATATCCAGCAGGCGGCGGTGCAACGCATCCGTCCCTCCCACATCCGCAACCACGGCGCTTTCGCCTGGTTTCAGGTCGGCCAGCGACATTTGCTTCTCTTCCGTCATAACCATATCCTTTCCCATTAGAGCCGCGTTTTTATGATACCCCTGTTTCAGGCGGACGAACCTGTGCGCATGCCGGAATATCCGTTTCGCCCTTCCGGAATAACGCAATTTCCGCTTCGATGATGTCGGCCGCGTTTTGAACGCCGTTTTCAGCGCGCATGTAAGCTCCCAGCGCCTCCGCGGCGGCCCGGTATCCGGGTCCGGTGGTAAGCTCCCTGAGCGCCGCAGCCAGATTGTCCACCGTCAGCTTCTCCCGCGGAATCGGCTCCGGCCCCAGCCCCATCCGGCGCACACGAAGCGCCCAGAAAGGTTGATCGCCCCCAAACGGAATCGTCAGCGTTGGTTTGCCCGCGCGCAGGCCGGCCGCGGTCGTACCCGCCCCGCCGTGGTGCACCACGGCGCAGACGCGGCTGAACAGCCATCTGTGGGGAACAAAACCCTGGATGGTAAACACATTTTCATCCCGTACTGTCTGACCGCCGCCCCAACCGTTAGCCAGCACCGCGCGCACGCCGCTTTGCCGCACCGCCTGCACCACGAGGTCAAGGGTATGGTCCATATCGCCGCTGGTCATGGAGCCAAAGCCGATATATACGGGTTGGGGATCACGGGCCAGAAACGCCGCCAGTTCCGGCGAGGGGGTAAAGGCGGGCTGTTCCGCTTCCATCCAGAAACCGGTCATATAAATATGCTCATTCCATTCGGCCGGGCGGGGCACAAGGTGATCGCTCATGGCGTAAAGCGCCGGCACGGGGTGTCCGCGGTTAAAGGCACGGGGGCGGCATTCCAGCCTGCGGCGCGGCATGCCCTGTGCCCTGCGCCAGCCCGAAAGGTAGTGCTTCTCCACCATACTCACCAGCAGATAGGCCAGCCTGTAGCTCAGCAGGTTCCACACAGGCCCCACGGTCAGCCCCGGTGCGGAGGAAATGGGCGCGAGACGGTTGGGGTCCATCATGAAATAGTTTGTCCTGATAAAAGGAATGCTCCGTTTTTCCGCCAGCGACTGGATCACGTTGCCGAAAAAGGTGGCGATTACCGCGTCGGCGTCGGCACAGGCCGCCTGCAGGTCACTTAAAAAAGGGTCGAGAATAACCCGGAATACCTTCAGCACCTGCCGCATATAAGCGACGCCTTCGGTTCCGGGTTTCATAATGTTCTTAATAAATTCATGCGCATCGCCGGAAAGCGGATAAAACCGTAGCCCGTTCTTCTGCGCCAGTGGAGCGAAATCGGCAAACGCGCAAATCGCCACGTCATGCCCCCGCTGTTTCAGTTCCCTTCCAAGGAGCACGTAGGGTCTTACGTCCCCTGTGGATCCGATGCAAATCATCGTGAACCGCATCCACATCGCCCTCCTCAACCCACGTTCCATGGCATAGTATAGCGCACAAGTTAGAGAATTGCAACTGGAGGCCCATCTGGTGTAAAAGCTTATCAATCCATCTTTTCGCGCGGTTCTGTCTCCGCGGGGCGCATCGATCGCCCTGTTTATTTTTCCAGCGGCTTTAAACCCACGAACACTAAAAGCGTCCCCCTGTCCACTGTAACGCTGGCTTCCTGCGCATCGGCAAACTCGTTGCTGACGCCAAGCGGCCGATCACAGCTGAGCGTCGCCTGATTCAGCGGGTATTTAAGCCCTCTCAGGGTCACGCCGCGCGCGCGGGTTCCATGGCAGAAAACAGATACCACCGTACCTTTTTCACGTTTGGGTAACATCAGCGTACCCCCCGTAAGCGCAAACACGTCATAACGGGGGCACACCATGCGAGCGGCTGCGCCACGACGGCTCAGCCCGCCTAAAAGCTGCAAATTTGCCAGACTGTGGTCGGCGCGTCCGCCGTCCGCTCCATACAGGGTAAAGCTGCGGTAACCCCGCGCCCATCCCTCCGCGATGGCGATACCCATATCGGTATCGTCCTTCTCCGCCGGAAAAACGCGGATGGACACCCCTTCCGGGCGTGAGGAAAGCGAGTCGAAGTCCCCCACCAGCAGGCCGGGGCGAACGCCTATGCCCACCAGCGCCTGATAACCCGCGTCCGCCGCAATAACGAAGTCCCCGCTGACCGGTTGAAACTCCCGTGCTGTAAAATCCCCCGCGCCCACCAGATAACAGGTCGGCATGCTGTTCCCTCCCCCGACGGTACGGATGAAACGATCTCCCTTCACGAATGCACAAAAGATCGCCGCGAGACTTACGCATTCATGAATTGAAATCGAATAAAGCAAGGGAGCCGCCCGCATACCGCGAACGACTCCCGCATGGATCCGGCAGGCCGAATCCGAAAAACCTTAGCGCTTGCTGAACTGCGGCGCGCGACGGGCGGCCTTGAGGCCGTACTTTTTACGTTCCTTCATGCGCGGGTCGCGCGTGAGGAAACC
>DAOPZG010000205.1:0-3554 GCA_035353235.1 Candidatus Limiplasma sp.
TGTCGCATACCTTCACATGGAAGTTCGGCGGCGCTTCCTTCACCAGCAGCGCGGCAGCAGGAGCGACCAGCCACAGTGTGACGATCCCCGCCGAATGGATGAACCAGATTCCGAACGCCGTATCAGGAACCGCGACCGTCACTATGCAGACCTACGCGAGCGCAACGCTCATCGGTACGACCACGGCCAGCTTTACCGTTGCTGTACCCAGCAGTATCGTACCGACGCTGGCCACGCTTTCCGTTGCCGCCGTCAACCCGTATAACAGCCTGACGCTTCAAAACGTGTCCTCCGCGAAGGCCACCTTGAGCGGAGCGTCCGGACAGTATGGCGCGACGGTCTCCCGCGTGCAGATCACGGGCAATGGCGAGACTGCCGCCGCCTATTCCCTGACCACAGGCGTTCTGAAAACGGCGGGCAATATCACCTTTACCGCACAGGTGTGGGACTCAAGGGGCCGGACGGCCAGCAAGACCGCGACCCTTTATGTCACCTGCTATGCCGCGCCCCGGATCACCGGTACGACTGAATATCGCTGCGACGCTTCCGGTGCAGCCCTCAGAAACGGCACCTATGCCAGCTGCAAGGCAAGCTGGGTGATCTCCACGCTTACGGGCGCGACGGCGACGCTGACCATTGGCTACAAGCGCTCCAGCGGCACATGGTCGCCGGACACCGGATACACCGGTCAGCCGGACAGCGGAAGCATTCACATTATCGGCGACGGCACGCTGGACATCCAGTACGGCTGGACCATCGTCTATACCGTGACGGACGGCGTCATGACCACGACGGTCACAGGGCGTGTGCCGTCCATTGACCGATTCCTGCACTTCCGTCCGGGCGGACAGGGGCTTGGAATCGGCACCATGTGCGAAGCCGATCAGCGGGTGCAGATCAACGCGGACTGGGGCCTGTATATCGGCGATCAGAACCTGATGACGCTGATCGCGGCGGCGGGCAGTTCAGGGGCTTCCGTCCCGATTGTCACGACGCAGACAGACTGCGACGCTGTGAAAAACACAGGGATCTATGTCAACGCAAGCTGGACGAATCGGCCTGCCGCCAACGGCGATGCGCAGGGAATCCTGCTTGTGATAGATTACAACGGCGGCTGGGGCGATCAGTTCTTTCTATCGCCCCACAACAGCAGCCTTTGGCATCGGGTGTATGTGAATTCCAGTTTCAGCGGTTGGCTGCTTTTTCGTGACAACAACGGACTTACTCCTATTGAATCGGGCGGCACGGGCGCGGCTACGGCAGCAGCGGCGCGATCCAATCTGGGCGTTACGCTGGCGAACCTTGGCGCTGCGGCCAGCAGTCATAACCATGCGGCGGGAAACATCACCTCGGGCACGCTGGCGGCGGCACGGCTCCCATTCAAGTTCGCTTATGGCAGCACGAACATCAGCGGCAGTTCGTCCGTCAGCATCAGCTATTCGTCGGCAGGATTTACAGCGGTACCCAAGGTGTTCGTGACCTATTCTACCACGGGCAGCAACTGGTCGGGTGATAACGGCGCGATCAAGGTGCACAGCAAAACGACCACAGGCTGCTCCATTGTCGTGGGCGGCAGCTTCAGCACCAGCCGCGCCGTGGACTGGTTCGCAATCGGAACGTAACAGTCCTACTATGGGATTGACCGCTCTCCATCGAGGGCGGTTTTTCAATACACATTTTTAGGAGGGTTCAAACATGCGAGACTTCTCTGTTGATCTCATCTGGGCAAAAATCCAGCTGGCTTTCACCGCTTTGGGCGGGTGGCTCGGCTACTTCTTAGGAGGAGCGGACGGTATGCTGATCGCGCTCATTGTGTTCGTGGCGCTGGACTACGTGACGGGGGTGATGTGCGCCATTGTGGACAAGAAGCTCTCCAGCGCCGTAGGCTTCAAGGGCATCTTCAAAAAGGTGTTGATCTTCGCGCTGGTGGGCGTTGGGCACATCCTCGATACGCACGTGATCGGTTCCGGCAGCGCGATGCGCACGGCGGTCATCTGCTTTTATCTGTCCAACGAGGGCCTGAGCCTGCTGGAAAACGCGGCGCACATTGGTCTGCCCATTCCTGAAAAACTCAAGGAAATTTTGGCGCAGCTGCACAATCGGGGCGACAAGGAAACGCTTCCGGATGAAGCGGACAAAAACGACGAGGGCGACGGCGAGTAACCGCCGCCTTCCTTTAGGGAGGAAGAAAATGGCAGAAAGAATCGACACTCCGTTTACCAATGAGCACTTCATCGCTTTCTGCGAGAAGTTGCTCGGTCAGCCCTATTGGTTTGGAACGTGCCTGTACAAGTGCCGCTCGTCCCTGCTGGCAAGCAAGAGCCGTCAATATCCTGACGCTTATGCGTCTTCCCGGCAAAGCCGATACCAGCAGGATATTGCGCAAAAGAAGGTCGCGGCGGACTGCATCGGCGCTTGTAAGGGTTATGCGTGGACAGGCGGCGGGATTGGGGTGCTGGAAAGCATCGGCACGGACAAGACCTATGCAAGCAAATGCGGTTCCAACGGATGTCCCGACAAGGGCGCGACCGGCATGTTCACCTACGCCAAGGCCAAGGGGATGGATTGGGGCGCGATCGACACCCTGCCTGAAATCGTCGGGCTGGCGCTGTATAAGGCCGGGCATGCCGGTTACTACGCCGGTAACGGCTACGCCATCGAATGGAAAGGATTCTCCTACGGCTGTGTGAAAACGAAGGTCGCAGGACGCGGCTGGACGCACTGGTACAAACTTCCTTTTATTGATTATGGGGACTGCAACGTGACCGTTCCCGCGCCTGTGGAGAATACCGTTTCCTATGCACTGGGCGATAGGCTGCTCAAAAAGGGGTGTTCCGGCACGGATGTGATGGCTCAGCAGGAGACGCTGCTCAAGCTGGGCTACGTGCTGCCCAAGTACGGCGCTGACGGCAAGTACGGCGCGGAAACCGAAGCTGCAGTGCTTGCCTTCCAGAAAGCTACCAGCCTTAAGCAGGACGGCAAGTACGGCAGTCAAAGCCATTCCGCGCTCATGGCGGTGCTGGAAAAGTTGACAGCCAGTGAGCCTGAGCAGAAGTATACCCTTCAGCTTGGCGTGTTTGACACCAAGGCAGAAGCGGAGCTTGTTCGCACGAAGCTGGAAGCAGCAGGGTTCACCGCTGTATTGACTGACTATCAGGAATAGAAGATAACCCGTCGAGAGATTTCTTGGCGAGTTGCTTTTCGCCGTTTTTTCCGGTTGGGAAAGAAGGAAATAGCGCCATTGTTTTTTCAGTATTCGGAGAACGCATGCAATTCCACTACGGATTTGTATATGTCCCTGTCCTCCTGATAGTGAAGGGAATGATCGCCCTTCGGACTGGAGGAGATCGCAATGAGCAGCAAGTCCGTGACCGAGATGTGCGTAGGCAATGTTACCTACATCGTTACGTCTGAGTGCTTGCCAACCGCCACAGAGACTTTGGAAAAGAAGCTGGAACGCCTGATTTTACGGCACGTTTCAGAAAAGAAATGTTCTCCGTTTTGTATCAATAAACCGCTTGCTATGTGTGAAAATAAGAGCGAATATGGTACCT
>DAOPZG010000206.1:0-2937 GCA_035353235.1 Candidatus Limiplasma sp.
GAAAGGGAATGGGTTTGGAGAAGATCGCTTCCATCATCGCTGACAGTGCCAGGAAAGGTGCCATTGCCACTTCGTAAACATGGCTCCATGTAAGGGAGCGGCTCTTCCGGGTTAATATACGATAGGAAAGAAGCGATGCAAGATATGATGGAAACCAGAAAAGTAACAAGCTGTATATCGACGCGTGTAAAATGATGGTACCAAAAATCAGATAGATCAGCGGGCAAAGAAGATAGATCATTTTCTGCACACCAAAAAACCAGTATATCAAACCATCAATATAAATCAACCGTTGTATTGGCGTAAGACCCTTCAGGGTTAAGGGGTTCCATTTCTTGGCTACCTGTATATTTCCCCTGCACCATCTTTCTCTCTGTTTGATAAGATCACTGAAACTCTCCACCGAAAGGCCGGTACATAGAACCTCCCGCACAAAAACCGACAGGTATCCTTTGGCTTGAATGAGCATCCCGGTCGCCATATCTTCGGTGATGGTTCCCGTTGGAATCCCGCCGATATCATCCAACGCTTTTCGCCTGAAGATGGCGTTCGTTCCCACATGCAGCACAGCGTTAAAAATTCGCTCTTCCCGCTTGAATGTCGAGCATGAAAAAGTCCTGTTCGTTGGGTATTTTTGCATTAAAGCGCAAATTGAACTGAAAAGGATCCGGGTTATAAAAAACCTGAGGCGTTTGGACAAAGCCCACGTTTTCATCCAGAAAGTAACCCAGTGTTTTTTGCAGAAGGTAAGATTTTGGCACCATATCCGCATCCAGCAACAGGACAAACTCTCCTCGGGATTGTTTCAGTGCGTTATTCAGATTCCCTGCCTTTGCATGCGTGTTATCCTCGCGGGTCAGATAATTAATGCCCAGCGTATCGCACAACTGGCGGGCTTCTTCTCTGCGGCCGTCATCGCAAAGATAGATACTCAAACGGTCTTGTGGATATTCCAGATTAATACACGCCAGAATTGTCTTTTCAAGAATCGTAAGGTTCTCATTATATGTTGTTATGAAAATGTCCACCATAGGCAATACTTCCCACTCGTCCATTGTTCGGGGTTTTAATCGATATGGTTTCACAAACAGCAATTGGTAAACTGTGGATTGAAAAAAGCCCATGATCTCTGCAAGAAGCAGAATGATCCCCAGGCATGCGCTGAGAATCCCATACGAAAGGGGGAGCGTAAACCCCGCACGCCAAACCAGATAGATCAGATTGCAGATAATAGAAATGATCACAAAGGGTGTTCGCCACTTGGGATATTTCTTTGCAATCCAGAACAGGCTAATCAGTAACAGTATCAGAGCTATTGCATAATACAGCGATTGATTTCCAAGAATAGAATTGCCGATCAGCATATCCCTTTCCCCCCTTGCATTATGTTTACCATTATTATACATCATGCTATGCAATTTGGATATTATTGTTTTTTCATCTGTTCGGTCAAGCCGCCGCATGATGCTGTATATTCAGGTATGCCTTCCCACCCGCCCAGATTCTCCCCATTATTCAGGGGGTATCCTTGGCAGTAACCTTTGCGAAGTTACTGGAAGCGTTTGCACTTGACAACACACTCTCATATCGTTACCATTCCAATAACAGGATTGCCTTTACATAATTCCAGGGCCTGTATTTTATTATTAATCAGCTCCGTTTTGCAATCACATTTCAGAAAGAATTGTATTAAGATGGTAATGTTTAATGCGAAGAGGCAGAGAGATTATGCAGATAAGCCATACATTGCGTTTTGTTATATCTAAGCATTTCACAAAAACATGCTTATACCTCCTTGTCGTTTTCATGTGTTTTGCCTGCTCACTAAGTGCGGTAACGCATGCTTTGGGAGAAACTCTTTCCCAGGTGCAGATTCCTGATGCACCTCAGCGGATTGTTGTCTTTCCTTTATTTGCCGAAGAGATGCTGCTGGAAATGGTCGGGCCCGACCGTATTGTTTATGTGGGCCACCCGTATTATCAGAATGGCGAAACCTATTCGCCAACAATGGAATTGACAAAGAATATTAAAGGCCAGTATCTGAATATGGCAGACGAAGATGAGATTCTTGCCCTACACCCGGACATGATCATCCTTGGAAAGAGTTACTCACGTGATTATTCGGAAATCTTCCCCAAACTCGCTCAGACGGATATCCCATTCCTGTTTCTGGATACCCCGAGGAGCATTGCAGATATTCGGAATACCCTTGTGAATCTGGGAGAAAAGGTTGGTTCGTCAGAAAAAGCCAACCACATGATCGAAACGATGGATAATGAACTTGCGAAGATCGCAGAAATTGTATCGGATGTTCCTGCTGAAACGCGAGCACATGTTATCTACTACGAATTCTGGAACAGTGAAGATGGTCGCAGCACAAAATGGTTCAGACAGAATAGCTTTGTCATGGCTGCACAAGCTGCCGGTGTTATTGCTTTAGGCCCCAGCACGACAGATTTTGTACTTACCAACGCTAAGGATCTGTTAATAAACAGAATCCCGATATCATTACTTTTGATTATGCGGATTATGATACGGATGGTTCGATTTGCGGCATCGCCGGTTCACATATTGAGGATTTCACCAGTTCGCTGTTAACTGATTCCCAATTATCGCATGTAACCGCGATCAGGAACCATGCGATTTACCCAATACGGCTTTGCGAATCCCAGTTTATCGTACAAAGCGCGATGGAATTAGCGCAGCTTGCTTATCCTGATCAATTTACCAAGCAGTGATGATCGATCATCCGCAGGAGCCTTTCGTATAAAGAATTTAGAGCATAGAAAAGCGGCCATCGAAAAAACCGATAACCACTGTTAACATATTTACAGTGTTTGGATTGCATTAGTTATCAACAACTCCCTCATGCCAACCATAATAAACCCCTTCATCTTTCATGTCTTTGTCTTGCCTTCTTGAAATTGAAACAGCGCC
>DAOPZG010000206.1:2947-3480 GCA_035353235.1 Candidatus Limiplasma sp.
AAAGCAAGTTCACCGTATTTGATCCAACGTAAACAATGATTATTTAATTACCTGAAACAAGGATGTGAAGATAAAGAGAACCATCACATCCTTGTTTCAGGTAATTACATAATCATTGTTTACGTTGGATCAAATACGGTGAACTTGCTTTCTTCCCGAAAAATTGCTTGATCTTCCTGCGTACAATCCTCTACTTTCTTATGCTCTTCATAACGATCGATTGCGTAATCAATCACGCTATATCCGGCTTCACCGATTAAATACAGTTTCTTTGTTTTCTCATCAATGTAGTATTCCGTCACCTTTCTCTGAAAACTTTCATTTTCAGAATCGTATAAGATGTACTCTGTTCCCACTGCAGTATAACTATTCGTATCCTCATCATATTTTGTCGCAACACCGTGGAGTACTTGGAATCGCGCATCTCCAGCATATAATGCTATGTCTTTTCCTACTGGATACTTCGTACAAGAGCTCACCAAAAACAGCAAACATATAATTACTGAGAGGAACGCTATTCTTCGTACATATTC
>DAOPZG010000207.1:0-3457 GCA_035353235.1 Candidatus Limiplasma sp.
GTGGAATTTGTCAGGGCGATACATCAGCGAGAAGCTGGGCACGTCGGTCAGGTAGATTTTCACGGCCTCGGTGTACAGTTCTTTCAGTTTGGCAGCATCGGTTTCCACGGGGATCTGCTTGATGATCGTGTCGATATCGGGGTTGCTGTAATGGCCCCAGTTGCCGCTCCAGTTGCCCTCAACGCCGTTGAATTCGCTGCTCATCAGCATGCGGATACGGCCCCAGGGCTGAGCGGGCGTGGCGGAATCGGTCCACATCATGAAGATGTCATAATCGGTCTGCTTGGCAGCGGTTACGACGGTCTGGTATACGGACCATTCGGGGAACTCGGTGGTGATTTCGATGCCGATTCCCTTGCCGGCGGCGGCTACGATTTCCATCGCGGCCATCCAGTCGGTCCAGCCGTTGGGGGCGCAGGCGTTCAGGGTGATTTTCTCACCGTTGTATTCGCGCCATCCGTCGCCGTCGCTGTCGGTAATGCCGGCTTTGTCCAACAACGCTTTGGCGCCTTCGATGTCGTTGCCGACCCACTGCAGGTCTTTTACGGCGTCGTGGTCGAATGCGGCCTGTTCACCCGGCGTGGGGTTCATGCAGGAACGCGGCACATCGGCGAAGGTCGGGCTCTGACCGGTCATAGCGTTCTTGTTGATTGCGTCGTAATCGACCGCCATGGCGATCGCCTTGCGTACGTCGGCGCTTTGCAGCAGGGGGATGTCCAGGTTATACCAGGCGGTGGGCATGTTGACGCAGATGCCGTAAGGCGCCTTGTCCATATAGGTGCTGATGGGCAGGTTGTCTTTCAGCCACAGATCCTGGATGTTGGCGATAAACTGCTGGCAAACATCCACTTCGCCGGCCTTGAGGGCGGTTTCACCGGCGGGGTTGTCGGCGTAGATCACATGAGCGATGTACTTGGGAACAGGCAGCTTGCCCCACATGGAGGCGTCCTGGCCCCAGTAGTTGTCATCGCGGATCAGCACGACCTTCTGGTCGTCGGCATAGTACTTGGTGTAGGGGCCGGACCATACCACGTCGTCGCCCGGGTCCTTCTTCATGGCGGCGGGATCGTTGTTGCAGCGGGTTTCCAGCGTCTGGATCCAGGCTTTCTGCACAACGTAGCATTCTTCCAGGAAGCAGATCAGCTGCAGCGGGTTAACCGCCACGCCGTCTTCGGTCAGCTTGGCCTTGATGAGCACGGTTTTGTCATCCACGGCGGTTACGCTGTCCACATAGGGTTTGTAACCGTTGCCTTTGGCGTTGCCGAGCTTCACGTTGGTATCGAAGGTGTAGGCCACGTCCTGGGCGGTAATGGGGGTGCCGTCGCTCCATTTTGCGGCGGGTTTGATCTTTACGGTAATCTCGGTGTGAGCGTCGTTCCACACATAATCACCGTCGGCGATCATGGGTTTCAGCGATCCGTCCAGCATGTTGTACATATACAGGGTCTCAAACATGATGGTACGGGAACCGCCTGCGGCCTGCGTAACGGCCATGGCGTTGTTCATGTCGTCGCTCAGCGGGTTCCAGCCGTTTACGGAGCCCCACTGCTGTCCGGCGAAGTACAGCGTTTCGTTACGGGGCAACTCGGCGGTCGTCTCCGCGGTGGCGGAAACGAGGGTCAGGCTGCAGGCCAGGGTCAGTGCCAGCAACAGGCTCAGGATTTTCCGAGTGTGTTTCATACCGATTCCTCCATTATATATTGTTATGGCTTTCCCAGCCATGAGCGCTCCGTCATATCCGGGCGACCGTTTCACCCGGCAGCATTTCACCCGGAATCAGCCGATGCGGCTTTTCCCCTTCCGGATTTTCGATCGCCGATAACAACAACTGCAATGCGGTGTGACCGATGGTTTCCATATCCTGCCGGTAGGTGGTCAGGTGCGGTTGAATCAGCTGGGAAAGCTGGATGCCGTCGAAACCGACCACGCTGATGTCTCCCGGTACGGAATATCCGCGCTGCCGCAGGGCATTCACACCGCCCATGCAGGCAATATCATCAGGGTAAAAAATACAGGTGGGGATTCGGGTCAGCGTCAATATCTGCTCGGTGGCGCGGGCGGCGGCATCCGTGTCGTTAAAGGTGCAGGCGAAAGTACGCCCATCCGCCAACTCCAGCCCGCGGGCATCAAAAGCCTTTCGCAGGCACTGATAGCGTAAGTCAGCGATCGCGGTGCTGTCGTCCCGGACAACCGCGATGCGGCGATGACCGCGGCGATACACAAAATCCGCCATTTCATCGTAAGCAGCCTGCGTATCAGTCATAACGGACGCGTGCCGGTCACTTGAATAATCCACGGTTACGCTGGGAATGTCTTTTTCCAGCAATGCCTGTACCTGTTGGGAGAAGAAATCGGCGCAAATGAGCGCTACCCCTTCAAAATTGCGATACTGGCAATGCTCTTCATAACTGAGTGTTTTTCCGGACAGGCTTTTACTCAGAAATGTGATATCGTAGCCGCTGTGTTCCGCTTCCGCCTGAAAGGCATTAATGACGCGGGTGACAAACTCGGTATAGATTCCGTTGGGATGGTTCAGCTGCGCCAGCAGCCCCAGGTTGCAGGCGTGCCGTGTTTTCAGGGACCGGGCGGCGGCACTGGGATAGTACCCGAGCGCACGGGCGGCGGCGCGGACGCGCTCCGTGGTTTCGTAACTGATATCGCTGTCTGAACTGAACGCTTTGCTGACTGTCGCGGTGGAAACGTTACAGTATTTCGCGATATCCCGTATCGTTAACATGAGGAGGAAACACCTGCCGATACAACTTAATCGTTTACGTTTTTGCGAATACAACCATAACTCTATCAATATATTCAACTTAATCGTTTACGGACATTATAGGCTATGCGGAGTATGATGTCAATATCCACAACAAAATGGCAAATGGTTTGCTAATACTGTCTAACAGCATGGAAAGTATTGTACAATAAGGAAAAATTGATACCTGATAAGAAAGCATTCTGTTTTGACGTGAAAATTTAACAAATTATCCGAGACCCTTTCACTTGTGATGAACAAGCCGGAAAAGGTATTGATTGAGGAAGAACAGGATTGTACCTGCGGCGAAAAAACAAGGCAATTAATAAAAGCAGACGCAAATGTGCCGACCTTTCCAACGGGTAACACTCCACCAGACAGTCAAAGAGTTCGCAAAGCCATGCAACAGAGCTGGGCTGCGGGAAAAGAGCAGAGAACGTATGATTAACCTGCGTTCAGCAATGAAAACAGTAAGAATTTGAGCCCCACCAGCGAATAACCCGGACGCTGATGGCAGGAGGAAGACATGCTGAAGAGCAGATCGAAAGGCCCGGAAACCTGAAAAAGTTGCCGTTTTAGTATTGCAATTTGCTACGTCGCCTGCTATAATCATAAAGCTGCTTCGGAAAACCGAGCGCATATGGGCCCGTAGCTCAGCTGGATAGAGTGTTTGACTACGAATCAAAAGGTCGTGGGTTCGAA
>DAOPZG010000208.1:0-3443 GCA_035353235.1 Candidatus Limiplasma sp.
AGCCCCGCGTTACAGCCGGGCCATCAGCTCCATGCACATACGGCCGTTATGATACGGACACTTCCACGGTTCCACAATCGGCTTTTCGCAAACTGTTCCGTCCCCCGCAAGGCTCCAGAACCATTCCGAACCTTCCCGCGGATCAACCAGCCGGGTCGTGATGAACCGCCAGGCTTCCTCCATGTCCATCTTCCAGCGGAGGTCGCCCGTTTTCTGCCACAGATTGGCAAGACCCACCATCGTTTCCGCCTGCACCCACCAGATACAGGTCGGGTCATTTTCCCCCTCGGTATTTTCGTTGAGCAACCGACCGCCTTGAAACGCCCGGTCGATCACGCCGCAGGCCAGTTCGGTCGTCCATCCCCGTACCCGCGCGCAATCCTCGGGGGAAAGCGCGGTCTGCGCGGCCAGGTCAATCAGCCAGGAGGCTTCGATGTCGTGACCGTAGCTCTGCATATCGAAAATAGAGTTCAGGTCGTCGTCGAAGAAAACTTCCAGCCGGTTCCTCTCCCGATTATACACCCTGTTTTCCACCACCCACAACAGGTTTTGCAGGCTGTTCCGCACCCGGTCGTCGCGCCCGACCCGGTACAGCTGGGTATACGCCTCCACCAGATGGAGGATCGTGTTCATCGTGCGGCGGGCGATCACGCCGCGCGCCAGCAGCTTGGGGTTATCGCTCAATTTGGCGTTTTCCAGTGGTTCAAACTCCCGGGAGAACGCCTCCAGATAGCCATGCCCGTCGCGCATCCGGGTTTCGATCAGCGTATAAAGCGCCATTGCGCGCTCCAGCGCCTCCCGGTCGCCAGAAGCTTCGGCATAGGCAACCAGCCCGTAAATCGCAAACGCGTGAACGTAGGTGTGTTTCATCGTATCCAGCGGCTGGCCGTCGTACGTGACGGACCAGAACAGGCCCCCGTTGTCTCCGTCCACAAAGTGGGGAAAAAAGTCATACGCGCGGCGCGCATACGCAAGCAGCCGTTCCTCCTTCAGCGTCTGCGCGGCACGGGAGAAGAACCATAAAATCCGGCTGTTCAGGATGCACCCCTTCGGGGCGGACACATCGGGCCGCAAATCAAACCCCACATATCCGCAGTACCCGCCGAAACGTTCGTCCGCAAGCCCTTCCCAAAACGGAATCAATTTCTGTTGCAAATGTCCGCGCGCTTCTTCTTTCAAGTCCATTATCATAGCGTTCCTTTCCGGTCGGCCCTCGGTCGCCGCTGTTTTTTCTTATTGTACACCGGGAACGGGCGGGCGGATTATGCTTTCATCGTCAGATTTGCGGAGCGCCCGTAAAATTGCTCAAAAAAAGCAAAAAAGCGGGGCAAAATACCAGCGCCGTTGTATAATGATACGGATGATCGCCCGGCAGGCGCGCGAAGCGCCCCTAAACGCCGGGGAGGGGAAACGGGAAGGGAGCCACTGCATGGAGCAAGAGAACCTGTCGATGCTTTGTGATTTTTATGAGTTTACCATGGGCAACGGATATCTGAAAAGCGGGATGCGGGACAAGATCGCCTATTTTGACGTATTTTTCCGCAACGTGCCGGATGACGGCGGGTTTGTGATCGCCGCCGGGCTGGAGCAGGCCATCCGCTATTTGCAGGCCCTGCATTTTACCTCGGAAGACATTGAGTATCTCCGTTCCAAAGGGGTTTTCGACGAAACCTATTTATCGTACCTGCGTAATTTCCGCTTTACGGGGGATGTGTACGCCGTGCCGGAGGGCACCTGTGTGTTCCCCAACGAGCCAATCTTCACGGTGCGCGCGCCCATCGCGGAGGCACAGCTGCTGGAGACCTTTATCCTGCTTACGCTCAACCACCAGTCCCTGATCGCCACCAAAGCCAACCGCGTGGTGCGCGCCGCGCAGGGCCGCCCGGTGCTGGAGTTCGGGTCCCGCCGGGCGCAGGGCGCGGACGGCGCGGTGAAGGGCGCGCGCGCCGCCTTTATCGGCGGCTGCAAGGGCACAGCCTGCGCCCTTACGGACGAGCTGTACGGCGTGCCCGCCGGGGGCACCATGGCGCATTCCTGGGTGCAGGCCTTCGATACGGAATACGAAGCTTTCCGCGCGTATTGCGAACTGTACCCGAAGAACGCCATTCTGCTGGTGGATACCTACAACGTGCTGAAAAGCGGCATTCCCAACGCCATCCGCGCCTTCCGGGAAGTGCTGCTGCCCCGGGGGATTTCCTCCTTCGGTATCCGCATCGACTCCGGCGATATCGCCTACCTTACCAAAAAGGCTCGCCGGATGCTGGACGACGCGGGGCTGCCCGGCTGCAAAATCGTCATCTCCAATTCGCTGGACGAGTACCTGATCGCGGACCTGATCCGACAGGGCGCGTGCATCGACACCTTCGGCGTAGGCGAACGGATGATTACCTCTAAAAGCTCCGCCGTGCTGGACGGGGTCTACAAACTGGTCGCCGTCGAGGGGCCGGGCGGCGTGATCCAGCCGAAAATCAAGATCAGCGAAGATACCGCGAAAATTACCAATCCCCATTTTAAAAGATTGTATCGCTTTTACGACCGGGACAGCGGCAAAGCCATGGCGGACCTGCTGTGCCTGCGCGACGAAACCGTGGACGACACGAAGCCGTACGCCCTTTTTGACCCCATCGCCACCTGGAAAACCAAAACGCTGACAAACTTTACCGCACGGGAACTGCAGGTGCCCATCTTCCGCGCCGGGCAACTGGTATACAAGTCTCCCTCCATCGAGGCGATTCAGGCTTATTGCCTGGATCAGGTGGATACGCTGTGGGATGAGGTGAAGCGGTTTGAAAACCCGCACAATTATTACGTGGATCTGTCCGAAAAGCTGTGGACGCTGAAACGCGACCTGTGCGCGCGCGGAAGCGCGCAGGGATAAGCCCTGACAAACGGCGAGCCGTCGTATGAATTCGCCCGGGTTTCCGGGTTTGGAAAAGGATGCACTGTACAATTGAATGCTCTCCGGCTTCCCCTGCGGCGCGCGGTTGATTTTTCGCGCCGCGATCCCGTGCTTTGCGCGGCCGCGCTCGCCGCGGCCCTGTCCGCCTTTTGGGTGCCCCCTTCGGTAGACTATCTGGACTATCTGGACTGGCGGGTGCTGTGCCTGCTGCTTTCGCTGATGCTGGTGGTGGCGGGGTTGAAATCGGCAGGCGTTTTCGACGCCGTCACCGGTCGGTTGCTGCGCGCCGCGCGCAATACTCGCACGCTTGCCGCTGCGCTAACCGGGCTATGCTATTTTGCCAGCATGCTGATTACCAACGACGTGGCGCTGATTACCTTCGTTCCGCTTGCCATTCTCACGCTGACGCGCGCGGGTAAACCGCGGCTGCTGATCCCGGTCATCACCCTGCAAACGGTGGCGGCCAACCTGGGCAGCATGTTTACCCCGCTTGGCAACCCGCAAAACCTGTACCTGTACTCGTACTATCATCTGTCCGCCGGGC
>DAOPZG010000209.1:0-3433 GCA_035353235.1 Candidatus Limiplasma sp.
CATGACGCTTCTTGCGACCACGAATAAGAAAACGACAGAAATCGCGCAGAATGTCGGTTTGCCGGATCCCAGTTATTTCAGCCATGCGTTTAAACGTTATTTTGGGGTCTCTCCCTCGCAGGTGCGTACGGGAAAGGGCGTGAACCCGTTATGAACGCACGAATACACCAGAACGGCCGTAGTCTGCACACGATGATGATTATCGGGCTGTTGCTGTTTACGGCCATGCTGCTTGCGTTCATGAGTGCTGCGCTGGTGCCCTTCATCAGTCAGCTGCTGTCGGAAAATGCGATTGAACGTACCAAAGAGACCGTGCTGCAAAGTGTGAATGTAGTGGATCAATACATTAATTCCACGCTTTCCACACTGCACTTCGCTACATCGCTTGTGCCGGTGAACCCCCAAACTGAGACCGACTGGCATTCACAGATTGATTTGCTGGCGCGATCCAATTCCGATATTACAGCACTTGCTTTCTTTGACGGAAACGGGGAGTGTCTGTACGCCACAAGCGGCAGTTTGCGTGTAAGCGGTTTGGAGATTCGTAAACGCCGCTGGTTTACGGACGCGCTGAAACAGGAAGGCACGCTGACCGCATTTTCTTGCCCTTATGTGCAGGATATCTTCGAGAACCAGCATAATTATGTGATCACTCTCTCGCGTGCGGTCACGTATGTATCGGATGGCCGCCAGCAAACGGGCGTGATGCTGATGGATATCGGTTACTCCAGTTTCGCGGCACTGACCGACAATGTTAAGCTGGGCAGCAGCGGCTATACCTATGTGCTGGACGAAACCGACGGGTTGATTGCCCATCCCCGGCTCCAACTGATCTATGCGGATCAGACTAAGGAAGATACGACGGCTGTACAACGGCAGATTGTTGGATTGACGCGGGATAAGCAGAACGGCCGCGAACGTGTGTTGATCATCGCGGTAATCAACCAGACAAGATGGCGCATGGTTGGCGTAGCATATATAGACGAGATTTTGCAGTCGCAGGTAGCGTTTATCCGCATCATGTCGCTGGTGTTGCTGGCAGCGGCGTTTATCGCACTGGGAGCCGCGACGCTGATGGCCTATTGGGTAACACGGCCGATTACCCACCTGGAACACAAGATGCGCAAGGTGGAAGCCGGGGATCTCAACGTAACCATCACAGAGCGCGGTTTCAGCGAGATTCGTTCCGTGGCTACGGCGTTTAACCATATGCTCACCCGAATTCGCGAGTTGATGGATCAGATCGTACACGAACAGGAAACAAAGCGACTGTATGAATTGAATGCCCTGCAGGCGCAGATCAACCCTCATTTTCTATATAATACGCTGGATTCTATTATATGGATGGAGGAACGCGGTCGTAGCCGGGAAGCCATCATCATGGTATCTGCTTTGGCAAAGCTGTTTCGCATTTCCATCAGCAAAGGGAAAAGCGTGATCTCCGTGGCGGAGGAGATTGAGCATGTCCGTAACTATGTTATTATTCAAAAAATGCGCTTTCAGGATAAGTTTGACTGCGATATTCAGGCGGATCCGGAAACGTTAAAGGAACGAACGGTAAAACTGGTTTTGCAACCGCTGGTCGAGAACGCGTTGAATCACGCGATTGACGAGGTGGACGGCACATCCCTCCATATCAGGGTACGCGCCTTTGTGGAAGGGGATGAGTTACGGTTCACCGTAGCCGACGATGGAGTAGGCATTGCGGAGGAGCAGCTGAACGGCATTCTGAGCCGACCCGCGGGAACGGGGGGAATCGGCTTGCGCAACGTACACGAACGGATACAGCTTACATTCGGTAAGCAATACGGCCTTACGATTGCCAGCGAGGAAGGTTGCGGTACGCTGGTAACGATTCGCATGCCGCGTTCCGGGGAGGGAGAGCCATGAAAAAGCCAGTACTGATCGCAATGCTTTGTTTGTGCGCTTCTTTGGTTGTTATGTTTTTTGGCTTCCATGGCACACCACAAAGCGTGCCTGCGAAAACGCACAGTATCACCCTGCTTACCCAGGAGGACACCGGCAGTTTCCTGCTGCAGCTTCGCTACGGAGCCGAAGCTGCCTGCAACGAAGCGGGGGATAAACTGTCTGTGATGACTCTCGACCCGAAAGATACCGCTGGTCAGATACAGGAGCTGAGCAAGGACGACGTATCGGCCATTCTGCTGTACGCGGGTAACGACGCGCTGGTGTCGGAGGTTACACAGGCCTGCGACAAAGAGAATCTGCCACTGGTTCTGCTGGGTCGCACAGTGGAAAATGTATCCTGCGCCGCCAGTGACGAGATCATGGCCGGGAAGCTTGCAGCGCAACAGGCGAAAAGCCTGAACGCAACACGTGTGATCTGTATGACGGATCAAAGCACCCTTGCCGAATCACGCATGGGCGGAGTGATGAATGAGTTTGAAAGCAACCCGGACGATGTATTACAATGGGATGGCTGGCAAAACGCCCAGACGATGACGGAAGATGCGCGCCTCTTTACAGAACAGGGTGCCGCGGTGATCGCACTATCAGGAGACGCAACACTGGCAGCGGTAAAAATGCGCAGGGAAGGCTCGCTTGGAAGCGGAACCCTGATAATCGGCATTGAAGGAAACCCCGATAACATCGAACTGCTGGAGAAGGGTTTGTTATCGGCGCTGATTTTACCGGCGCCTTATACCATCAGTTACCGGGGGTGTGGGATGGCAATTGCCGCGCTCAACGGAAACGCATTGAAAAGCGTGCTGGTACAACCAAAACAGATCACACTGGATAATCTGTACAGCGCTGAAAACGTAAACATAACCTTCCCGCTGCTGCAATAGCGGATCACTTGCCGGAGGAATCTGCCAATGATAAAACGGATATTCTGCGCCCTGCTGCTGGTTTGTATTCTGATTGGCTTCGCGCAAACGCCCGCGCATGCGGAAACGCCAAAAATCGGTGTATGTATCTATAACGCAGCCGATACGTTTATGAGCAGTGTCGTACGGCAAATCGAAAAAGAAGCCGGCGATAGCGCTGAGGTGATCACCATGGACAGCGCGAACGATCAGAACCTGCAATTTGATCAGGTACAAAAAATGTTGGATGAGAACGTGGACGCGCTGATCATCAACCCTGTGGACCGTACTTCGGCGGTTTATCTGCTGCGGCTGGCACAGCGGAAGAACATTCCATTGGTATTTATCAACCGGGAACCTTCACCGGAAGATTTGGCGCTGTATGATGGCGCTTACTATGTGGGAACAGATCCCAAAGAGACGGGGTACCTTTGCGGGGAGCTGGTAGTGGACTGGTTTACGGAACACCCGGAAGCTGATGCGAACGGAGACGGCATCATACAGTATGTTCTTCTAAAAGGCGAGCCGGGCCATCAGGATGCGGAACTGCGCACGACCTATACTCTGAAAGCCATTACCGAAGCGGGTTTTCGCACCGAGAAACT
>DAOPZG010000210.1:0-3334 GCA_035353235.1 Candidatus Limiplasma sp.
CTTTTCGGGTATTACGACCTGCAAATTCGCCGCTATATGCCGATGGATACCTTTACCGGGATGCTCAGCGAAATCGAATGGATGACGGGTGGTTTTATCGGCTTCGGTTCGTATTCCTCCTTCGAGGAAGAACAGAGCAAAACCCATGTGCTGCATCTTTGCATGCAGAAACAGGATCTGGACCTGTATTTTACTCATAAGAACAAGGCGGACGATTGGGAGATCATGGCTGTTGAATTTGTACCCTCGGAAAAGCAGGATGTCATAACGACTGAAGACACGGCAGCTGACACAGGGGAAAAACAGTACCGGGAAATCAGCGTGCAGGTAGGGGAGGACCCTTATCTGCTGGAGGGAATCATCACACTGCCCAAAGACGCCACTGACCTGAAGCGCGTTCCGGGCGTGGTGCTGGTGCACGGTTCTGGCCCAAACGATATGGATGAGTCCGTCGGACAGACCAAACTGTTTGCGGACATCGCCCAACTGTTTGCATCCAAGGGGATCGCCACCCTGCGTTACAATAAGCGTACCTATACTTACGGAAAAACCATGACGGCAGATTACATAGCAAACCTGACCGTGGAGGAAGAAACGATACAGGATGCGATTTCCGCGGGTAAATTGCTGGCTGCAAACCCTTATGTTGACGCGAAAAACGTTATTCTGCTGGGACACAGCATGGGCGCTATGCTGGCGCCGCGAATCGTTAGTGAGTCCAAAGGGATATTTGCGGGAATGATTCTGGTGGCGGGTACTCCTAAAAGTTTGCTGGACATTATGCTGACCCAGAACCAGGATATCCTGAAAAAGCTTACGGGAGACGATCTGGCAAAGGCGCAGCCCCAGGTGGACGAGTTGGAAAAACAGATCGCCGCATTGAAAAAACTGAAGAAAGCCGACGATGCCAAGAAAACAACGATTGCTGGCGTGAACGGCTACTATTTCTGGGAAATGATGCAAAGCGATCCCTGCAAACTGATTATCAAGTTAAAAAAACCCACGCTGATCGTGCAGGGAAACGAGGATTTCCAGATATCGCTGGAAAATGGGATCGAAGCCTATGAAGATACGCTGCAAAGCCAGTACAAGTTTGTGGAGTACAAATTATTCCGCAAACTGAACCATTTGCTGATGATTTATACCGGGCCCGCGGAAAACAAAGGCACTATTGCCGAGTACAATACGCCGGCCTCATTGGATACACAGGCTGGACGCTATCTGGCGGACTGGGTGCTGGGCGTGAGCCAGGCAGACGACGAGGAGTGAGGGATGTATTTATGGAAATGAGAGGCACAACAATCTGCGCCGTACGGCGCGGCAATCAGGTGGCTATTGCGGGCGACGGTCAGGTGACTATCGGAGAAACGACCGTTTTCAAATCATCCGCCCGCAAGGTGAGAAGGCTGTATAACGGCAAGGTGATCGCAGGGTTTGCAGGCTCTGTTGCCGATGCGTTCGCACTTTGCGAACGTTTTGAGGAAAAACTGACCCAGTGCGGCGGCAATCTGGAACGCGCCGCTGTGAACCTGGCACAGGACTGGCGCGGGGACCAGGTGATGCGCAAGCTGGAATCCATGCTGATTGTGGCGGATAAAGACGCCATGCTGATTTTAAGCGGAAACGGCGAGGTGATTGACCCGGACGACGGTGTGGCCGCAATCGGTTCCGGCGGCAACTTCGCACTGGCGGCAGCGCGCGCGCTGGTGCAAAATACTGATTTGTCTGCGGAGGACATCGCCGTGAAGGCACTGACCATCGCATCCTCGATTTGCGTTTACACCAACGACCATATCTCTGTGGAAACGATTGGAGGCTGACGGAATGAAAGAGCTGACGCCCAGAGAAATCATGCGGGAACTGGACCGCTATATTATCGGACAGGAAGAAGCCAAGCGTGCTGTCGCGATCGCGCTGCGTAACCGTTACCGCCGCTCCCAGCTGGATGAAACGATGCGGGCTGAAGTGAATCCCCGCAACATCCTGATGATCGGGCCAACCGGCGTAGGAAAAACGGAAATCGCCCGCCGCCTCGCCAAACTGGTACAGGCGCCCTTTGTAAAAGTGGAAGCCACCAAGTTTACCGAAGTTGGCTACGTGGGGCGTGATGTGGAAGGAATCATCCGCGACCTGATGGAGAACGCTGTGCGTATGGTGCGGGATGAGTTTGAGAAAAAAGTGGAAACCCGCGCCGAGGTGCTGGCGGAGGATCGGCTGGTCAGCCTGCTGATTAACCCGCCGAAGAAGAGCAGCGGCAATCCGTTCGAGCTGCTGCTGAGCGGAAAAAAAGAACCGGAAGTACCGCCGGAAGAACAGCAGCGCGTAATGGGCCACCGCGAGGAAATCCGGGCACAGCTGAAAAGCGGGGCGCTGGAAGAGCGGGAAATTGAGATTGAAGTGGAAGAGAGCACGCCCCAGCTGGAAGTGGGCGGCAGCAGCATCAATATCGGCGATATGATGGGCGGTATGATGCCGAAGAAAACCAAGATTCGCCGCGTGAAGGTCAAAGAGGCCCGTAAAATCCTGATCGAGGAAGAAGCGGGAAAGCTGATCGACGAAGATGCCGTGCGCGAAGAAGCCGTGCGCCGCGCCGAACAGCAGGGCATCGTGTTTATTGACGAGATCGACAAAGTTGCCGGGCGTTCCACCGGCGGGCACAGCGGCGGTCCGGATGTCAGCCGGGAAGGCGTACAGCGCGACATCCTGCCGATTGTGGAAGGATCGACCGTAAACACCAAGTACGGCGCTGTGCGCACGGACTTTATGCTGTTTATCGCCGCAGGCGCGTTTCACGTTTCCAAAGTGACGGATCTGATTCCGGAACTGCAGGGACGCTTTCCAGTGCATGTGACGCTGAAGAGCCTTACACAGGAGGATTTCAAAGCGATTTTAACCCAGCCTGAAAACGCGCTGACGCGTCAGTATGAGGCGCTTCTTGCGGTGGACAAGGTATTTCTGTCCTTTGAAGATTCGGCCATCGATGCAATCGCGCATGCCGCGTATGTGATGAATGAAACGAAGGAAGATATCGGCGCCCGCCGGTTATTCTCCGTATTTGAAAAGTTGCTGGAAGATATCAGCTTCAACGCGGGTGGCGAGGAACAGCCCAACGTGTACCTGAACATCAGCGAAGACTACGTAATTGAGCATCTGGGCAAGGATGAAGCGGATTTCGATAACAAACGCTATATTCTGTGATGACCATTCAATGGTTCCCCTGGACGGGGAAGGACACAAGGGACCCCCGCTATTCAGAAGATGTCGGCTGACCGATCCGCCGCGCTCGGCGCTAGACCCAAACGGAGCGGATCGGTTCTTCCGCCTCATAAGGGAA
>DAOPZG010000211.1:0-3333 GCA_035353235.1 Candidatus Limiplasma sp.
CTGCCGATTCCCAGCCGGCTTCGGGCCTGCGCCCATACAGAAGCGAATTCGGCGTCGTCCAGTAACTTTTCTTTTTCCAGTTTGTAGATCACCATTTCTACGGTGTCCGGCAGGTAACCGCGAAGCTGCAGGGCACGTTCCACCTCGCGCCGACTGCGCGGGCGAATCGCCAGCAGCCGCACAGCGCGGTTCAGCGCGTCCGGATACTGGATCAGCAACAGGCTTTTCTGATATTCTGCCCAATCCAGTGATTGGCCTTCCCGAAGGGGAAGTTCGCGCAGCTCGGCTTTGGACAGGTGGAACGTATCGGTATCGTTTATCGTTATCTGATAACCGTTTCGTACTTCTGTCATGCGGGTCACCAAATCGTTCATGAGGTTTCACCCACCTTGAAGAAGCGAATCAGATCGCGGTTCAGGCAGCTTAAGTGTCCGACACGCCGTTCACTGGCACCGCTGTTCAGGGAAACGAAGCCGTTGCCGGCATCATCGAAGAAAACTCCGTTTACCGCGCCATAAGCAAACCCCTGATGTCCGTACAGCGGGGCCGGGCTGATCCGGCAATCCTCCAGCGACAGCAAACCCATGCCGTGGTTCATCCGGATTTCCTGCTCCGGCCAGATACCCTGCGGTGTTTTCATGAGAACAACGGTCTCCGGTGACAAAAAGCGATTTCCTTTGTGGCACCCGCCGTTCAGCAGCGGCAGGGTGAGACGCGCCATCGCTTCCGCCGTAAGGAACAATCCGCCGGACGCCAGCAGATAATGATGCTCGGGGTCCGGTGCGTCGAGTGGGGTTGTGTTATGAATCCTTATTTCTGCGGAAAATGAAGGGTGAGAAGAAGCGGGGAGTACGCGATAGCTGTTCGCGACCTGTCCCAGGGGAAGGGAAAGGAGATCAAATGAAGCGTTCATGCCCAGCGGTATAAAGAGTTCACGCTGCGCCAGCGTTTCCAGCGATTCGCCGAAGCGCTTCTCCAGCAGGCATCCGATAAGACCTGCCGCAAAGTTGCTGTATCGGAAGGTTTCTCCGGGTCCGCGCGCGGAAAAACACCCTCCGTCCGATAGAATATCGCTCACGCTCACCGGGTTTTGATAGGACTGAAAATACAGCGGGGAATCGATCAAGCCCGAGGTGTGGCTTAACAGCGCGCTTAGCGGGATCGGGTTTTCGGGGCAGAACGGATTACGTATCTTTGCCCCCCAGAAGGAGGAAATATCCTCGCTCACATCCAGGCGGCCAAGGGTTTGCAGGCGCATCACCAACACGGCACACACCATTTTGGCAACGGAGGCGGTTCGGAAATACGTATCGGCCGTAACCGGTATTCGAGGCGAGAGCGAAGCGTTACCAAACGCATAACATTCGGTAAGCTCACCTTTCTGAATGCGCTGGATACAGCCGCCGACCACATGGTGGCGTCGGCAGATGCGCGTTAGTTCCGGTGTCATTTTCCCTTCTTCCGTAGAGACGGCCTTCCATTGGCTGTTAAGACCCGCAAAGGGGAGTGCCAGCGCGTACAGCGTGTTTTTAGTCTTCCCGATGGGCATGTTCTACCTCCGGTTGTGCCGCCTGCGCCGGGCTGTCCGTCAGGCGGGTATAGGGCAGCGCCAGATAAGGCGGGATGGAGAGCCCCGCATAAACAAAGTAGGGAGAATGCCACAGCCAGCCATTCCCTGAAAGCAGGATACCCAGATACACCGCCAGATCCGCCGCCAGCCAGTATTTTACCCAGCGGGGCGCGGCAGGCATCCGAAACAGGCAGAGACCGGAAGCGGCGAATAAGGCGAAGGTAAGCGCGATTCCCACCGTGTTTTGCAGTAGCAGCGGCCGTGCAAACGCCAGCAGGCAACCCGGCAGAAACACAAACCAGTTTCTGCTTTGTTGCTGCTTTGCCAGCCGAACCAGAAAAACCGTTGCGGTAACCATACAAATCAGCAGGCTTACATATTGGCTGGCACGATACCCGAAAAGGTACAAACTGTCCGTGCGCAGCTGTTCCACCAGAAAACGCCCGCAACCGTACAGCGCCATATACCAGAGAAACAGATCGCCGCGACGTTTCATGCGTTTGCGAATCGCCCATAAAACAAAGAATACGCCCAGGTCCCATACGGACTCATAGAAAAATGTAGCCACATGCCAGATCTGCGCGCCGCTTTCCGTAATCAGAACCCCTGCAGGGAAAAATTGCCATGCCGGGTTGGTGATTACAGGCCCGAATGCTTCGCGGTTGAAATAATTCCCCCAGCGACCGATTGCCTGTGCCAGTACCAGACCGGGGGCGGTAATATCCAGCAGCGCCGCGAAACTGCGCTTGCGGATGCGGCAATAAATCCATACACCCAGCGCGCCGCCGATAATGGAACCGTATACCGCAATGCCGCCTTCCCAAATATAAAAAATGGAAATCGGATTTTTTGCAAACTGATCCAGCGTCATCAATACATAATACAAACGCGCGCCGACGATCCCGCAGGGAACGGCGACCAGCACCATATCCAGCATGGAATCCTTCGGCAGCCCGATCCGTTTTTCTTCCCGCGTGCCCAGCAGGTACGCGATCAGGATGGCGGACACCATCAGAACGCTGTACCAGGGCAGAGAACCAACAATGTAACGGCTGTAAGGTATCGCCAAAGTATAGCCCTCCCATACCGCAAACGCTGCAGTTTTGCCGCTGCGGGCGTATCGCTTCTTAAATTATTATAGGCGTTTGGTTTCGGAGCGTCAAGAATACCGCCCTGCTAGGCCCGCTATGGTGAAAAATCATGTCTTCATCTTGCGAAATCTCCGGTTTCCATGTATAATCAATAAGATGTAAGCAGGATCAGAACAGAACAACTGTGACTGTCCTCAAAACCAAGGGGAGGAAGGCAAACTCATGACCAAATATGTATACCTGTTCAAAGAAGGCAACGCGAACATGCGCGAGCTGTTGGGCGGTAAGGGCGCAAACCTTGCCGAAATGACCAACATCGGGCTGCCCGTGCCTCAGGGTTTCACCGTCACCACCGAAGCCTGCACGCGTTATTACGAGGACGGCAAAGTGATCGGCGACGATATTATGGCGCAGATCAACACTGCATTGGCCGAAACCGAAAAAGTCTGCGGAAAGACCTTCGGTGACCTGGAGAACCCCTTCCTGGTGTCGGTCCGTTCCGGCGCGCGCGCGTCCATGCCCGGCATGATGGATACCATCCTGAACCTCGGGCTTACCGATGTTGCGGTAAAGGGCCTGACAAAGCAGACCGGCAACGAGCGCTTTGCGTACGACAGTTATCGCCGCTTTATCCAGATGTTCTCCGACGTTGTAATGGAGATCAAGAAGAGC
>DAOPZG010000212.1:0-3312 GCA_035353235.1 Candidatus Limiplasma sp.
TCTTGTTTTTTGCAACGGCGCTGTCCAGAATATACCCGTCCACATTAAAGTCCAGCATAATGGGCTTCCCATAGTCCGTTTCCTTCATGTGGCGGATACCGAAGTCCACATAGTTGTCCGTCTTGGGGTTGTCACGGTCGTAGATCCACCCAACAACGCACCCGGCCTTCGTAGGCTTGAACCCAAGGGACTCGTACACTTCGTTTAGGAGCAGGTAGCCGCGGCCGATCAGCTTGTCGTTTGCCCATTGCTCCTGTTTGCGGATGGTCAGGCTGTTCAGCCGTTCGGTATCCACTTCGTTCCAGTACATGTTGCTCTCGTCAAACAGTTTGGCAAAGTCGCTTTGGCGAACCCCGTTTACGACCTTTTCTGTCTTCTTGACCTTCTTTTCCTTACCGTTTTCATCCACGACGGTTTCCTTGGTCTCCCTCGTCTGAATATCGTATCGAAGGTCGCGATCAGCTTCCTCACCGTACTTGTCCACAACGCGGGCACGGTAGTCCTTAAAGCTGCTATCGATCGCCACAAATGCCGCGGCCAGCGCCACGTTGCGCTGCTTCATCAGGTTGTGAGAATATAGCGTCGCCACCAGCGCCAGCGCGCCAAACCCGATCGCCGGCAGGTAGAGCTTCGCAAGCTGAACGGCGGTCTTGGCGTAAATCAGCGTCAAATCCTTTTTTCCGTCCTGCTCACTGTACTCGTCCCGGTGGCTCTCGTCCGCCAAAAACGCGTGCACCGTTTCCACGTCGCCCTTGGTTTTCTCCAAAATATCCGTTACCTTCAGCGTCGCCTTGCACGCAAACACCGTGCTTGCGATCGCGCTGGCCACGCCAAGCCCAATCGCGATCCCCGGAGCGTTCTTTTTCAGCTGAAACCCAACCTTGTGGATTCCGTTGGAGCATTTTACCAGCAATTCCGTTTTGTTCATCGTCATTCTCCTTCTTTGTTTTCCAGTAATTCTTTTGCGCTGATTCCGTCTAGTCCGGGGCTCTCGCAGGAGGCGGTGGAACGAAAGCAGGGACACGGATGTTGTGGGTACATAAACTCGATCATCGCAAAATTTGCCGCATCCACCAACCATTCCGTATTCCCGGTTTCCTTGTAAAGCTCGATTCGTTTTTCCATGCTTCCTATGGCATCCGCCAACTTCGTAAGATACGTTTCCCGGACCCATCCGTATTTGTAATGGCTTTGCACCATTCGGTTCTTCCGTAACCGGTCAAATTCTTCCGAATAATCTCTCCGCAAAATATCTTCCCTTGTGTCTGCGCGTTCCACCTTAGCTCCTCCAGCGGTAGAATAGCTCTGTGGCAAGGTTTCCGATGGCCGTAAACGGGTAGGTCAGGATCATCACCGGCAGCACGAGCAAATACGTCGCCATTCTTCGCATCAGTCGCGTAATCGCCCACAAAAAATAACAGTGCGTGCTCACAGTACGCATCCTCCTCATCCAAGCGGTATCGCCCTTGGCAACTTCAGAATATAGCCGTCTCCATTGGCGGTGCGTACGGTTCTCGCGGTGGAAAGGTCGGTCCAACCGTACTTGTTCGCCGTGTAATTACCCGTCGTTGAGGCTCCGGCAAGGCTGTACATATCGGCAACGCTCACGTTTCCGTATTCGCTGTCGATCATTTCGTACATCCGCGCCAGCACTTCCTCCGCATCGCTGCGACTGTCAAACACGATGTCGTCGTACATATAGCCCGTCTGCGCCTGCCGCACCCGCGCTCCCTGCTCGTTTTGGTGGTTGTAGTCGTAATACGGGCGCATGTAAGAAACGCGGTCTGCCGGCCCTTTTCCGCCCTTACCGGAGGATCCGGAGAGCAACATCGTGATCCCTTCGATGATGCCTCTTTTAATCATGGGCACCAGCACGTCCATCAAAACGTAAGTTTTCACGTCGTTGATGTCCTTAGGCAAGAATATGCTCGCTACTTTGCTTAGCCCGGTTTTCTTGGCCGTGCGCACCTTCCCGGATATGACCGGTTCCACCTTTTTTTCGCGCTCCGGCTCTTTGCCTTCTTTGGCTCGAAAGGAATTGGGTTTGTATTCGTCCATGGCAATCTCCTTTTCAAGGCTTAGGAAAACAAAAAAGGGAAAGCGCCTTGTTTTTGGCGCCTCCCCCTGTCAAACCAGCCTTTTATTCGATCGGGTCAATCGGGACGCTCATCGGATCGCAATCCCCGGCAGCCTTGTCCTGTTTGGCCTTCCGTTCGGTCTTTTTCTTCCAAAACAGAATGCCGCCAACAACCGCCACTAGCACGGCGGTCACGATGGCAGCCACTTCGGCTTTGGGTAAACCGGCCTTTGCGGCCTTGCCAACATCCTCCAAGACTTCCGCTGTTTCCGTCAATTTGTTATCCATTTTGTTATCCTCCTCGTTTGATTTGAAGATTGGTTCTTCATGGTAGCCTGTGTTTTTTTCGCGCCCGGTCAGTCGGCATATTTGTAATACGGTTCCGCCCAGTACCCCATTACCAGGCAGGGGGTTTCGTCTTCGGTAAGCTGCGCTGAAAACCGAAGGCTCATATGCCCTTTGTTCCCGTTCCACCCAAGCTTGTCCCCGATCAGTTGCAGCGAGGGAAGCCCGATCAGGTAATAGAAGTCGTTCAGGGACACGTAGGTTTCGCTGTTCATCTGCCGGTTCAATTCGGTTTCGGCGCGTTTCAGCTTGTCAACGCTCGATTTGAAATATCGCCCGGATAGCATGTCCAGGCAAAGCGTGTCTCCGTTGTTTGTTAGGATGATCTCCCGATTTTCTACCGGGTTCTTCCGCATTTGCTCCTTGGCTACGGCGTCCTGCACGGCCTGTTCCTTCTTTTCGCCTACGGTCTCCACCACCTTGTCACGGTACTCCTTAAAGGCGGTTTCCGATAGTTCGTAGGCCACCGCCAGCGCCGCGTTCCTGCGCCCGTTGGCAGAACTGGCAAAGATCAGGCATGCGATGGACACCGTCCCCGTCACGGCTGCCGGAATATACATTTTCCAGCACAGTTTCACGGTCTCCCGTTTACCTGGAGCATAAGCGATGCCAAGGTTGCTTACGCCGCTGTTTTCCGCAATCAGTCGCATCGCCTTTGGCGTCGCCTTTACCGCCAGAAATACCGTGGTGATCATCCCCGCGATGCCGATGCCGGTCAGTATTTCCGGGCTCTTTTTTTGTATCCGGTTCCCAAGCGTCTGCATTCCGCTCTTCCAGTTAATTTTTTGCATCGCTTATCCTCCTTGCTGTTTAGAAAAACCCTATGATTTCGTCAATCGCCCGCATCATTTCGGCGCCGGTTCCGAGCCAGAGACTCCCGTTGCAGTTTC
>DAOPZG010000213.1:0-3290 GCA_035353235.1 Candidatus Limiplasma sp.
TAACGGCGAAGCCTGACGAGATGACCCTCGTGACCCGGCATGGCAACGTGCGCTTCACCTTCGCGGATACGGCCCTGCTGATGGCGGAGGGCGACCCGGGCTTGGGGCTGACGATGGAAAAAGTGATGGTGAAGCACGAAACCGTGCACCCGCGGAAGAACGGCGCGTGGGAGGCGTTCTTTCGTTTCACAACCGCCTTTATATTCAAGGGGTTGGCAGGCTCCTCCTTTGATTTCAACAACGGAAAAGACTACTGGAACTGGGAAACCTTCTCCAGTGACCGCGTCAGGGGGCGGACCCATACGGCGGCGGACGGAACCTTCACCCTTGCGATGGAGGAGTTTGTATACGACGGCGTCGTAAGAGACGAGTACCCGACCTATACTCAGGCCAAAGCTTCCATGGCATCGGATTGGGAAGCCTTTATCCGCGCGATGCCATCCTTCTGCGCTCCACTGGAGGCAGCGCGCGTCGGGTGCGAATACACCCTGTGGTCGTATCTGGTTGCCCCTACAGGGCGGTTGCGGTATCCGGAAATCCAGATGTTCGCGGGGATTATGGCGTCACAATGGCAGCTGTGCCAGAATGCCGTAGCATTGCAGGAACATATCGGCCTCGCCGTTGATCTGCTGCTGTCCCCGCTGGACCGCGCCTGCGAAACCGGCCAGCTGGCGGATACGTTTGACGACGCATCCTGCGAAACCATGATGGTGAAGCCGCCCATCCATGGTTGGGCCATCCTTCAAATCTTGAGCCATCACAATCTGCTGGCGGAGGTTCCCCGGGAAAAAGTCGAGTGGCTGTATCGCGGCGTGGGCGCGTGGGGGGATTGGTTTATGACCTGCCGGGATGAGGACGGCGACGGCCTTCCCTCCCTTTTCCACGCCGACGAAACCGGACTGGACGACGCATCCATGTTTACGCGTCACAACGTGCTTTCCACACCGGATGTGGCAGCCTATCTGGTGCTTCTCTTCGAGGCGGTCGGTGATTTGGGCAAAGCTCTTGGCAAACCGGAAACGGAAACCGCCGCCTGGTATGAAAAATCCGAAGCGACGCTGCGCCGCCTGATCAGCCGTCTGTGGGACGGCGAGCATTTTATTGCGCTGGTGCCCGGCACAGATGAAAAAGTGTTTTCCGGTTCGCTGGTGCACTATGTTCCTGCCATTCTGGGCAGGCGGCTGCCGCAGGCGATTCTCGATAAAATGGCAGACGATCTGTCTGCGCCCGGCCACTACCTGAGCCAGTGGGGGCTGGCGGCCGAAGATATGACCAGCGACCGTTTCTGCCTGGATCGCATGTCCATCGGACGGGGCCGCATTGTTCCGCCACAGTCGCTGTACATCTGCACGGGGCTATGGGAAACACACCGCCGGGACGTGGCCCGCACCATTGCGGAAAACTACTGCAAGGGGCTGCGGGACAGTGGCTTTACTTTCCTGATTAACCCGATGGACGGCAGCGGCTCCGGCCACTTCGGCGGCAGTTGGCCCCGCTGCGCCTACACCATTCTCAGTCGGATGCTTAGCGAAGAAACGCCGCAAGAAAACCGCCCCTGATCACACCATAATGAACACCCCCCGGGAGAGCTTTCTCTTCCGAGGGGTGTCCTTTTTCATATTTAAAACAATCTTGCCATCGTATGGGTTTCCTGATATTTTACAGCCTGCGCGCTACTTTATCGCCATCTTTCCATATGCTTCGCCCATCAGCAGGTGCAGGTAACCCGCATCCCCGTCCGGTGTTGCCAGAAGGCTGAAGTCCACCTGTTTCTGGAACAGCATCACAATATCCGAACCGCCAAACAGGAAGGTGCCCAGCATATCGCCCTTCTTCACCTGTGCGCCCACCTGCACGCTGTTTTCGAAATTGACAGAGGATACCTGCGACATCCCGATAGGCATGACCGCCACCAGCCCGTACTTGTCCGTATCCAGGATCACGCAGCCGCGCGTTTCGATGGTCTGCCAGCCGGGTGTTTCATCCAACAGTACATACTTGCCCAGGTCCGCGTCCCATTGGGTAATGCCGCCTGCCGCGTCGTCTGCGGGAATGATTCGTACTTCCTTCACCGTGCCGCTGACGGGGAAGTGGTAGCGGTGGTAGTCGTTCACATCCAGGAATGTGTGCGTTAACGTTCCGCCTGCGAAGGCGTCCGCATAGGCGCATCCCGGCCCCAGCAGGTTCGGGATGGAGTTGAAATACTCCGACTTGATCTGCACACCGCCCTGCTGTACAATGTTGGAGTTTTCGTCAATCGCCCATACGCCCTGCGGCTTAGAATCCGCCGGGGCAACCACCACCGACGCGTCGTCGGGAGAGGCGATAGGCCGCACATCGGGCGATACCAGATAGCGCGAGAAGAAATCGTTGAACGAGTGCCAGTTATCGGGCGATTCATACCAGCCTTTGGAGAGGCCGAAGCGGTCGTCCGCCAGCGCTTTCTGGTAATAATCATTATTCCAGGAAACCGCCATGCTCAGGTACTCGCCCCATGCCTTGGTAAAGTGAACCAGCCACGTACGGTACGGCTCCACATACTGGATGGAGTTGTTGTAATACCCTTTTCCCTCCAGTTCCGGCAGAGGTTGATCGTTCAGATAATACATATAGTCGATGCTCTGGTCAATCTGCTCGTACAGCTTTGTATAGGGCAGGTCGCTTAGAATGTTCCACGGCATCGCCAGCGAAGCCCAGTCGATGTAGTCGTAATACCCTTCCAGCGTCTGGGCGGGGTTGGTGATGGGATCGGGGTTTTTCTCCTTGGCCAGCGCAATGGATTCCACCAGCATCTGTTTAAGGTTGTCATCGTGCTCCACCATTGTGATCAGCTGCCGGGTAATGGGCTGATATTGCGGCTCGCCCGCCAGCGCCGCGGTCCCGGTCCATGCGGTAACCGCCAGAATCAGCGCAAGAAGTATTGCAAGTCTCCTCATCAGAACCGCCTTTTTCATCACGCATCCTCCTCCAATGTTATTATCCGGATTTTTCACATCCATCCATCAGCGTTCCGGCAGAGTAGCAGGGCTTGGGGAAAGCCCTGCCACTCCTACCGGAACGCCGCACAGAAAGCGTCAGTTCTTGCTGGGGTCGTCGTGCATCGCCGACGCGCCCATGCCCTCAATGTTCCAGTTAACCACCTTCGGGATCACCTGATTCGTCAGGACCCGTGCGTCGTCCAGCGCCTTCTGGGCAATATCCGCGAACAGTTGAGCCGCCACATCGCCATTGAGGCTTGCGCGGGTGCGGGCAAAACCTGGATTTTGGTCTCGCGCATCTTGCGCGCGCTG
>DAOPZG010000214.1:0-3250 GCA_035353235.1 Candidatus Limiplasma sp.
GACGGCTACAAGAAACTGGGCTTCCTGGGCGGCATGGCGGTTCCCGCTGTGGTTCGCTATGGCTATGGTTTCGTGCAGGGCGCCGATGCGGCGGCTACCGAAATGGGCCTGACCGACGTACAGGTGAAGTACTGGTACAGCGACAGCTTCGCGCCCACCGATGATATCAAAATCAAGATGGACGGCTGGTACACCGAAGGCACCGAAGTGGTATTTGCCTGCGGCGGCGGCATCTACCTCAGCGCGATTGCGGCGGCCGAAGCGGCTAAGGGCAAGGTAATCGGCGTGGACGTAGACCAGGCGCTGGACAGCGATCTGATCATCACCTCCGCTATGAAGAACCTGAAGAACTCCGTTGTGCTTGCGCTGACCAAGCTGTATGACAATGGCGGCAGCTGGGGCGATCTGGGCGGCACTACCGCTACCCTGGGCGCGGCTGACGATTGCACCGGTCTGCCCACCGCGGAAGGTTCCTGGCGCTTTAAGACCTTCACCGTGGATGAGTACAACGCGATCTTTGCCAAGGTTAAGAGCGGCGAAATCGTTGTGAGCAACGATATCGACAATCAGCCGACTGTGAAGACGATCACTGTGGATTATCAGAACTAACGGTTTTATCCGGTGTCCGAGGGGGAGGAGAACGCCTCCCCCTCGCTCCCGGTTCGCCGTATCGCGTAAGCGTGCGGCAGAGTGGCAGCTTGAGTCGTTCCATTGGATCGGAACGGCGTCGGATGAAGCGGCTAACGCCAAATCCGCCTTGCTATCCATCGCTGCGGCGCGCGCGCTGGGAATGGGCTAGGCGTATGCTTAGCCTTTTTCTCATTTTATCTGCTTTATCTACCGGACTGAGATATGGACGCTGAGGCACGCGGTATTGCCAGCGTTTATATGTCAATCCAGTACCCATACAAAGGGATGAGGAGATTGCCCATGAGCGAGTATGTAATCGAAATGCTCAACATTACCAAAAAATTCCCCGGGATCATCGCCAACGACGACATTACCTTACAGTTGAAAAAAGGTGAAATCCATGCGCTGCTGGGCGAAAACGGCGCTGGAAAAAGCACGCTGATGAGCGTGCTGTTTGGCCTTTATCAGCCGGAATCGGGCGAAATTAAGAAGGACGGGGAAGTTGTGAAGATCAACGACCCCAACGATGCCAACCGTCTGAACATCGGCATGGTCCACCAGCATTTTAAGCTGGTGGAAGTCTTTACGGTGCTGGATAACATTATTCTTGGGGTGGAACAGACGAAGAACGGGTTTCTGCAAAAAAAGGAAGCCCGCCGCAAGGTGATGGAACTCAGCACGAAATATGGCTTGCAGGTGGACCCGGACGCAATGATTGAGGATATCAGCGTCGGGATGCAGCAACGGGTAGAAATCCTGAAGATGCTGTACCGTGATAACGACATCCTGATTTTTGACGAACCGACCGCAGTACTGACCCCGCAGGAGATTGACGAGTTGATGCAAATTATGCGCAACTTTGCCAACGAAGGGAAAAGCATTCTGTTTATCACCCATAAACTGAATGAGATTATGGCTGTGGCGGATCGGGTTACGGTACTGCGGAAAGGCAAAGGGATCGGCACGCTGAACGTGGCGGATACCAATGTTGATCAGCTTGCGGAGATGATGGTCGGCCGAAAAGTGAATTTCAACATTGATAAAGCCCCCTGCAAGGCAGGTGTGCCTGCGCTTACGGTACGCAATCTGGTTGTAGGCGACAAACGCCATATGAAAAAGAAAGTAAACGATGTGTCTTTCCGTGTGCATCGCGGAGAGATTGTCGGCATCGCCGGTATCGACGGCAACGGCCAAAGCGAACTGGTCTATGCGCTGACAGGCTTGATGAAGCCGGAAAGCGGATCCATTTTTATCGGAGATAAAGAGGTATCCCGTAACACGATTCGGGAACGCAACGATATGGGCCTGTCCCACATCCCGGAAGACCGCCATAAATACGGTCTTGTATTGGACTACACGCTGGCGGAGAATCTGATTTTAAAAAATTACTACCGTCCCCAGTTCCAAAACCATGGATTTCTCCGGTTTGATGAGATGTACCGTTACAGCGAGGACTTAATCCATCGATATGATATCCGTTCCGGGCAGGGGAGCGCGACGGTCACCCGCAGCATGAGCGGTGGAAACCAGCAAAAAGCGATTGTGGCACGGGAATTGAGCCTGCAGCCGGAAGTGCTGATTGCAGTACAACCGACACGGGGATTGGATGTTGGCGCGATTGAGTACATTCATAAACAGATTGTAGCGGCACGGGACGACCAGAAAGCGGTGCTGCTTGTGTCGCTGGAACTGGATGAGGTAATGAGCCTGAGCGACCGGATTTTGGTGATGTACGAAGGCGAGATTGTTGCAGAAGTGGATGGCAAGTCCGCAACAGCGCATGAACTGGGGCTGTATATGTCCGGCGCTAACCGCCAGACGCATATGGAGGTGGAGGCATGAAGAACCGCAGGAACCGTACCGGTATCGTTAACGGTACGGCATCGCTGATTTCGATTATCCTGGGGCTGCTGTTCGGTCTCTTGTTGCTGTTTATTTTTAACCCCTCCTTTGCCATCACCGGGTTTGACAACCTGATGACTACGGGGATTGCCTCCAGCGAAAAACTTGCCAAGGTGTTTTACCAGAGCGCGCCGCTGCTGATGACGGGTCTGGCGGTTGCTTTTGCGTTTAAAACCGGATTGTTTAACATCGGAGCGACGGGGCAATACACGCTTGGCGCTTTCTTTGCGCTGGTAGGGGTCGTACAGTTCCGCCTGCCCTGGTGGATGGGTCTTGTACTGGCGATGATCGGCGGCGCGCTGCTGGGATCGATCCCCGGTATCTGCAAGGCGCTGTTTAACGTAAACGAAGTCATTACTTCCATCATGTTCAACTGGATTGCTCTTTTCGTCGTAAACCTGAGTATCAACAATATGCCGCTGATGCTTGCCAATGCCTGGGGTGCGATCAATAAAGACCGTACCGCAGCGCTCACCAGCGGAAAATTCATGGCCTATAACCCCAATGCGACAATCCCGAAGGCCGGATTGGATCAACTTTTTGGCTCCAACTATATCAATCTGGGCGTGGTCATCGCGATTCTGATCGCAGTCGTGATATGGGTCGTTATGAACCGTACCACATTCGGATATGAGCTGAAAGCCTGCGGATATAACCGGCATGCCAGCAACTACGCTGGGATTGACGCGAAGCGCAATATCATTCTGTCCATGACGAT
>DAOPZG010000215.1:0-3226 GCA_035353235.1 Candidatus Limiplasma sp.
GTACCAATGGCTTTGCCATTACTTTTTGAAATTGCGAACTTCATTGTATTCCATCGTTGATTACATTGCCGAGGCAATACCATATATTGAGAATGGCATGTTGCGTATTATTATCTTCGAACACAGGCATTGCTTCTCGCATATTTTCACACTTGAAAAGGGTTAATATCTTATCAATTCTCATGATGATCTTATGTTTTTTCTGCTTTACATATGAAATACAAGAGGATATCTTAGTTGCTTTCATGCGGGTTTGCATGTATAATAATGGCATCGTTCAATACGTTAGGAGCTTGAAAACAGATGGAAGAAACAAGTATAACCAACAGGAACCCCAGTGACCTGTATCGATCTCTGTTATTGAAGCTACCGGACGTATACGCAGCCGACATTCTGATGGACGGCGAGGATACGGTGCGCGAGGTGCACATTGTGGCCGGGCAGAATCGCAGCCCGAAACAAATCAGCCGGGATGTGCAAAGCGCGCTGTCAGCGGCATTTAGTTTGCATGTGGATCATCGGGTGATCAGCATAGCGCAGCTGGCTTCCAATCCGTTTGATCATCAGGAAGAAACCGTGCATGCGGCGTCTGGGTTTCGTATCCAGTGCATGGAGGTATCCACACGGGTGGAAGAAAAACAATATCACGTCAGCGTGTGCCTGCGTTATGGCGACCATGATTTTCATGGGGAAGCGATATGTCGGAACACAACGACGCAACGGATGCACGCAGCTGTGTTGGCAACCCTGAACGCGGTGCATAACGTTTTGGGAGTGGAGGATCTGTTTACGATCGTAGCAACGCAATCCACCTCGGTCGGCGGTGTTGCCATAGCATTGACCCTTCTGGAATATTCTTATGGCCTGGAGGAACGACTGTTGATCGGCGCGGCGCAGCAAAGCGAGGATGTAGCGGTCGGCTTTGTGAAAAGTGCGTTGGATGCGCTGAACCGTAACCTGTCCATTGCGGCAGGTTGCCAATCCATCTGAAAGAAAACGGGGCGGACGGGCATTCTTCAAGCGTAGCGGAATATAGCATGCCTGATAGCGAATGGCACAGCCTATTATAATAGGAGGCTATATTCTTAATGAAGAAGGCAAAGATCATGGCGGCTTTGATGGCGCTGGCTTCTTTCGTTCTCTCTGCGGGCGCGTACGTGACCTGGAGGTAACATTCTCCAATAGAGGCTCATCGCCTGCCTGCCCCGTTTTCCCATAAAATCTAGCCGGGTTATCTTTTTCAGACGAGGTACCTATGAACAGAAGAGCCCGAGCATATGTCGCGACGATAACGATAATCGGTATCGCATTGGCCGTCGCCAGTATGCGCCAGTTAATCCTCAATGTGGCGGGAATTCCTTTTCAGGCGTACGGTTGGAACATCCTGTTCTTAATCGGTTTATGCGCGGTATGCAGATCGTTTCCAATAATTATGAAAAATGATCAACAATTGGATTTGTCCGTCATCGCAATCTTGGCGGCTTTTTTGTTGCATGGCATCGAGGCAGCGGTGCTGGTTTATCTGTCCAGCTCTCTGATCACTTTTGAAAAAGACGGCGGTAAAATCCGCTGTATTTATAACACAAGTCCCAGTAAAACATTGTTTAACATCAGCAATATCGTGATTGCGATTGTCATACCAGGGCTAATCTGCCGGTTGCTTCCGTGGGAACCGGGTGTTTTTCAAATCCCGCAGATTCTTCTGCCCACGCTGGTTTTCTCCGTGCTTACGTTTGTGTTTAACTATTTCGGATTGCTGATGCTTTTTTTGCTGAATGGCGATATAGTTCCCCGCGAGATGGGGAAATCGCTGGCAGGGTTGACGCTGAACGTGCTTGCTGCAATGCCGCTTGGCTTGGTCATCAGCCTGCTGCTTTCGATGCCGACGGGCCTGTGGCTGTCGCTGGTGATGATCTTCCCACTGCTTCTGGCGCGTTACGCATGGAAGCTTTATCTGGACGCGATCCGTTATAAAGAGAAGTTATTAACTGCATTTGTAAACAGCATGGAAGCTCGTGATCCTTACACACAGGGTCACAGTCAGCGGGTGGGAGAATATGCGAAGAAGATCGCCCGGCAAATGCACTGCTCCACCAAACAGATTGATAATATCCGGGAAGGGGCACTTTTACACGACATTGGCAAGATCGGTGTAAGCGATCTTATCCTGCATAAACCCGGAATGCTGACCGGCGAGGAACGGGACATCATACGCCAGCACACTGTGATCGGCATTGAGATTGTCGGTCAGGTGGGGCTTTCGGACGCGGTGTTGGAGATGATTCGCAGCCACCACGAACGTTACGATGGAAAGGGATATCCGGATAAACGTCTTGCGCGTGAATTACTCCTGTCCACTCGCATCCTTTCCGTAGCCGATGCTTATGACGCGATGACCAGTGACCGGCCATACCGAAAAAGTATATCGCTAGTGCAGGCTCGAGAAGAACTTTTACGCGGAAAGGGCTCGCAATTTGACCCCGACGTTGTGGATGCAATGCTGGCAGTGATGGACCGGGAGGAGCGAAGCGCATGATTCTCGTCTATCTGCTGGTGCTGGCTGTGGCCCTGGGGTTTCTGCGGGGCGGGCGCTTAAGCGGGTATTTGCGTAAGCCGTTGAAAGGGATTTACCTGCCGATCATAGGCTTCTTACTGGAAAGCAGCTTTGCCTGGTTGCCAAAGGTGCTTTCAGGCTCGCCGTCGGGTTGGCTGTGGATTGTGGTTGTGGCAGAATATCTTTGCCTGTTTACCTTCCTCTTTCTCAATAGGGAGGAACGCGCGCTTTGGCTGGTTGCGTTAGGAACCGTAACGAATTTTGCCGCAATGCTTGCTAACCAGATGCGAATGCCCGTGAGCCCGGTCATCATGGATTTTCCATCACTTACCCGTTTTGTGGAGCGCGTGCGCAGCGGCGACCTGATTGAATATGTGCTGGTGGGGTGGAATGCGCCGCTATGGTGGCTGGGGGACTGCATTCCCATTCCATGGCTTGTGCCCGGGGTAGCCAGCGTGGGCGATTTCCTGATGGGCGCCGGCTTGTTCTGGTGGGTACAGCAAATGATGCTGCGAAAGGATTAGATCGTTTCGGGCGGATTCTGATGCTGCTTTTACTGAACGATTGAAGGGAAACATACTTGGTTTGGGATGGAAATGGAGGGTGACGAAAAATCACCCTCCATTTCTTTGACACTTTGTTCGCTAAACTTCAAATGTGGGATGTGGCAGG
>DAOPZG010000216.1:0-3178 GCA_035353235.1 Candidatus Limiplasma sp.
ACGGGTTTGGGTCTTCCTTTTTCCCGGGGGCGGCAATTCATTTTACAACTTACCGGATGGGAACGGCTGGAAATCACGCGGGTTGACACGGTTCCGCAGGCGTGATAAATTACCCCTAAAAGCAATAGAATGCGGATGCGGGCGCGCCGCGCCGGAGGAATCGCAGATGAGAAGAGCCGCGTTGATCATCGTGTTGGCCGCACTGGCTTTTTGTGCCTGCGCGCGTGGCGAGGGTACGAGCGGATATGTGGTGCCTACCAAGGGGTATGAGCCGGCAGAAACGGCGGATATCGTATACGCGCCCGAAAACGCACCCGCTGTGAACGCACAGATCCACAACGGAGTCACGTACCTGTTCCTGCCTTCCGGGGCGGACCCGCAGGAACTGGTGATCGGCGGGCAGGCGGTACCCTGCCACCTTACGCCTGGCATCAATACGGTTACGGACAACGCCGGGGAAACCCGTTCCTTTACGGTTATGCAAAGCGCCAACCTGCGGGCTGTCTATCTGGTCAGCGACGACCCGGAAAACGCCGGGCGAGCGTATATCGATGGTTCCGCCGACCATTCCACCGTTGCTTCTGCGCAACTGACCATTACCGACGCACAGGGCGAACCGCAATACCGGGGCCGTGTGGAAAAACTGCGCGGGCGTGGGAACACCACCTGGGAGTGGGGCGCGAAAAAGCCATACCAGATCAAGCTGGAGCAGAAGGCGGACCTGCTGAACACCGGTGCGCGAAACAACACTTACCTGCTGCTGGCGGATTGCTTTGATGCGACGCTGCTGCATAACACCCTCGCCCTGACCGCCGCGCGGCAGATCGGGCTGCCCGCCCCGGCCTGCGAACCTGTGGACCTGTACTACGACGGAGTCTATCGCGGCACCTATCTGTTGTGCGAAAAGCCGGAGGTACGGGAAGGGATGCTGGACATCCCGGATTATGACAAAGCCATCGGAAAGCAGTACGATACCGACGGCCTGCCTACCGCGCTGGCGGAAAATCGCTACGGTTGCCTGTACCAGTATCTGAACGGGTTGAACGTATACGGAGGCAAAGACGCCGCGTTTCTGGTGGAGATCGATCAGTATTTCTACCAGACTGAACGTGTATGGGTCAGCACAACAAGCGGTCTGCACTTTACCGTACAGAACCCGGGCAGCCTCAGCAAAGACGATGGAGCGTATATCGGGGAGCTGCTGCAGCGTGCGGAAAACGCCGTAGAGCATGGCGGAGTGGACCCGGACACCGGCGAAAAGGCAAGCGATCTGCTGGATTATGAAAGTCTTGCAAAATTCTTTTTACTCAGCGAATGGAGCAAAAACCCGGATTACTGGCGCGGCTCCACCTTTTTTTACAAACCCGCCGGGGAAGAAAAGCTCTACGCCGGGCCGGTTTGGGATTTTGATATCGCCTTTGCGGTACGCGAACAGGAAAGCGGCGCTACAGGCTACCTGCGGGATGAGGAAAGCTGGCTCAGGGACCTGTGCGCCCTGCCCGATTTTCAGGAAGCGGTGCGTTCTGTGTGGAAGAGCGAAATGAAACCCGCATTGCGGGCGCTGTCCCTGACGCCGTTTATAGACCGGGTGGCAAAAAGCGCGGCGATGAACTTCGTTCTGTGGCCCTTCGCGGGCGAGTATAACAATATCAACTGGGATACCGTTTACCCCACGTGGCAGGGAAACCTCAACTATCTGCAAACCTATTTAGATGACAGGCTGCAATGGCTGGATCAGGATTTGTCCGGCTGGATGGGGCATACGGTTATAAAGGCGGCGCTGACGCTGAGCTACCGCAATGCCGACGTGCCGAACAACGCTGTGCTGGCCGTACCCAACAGCCGCAACAACGTGACAGTAAGCGATATACGCTGGCAGAGCGCGCCGGATCCGGATACTGCCTGGCATAACCTGTACACCGTTTCCGCCACGCTCACCGCCGCCGACGGCTGCGTGCTGGCAGAGGGGTTTTCGGCCACGGTCAACGGCCGCGCGGTTACGACTGAGCGCAGGGATGCTCACACCGCGGCGATCCGGTTTACCTTCAGCGGGCCGAAATACGAACCCACGCTGTATGACGACGACGATTACGGAATGTTGTATCAGTATGATTATTTTGTCGCCCACAACCCGGACGTGGTGGAGGCGTGCGGTACCGACGACCCGGATACGATGCTGGAATATTTCGTCACCAGCGGCTTGTACGATGAGCTGTGCGGCATCGAAACCTATGTTTCGCAGGAATTTATCCGGAATTATGAGGAAAAGATGAACGCTTATTTTATGGACGATCCGGCGAGCTGTGCGGAATATTACCGTGAGCATTGCACAGACGAAGACCTGCTGGGTATGACGCAGCCCGCGTTCCCCGTGGTTAAGCCCTGATCCGGTCTGGCGTTGCGGGCCGGTCAGTTTTTTTCAGCAGCCCGGCTTTTCCATTGACGGGGGTCTGCCGCCGGCGTATACTGCCTCAGGACATCTGTACGGAGGTGGCGGTATGGGCGAGCTTCCTTCCCGATCCGACCGAAAAGCCGGTATCGCGGCGCTGTTGACGGGCGTTGTGGGCACGTCGTTTGCGTCGCTGTTTTATAAGCTGTCTTTTGCGACCGGGTTGAGCGCACTGTGGGTGAACGCAATCCGACTGGCGCTTACGCTGGTGCTGATGGCGCCGGTGATGCTTGCGAATCGCAAACGCCGCGAAACCCTTTTTCACGTATCCCGCAGAGGTTTTTGGATCAGCGCGCTTTCCGGTACGCTGCTGGCCATGCATTTTACAGCCTGGGCGCTGGCGCTGCAGAATACGGACGTGTTCGCCGCTTCGGCTATCTGGGGCACGTACCTGCTGATGACCGCCGTGCTTTCCTCCCTGATCCTGCATGAAAAAACCTCGCGCGGGGCGCTGATGGGGCTGGTGATTGCCACGGTCGGCGTGGTGGTGTGCAATCTGGACGGCGGTCTTGGCAAATTGTCCGGCAACCTCCTCGCGCTGCTGGCGGCGCTGCTGCAGGCGCTGTACACCCTGTGCGGGCGCAAGGCGCGCGCGGAGCTGGATACGAATACCTATACCTCCATCGTCTACGGGTTCACCTTTGCGTGGATGGCGGTCTTTGTGTGGGTTTCGGGTACTCCCCCGACGGGCTTTCAGCCGCAGAACCTGCTTTGGGCGCTGGGGCTGGC
>DAOPZG010000217.1:0-3168 GCA_035353235.1 Candidatus Limiplasma sp.
CACGCCTTCGCGCTCAAAGAGTATCTGTCCGGCGCGTTCGCCACCAAAATCTGCGACAAGGTAGATGCGCTTGCGGCGCTGGGGCACTCCCCAAAATTGAGCGTCGAGTGTGCGCCACGCGACAGACCATCCGTCACCCACGATCTCTCCGGATCGCTGCCACCTGCCTTTTTCAGGCAGAGGGATTGAAACCGCTGGGTCGGATACTCGCGCCAGTGATTCGAGCACAAGTCGGAAGTCGTTTCCCTTATGGGAACTGTAGGCTCCGGGAACATTTTCCCAAACAGCGTAAGCTGGACATACTCCATGGGTGGCTTCCCTCATTTCCCTGATGATGCGTACCGCCTGAAAAAACAGGCTGGAGCGCTTGCCCGCCTCAAGGCCCTTCTGGTTTCCGGCGATGGACAAATCCTGACATGGTGAGTCGAATGTGATGATGTCCACAGGCTCGACGGCATCGCCCCTGACCCCGGTAACGTTGCCCAGGTGCTTCATGTGCGGAAAGCGGGAGCGGGTCACGGCGATGGGATATGGCTCCACCTCCGATGCCCATACCGGGGTGATGCCGTTCAGCACGCCCGCCAGCGGGAAACCGCCGCTACCGTCAAACAGGCTGCCCAGGCGAAGGAGTTGCGGTGCGGGGTTCTTCGTGGTGATGGCGGTAAGCCGTTCTGCGTTCTCACGCTCCCACTGGAGAGATGGCGACCGCGTCCCGCAGTTGTCATCCTCGGTACATTTTTTGAATGCCGCACATTCGCGCCCGATCAGCTTTGGGTGTCTTGGCTTATAATAGTTGCATCCTTTACAGATGGATGAAGCCATATCAGGCACCTCTGGTTAGGTCGCTCGCTATCATCATCTCGCAGCAGCGCTTGCACACCCGCTTTCCGCGAAACAGTGCGGTATCCCGCACTTCTCCGCAGAAGATGCAACCGGCTTCATACTTGCGCAGCACGATGTTATTGCCATCGGTGAAGATCTCAATTGCATCCTTGAGCTCAATCCCCATGGTTTTACGCATTTCGATAGGCAGCACAATACGGCCCAGATTATCCAGCTTCCGAACCATTCCCGTTGATTTCATATGTACGATCTCCTTTTCATGTGATAAAATGAATCGAATCCTTTGATGTGCTTCTTGGGTTCAACACTTGGGCTCGCGCTGCAACGCGGGTCCTTTTTCTTTGACTTCCACCCGTACAATGCGGTATCCGCGCTTAGTTCCGCTCTTGCTGGCCTTGCCGGGCGCGCAGGCAGATCGAACGGCGTTGATGGTGATGCCCAGCGCCTCTGCCAGCTCGCCAGGGCTGTCCTGCACGCACAGGGGCAGCTCGAACCGATCCGGGGTTACGGCCATGTACAGCTTCATATCAATGCACCCTGTTCCTCCGCCCCTGCGTTCAGCTTGTCCGCAATGGCCTGCGCCTGCTCCCGATCATCCATGTACATCGTCGCAAACTCACGGTTGCCGCTGTGATCCGTTTTTTGTTGATCCAGCAGGCGGTACACGGCGTATTTGATCCGATCACCGATAGGGTTTGAGGTTACCTTCCATTTGCTTTTCATTCCGATGCCTCCTGGAGGTATTGTTTATCGACATAGCCATCACCGATGTATGCCCATCCCATAAACCAACTCTGCACCTGTACGGTATCGCCATCCTCCAGCCAGCGCACAAGTTCGCCATCCGGGTTATCCCGCACACGCACGCGACCATTGGAGCGTACCGTGCAGGTTTGAGGGTCGCTGTCCGGCGGGGTGCTGGAGAGGTAAGCCACGCTGCACCACACATAGCCGCTTTCACCTCCGGCTACCTTCGCCCACTGGCCGGATACCTCATACACGGCCACTTCATCGCCACATTGAAAGCGCGCCTCCACGTCGCTGGCCGTGTCGGGGCTCGTCCGCCCGTTGAGCCAGCTGGTGACGTTCATCACGTACATCTGCGTTGGTTGAGCTTCCTCCGCCATAGCTAGCGACAGTAACGGCAGGGCGAATAGGATCGCAGCGATGATCGCAGCTACTGCCAGGCACTTCTCCGATACAAACACCTTCATGTGGCATCCTCCCTATAATCCGGCGCATTTTCACTGATCCAGTTGTTAACCACTTTCAATTGCTGGTTCAGCATCTCGCCGTCAATCGGGAGTTCCAGTATTCCGAAACCGCAAGCGATCATGCTGATCACGCACGGTTGCAGCTTCTGCGCAGTTATTACACACGAGCTGCATTTGTGCGTGCTGCACATTCGCTTGCATTTGCCTTGCAACGTTTCAAACATCACGGCCTCCTACAACGCGCCACGTTGGCGCTGTTCCTGAACATGGCTCTCCAGTACCAGGCGCGCCCATTCATCCGGGGTATAGTTCAGCGGTCGGGATAGATCCAGCAACAGCAGCAGATATAAGTCGGTTCCGATATCGATCAGATGGGGCATACTGGGTTCTTCCTGCGACGGATCATAGACCACGCACATCGGCGTGTGCTTATTAGCCCGGCGAACACGCGATTCCACTTAGCTCAGCCTTCTTTCCAGCGCTTAGTTCTCTGACCATCCAGCGATGCACAATCTCCTGTGCTTCTTCCGGTGGAAGCATCTGCGATGCTTCCCAGCTCATCCCGTAACAATCCCGTGCGAATTTTTCACGATCCCGCTGAAAGGCATCCGGATCACGGTCGCGGAGATCCATCACAGCTCGCAGTACCGCATGCCCCATCTTCCCGGACACCCTCTCTGGCATGATCGTGTTCTGCACCTGGCACACCCCCTTTCCAATTCTCAATGATGTTCATGATGTCGGGCGGAGGAATCGAACCTCCATCGCCTTTCCCAACATGTGCCCGCAGGTGGTCGGCCTGCGGGCTTGTCCCATATAGGCTACCTTTGGCTGTGTCTCGTCAGCCTTTAACCGGCATCACTCGGCAGGCAGCCGCGCATGGAGAGGTTTTCATGCGCTGCGCTTATAGCGCGGGGCTGGAGCAGCGCATGGGAATCGAACCCACGTGACCAGCTTGGAAGGCTGGGGCTCTGCCATTGAGCTACCGCTGCATACATCGCGGAGCCTACAACCCGCTGGTGGCAGGCTCCGCTTATCTTTTGCCCGACAAGCGAGCGCTGGTTTACCCGATGAACTTACGCATAATCGTTACCTCCAAAATGTGCTGCTG
>DAOPZG010000218.1:0-3164 GCA_035353235.1 Candidatus Limiplasma sp.
TGGGTGGCCTTTCCGGCGTCCCTCGCGCCGTTGCCAACGCGCTTCAGGCCATCCTCCACGCCGGTCATCGTTGCGCCTTTACCGGCGGCCTGCGCGTCGCTGGCGAACTGCTTAATCTGCTGTTTGGCCGTATCCAGCGCCGATTGAATCCCATCAATCGATGCGCTGATCCCAACGACCACTTCCCCCGCGTTAGCCAATCACTTCACCTCCCGTCCCGAAGAACGTCATCGCGTCCACCGGCTTTTCTTCCGGTTCCGCCCCGTGAATGCGGTTGTACGCCTGTACAACCTCCGCGATTTCGTCCACGTAGTAATCCTCCAGCAGCTCCCGTTTGCTGATGCCCATCGTAAGCGCGCTGGCGATCAGTCCCTGCAGCCAGTGCTCGCCGCCGGCGCCCGCAGCTTTTCCATCAGCTGACGCGCGGCGTGCGTAAAATTTTCGATGCCGTTGAGCTCCATCCAGGCGGTTACGATCTCCATCAGACCATCCAGCCCGATGTTGGCGTCATTGGTGAGCCTGTTCAGCGGGATGCCGGCCAGCTTGGCCACCAGCGCCAGCGCCCGGTCCGGTACCACGGTCAGCGCACGGGCTACCAACGCCAGCAGCGCATCGCTGTTGAGGTGTTTCAGCGCCTCCAGCACCTGATCCGCGTTCTGCCCCGGGAACAGGGCTGCCGTTACTTCTTTGGGAAAGCTTTGCAGTTGTTTCAGCGCCTGCAGGTACGCCCCCAGCGGCGCCCGTTTGATCTCATACCCGCGTACCGTCACGCTCTGGGTCAGGGATAACCCGATCGAATCCTTATCCATGTTCCTGTCCTCCCATGTTTTTCGATATTCAAAAATGCGCAACTATATTGCGCATCCTTGTTGACATTCTGATGTATTTTGTGTATAATGCGTGTGTAAGGAGGTTGTCTCCTATGACCGTAAAGGACCTGATCCGACAGCTGCAAAACGATGGCTGGGAACTCAAGGCAACCCGCGGAAGCCATATGCAGTTCAGCCATCCCAGTAAGCCGGGCAAAGTGACCATCCCCAACCACAAGGGGGATATTCCGCCGGGCACCTTAAACAGTATTCTCAAGCAGGCAAGGCTGAAATAGTCCTGAACGCTTTCACCCCTCACCATTGCATAAAGGAGCGATCCACATGAAAAGAGTTACCTATTTTGCCGTCTTCGAGCCCGGCAGCGACGGCGTCTGGGGCGTTTTCTTTCCGGACCTTCCGGGCTGTATTAGCCTGGGGGATACTTTCGAGTCCGCGGTGAAAAACGCGGAGGAGGCTCTGGGGCTTCACCTGTGGGGTATGCAGGAAGACGGCGACGTCATTCCGTCCCCTTCAGAAGTACCCACCGGCGATCTTCCGCAGGGCGCTGTCATTGCGGCGATCACGGTTTATCCCGATCTTGTCAAACAGGAGATGGAAAGCCGCTCTGTTCGTACCAATGTGTCGATCCCGGCGTGGCTCAAAAACGCCGCCGAAGGCGCGGGTCTTAACTATTCGCAGGTGCTTCAGGCCGCTTTGATGGAGCGTCTGGGCGTTGAAAACAGACCCTCCGCAAAAGTCAGCTGACTTTTCAACCAAAACGGGGAGCGGCAATTAAGCTGCTCCCCGCTGTTTTGTGATCCCATGCCTTACGCCGCCGGTTTGCTCTCCGCAGCCGTCAGGAACGCCACGCAGGCGGCCTCGTTGCTGCGGTCGTCCTTCAGCTGCATCACCGCCCAGGGCTTCAGCGTCGTCAGCCGCGGGCGCTTGAATACGCCGGTGATGATGACCTCGCACACCGTTACGCTGTCCTTTTTGGTAGCGAAGTTGTCAAACTTGATCCCGGTCAGCTCGAATACGCGATAGTTGAAGTAGAACGGCAGGTTGTCCACCGTGTCCACCACGCAGCGCAGCGCGTATTCCTTGCCCGTCACGTTAAAGTCCGCCTCCAGCGTGTTGCTGGTCTCGTCGTAGGTGCCCAGCCCCAGCGTTGCCATCTGATCCAGCGGCACCTCGGCCACGCGGATTTCCACATCCTCGCCGGATACGTTCTTGATCTGCGCGTACAGATCGTCGTCGTAGTACACGTCGGTCGAGTTCTCTTTGGACGTGCGGTTCATGCTGCCCGCGTAGAGCAGGGCGGCACCTTCGGACGCCTTGTAGCTGGTCAGCGTGTTTTCGGTAAGCGCCGCCAGCGCCAACCCCTTAAAGCCAATCGCGGCCCGTCTTTTCTGGTTCATGTTCTGATCTCCTTTATTCCGCCTGTGCGGATACGGTCGTTAAGTATCGGGTTACCCATTGTTTTACGTTCGCGTCGTTTTGCTCGAAGCGGAACACCCGCTCGTAGCCGATGGCCGCCATGCGCGCGTCCGCCTCTGCCAGCATACGCCGCAGATCGTTCTTGTCGCGCGCGAACAGGCGCACATAGTATTGCAGTTCCGTAAGGTAGGGTCGGTCGTCACGCCGGTCGGCGGTCTGGTCAGATGCCAGATCCACGACGATCGCGGGGAAGGCGGTCGTATCATCAGGCCAGGAACTGCTCAGACTTTTCAGGCCCGGTATCCCTTCCAGCGCGTCCTTGATCTTGCTCTCGTGGTCAATCATCCGTTCACCGCCTTCTTCACCGCATTGGCAAGCTCCTCGCGGATACGGGGTTCGTTCTGTTTCAGGGCGGGGAACATGTAGGGCTGAGCTTCCTGCCCACCGTGCCCCGTAGCGTAGGACGGGGCAGCCTCCATCCCTTCCGGGAAGGTGCTGGCGGCTCCGCGCTCGCCGGTGCCCATTTCCACGTATAACGCGTGTTCCGCGGTTGCCTTCACCTCAACGGAAGCCGTGTTGCCGTCTACCGTCGGCGCGCGCGCCCGAATGCTTTTTTGCAGCTCACCCGTATCAACGGGTACAAGCTCGCGCGCGGTTGCGCTTACTGCGGCCGCCCCTTTTCTCAGCCCGTTTACCAGCGCGGGCATCAGCTGGTCCCCCAGCTCGTCCAGCGCTTCCTCTACACCGTCTACCCCGGTCACGTCAAACTCGAATCGGAGGCCCATTCCATCCCTCCCTTACAGGATCACGGGTGCCGCCGCGCGCTCCGTCTCGGGGATATACCGGATATGCGCCACCGTGTGCTGCGACCATCCCGCCACGTATACCACCCTGTAATCCGGCGGTTGGGAGGGCGCT
>DAOPZG010000219.1:0-3157 GCA_035353235.1 Candidatus Limiplasma sp.
CAGGAACGGTTCGGGGTGAGCTTTCGCGAGGCGGAACGGCTGGTGCGCACCGAAACCAGCCATATCAGCAATCAGGCGGACCTTGCGGCCTACCGGGACGCGGGCATTGAACAATACGAGTTTGACGCGGCACTGGACAGCCGGACGTGCCCCGTCTGCGGGCGGATGGACGGACAGGTGTTTGACGTGGCCAAGGCGGAAACCGGCGAGAACCTGCCCCCGATGCACCCGCACTGCCGCTGCACCACCGTGATGGCGGACAAAACGAAGGGATTACAGCGCCGCGGGCGGGCCGCGGACGGTAAGAGCGTACTGCTGCCCGGCGATATGACCTACGAGGAGTGGAAGCAATGGCAGCAGGCGGGCGCGCCGGTGGATGTGCAGGCGTGGCGGGGTTCCCTATTGCGTGGCGGAACCGGAAGCGGTATACTTAACGCCATGGAGGCGAAGCAAGCCTTGATAAGCAACCCAAATCATGGTATAATTGACATGGAGATTGATGAACTCACGCCCTGCCTTCGTAAGGTATCCACAGGGGAGCTAGTCAATACTCATGTAGAGCCCGTCGGTTCAGATAATACTGAATTGTCTGGTTGGTTTTTTAACTGGAAGGCCGAGGCCTCAAGTTCTGAATTTCAGGTATACGCTTTATATGCGGATGATGATCCGGCGATTCAAGGGCTGATCTCAGTAAGGCCTGAAACGGGAGCTTGGGAAGTTGGATATGCTGAGGCAGCACACTACAAGAAGCGCCCGGGTAAAAAATACAATGGCATTGCCGGTCACCTTTTTGCAGAAGCTGTTAAGCAAAGTAAGGCTAGCGGAATACCAGACGGCGGGATATATTTCACCGCCAAAACGAAACTAATTGAGTACTACAAGCAGGAACTCGGTGCAATTCAGTTATTTAGCGGATCCGACCGAATGATGTTGATTGAGGATGCCTCGAAAGCGCTATATGAACGATATTACGGGAGGTGGGAATAATGGCAGTAACCAAGAGGAACCCATTGCCTGATCCGGAGAAAGACGACGGATTATACACTGCTGGTACACGCCCTGACGTTCCCAAGTATGATATCCGAGCGCTTGTAGCTTATGCTCGAGCGTGTGGGAAACGGACGGACGAACTTACCGAGGCAGAAGTTGAACCGTTCAGCTTAACGAAGAAAATTCGTACCGCGTAACTCCGAACAGGTAAATACAGTCAACAAACCGCCAGGCGTAAGCAGGGCGGTTTTTCAGTGCGGCAACCAGCGGCTTCCCCTTCGGGGGTGGCCGCTTTTGCATACCCCGACCCGCCGGGAAAAGCGGGAGATTAGCCGACGGGCGTTAAACGGGAGGAAAACAGAATGTATCAGTTCAACTATTTGCGAACCCTGCAGCTGCGCCGCGCGGCGAACGATCTGGGCGGTACGCCGCCAGCGGACGATCCGGGGAAAACGCCTCCGGCAGACGATCCGGGCAAACCCGGCGACAAACCCGGCGGCGAGGACAAGCCCGGCGGGGACAAGAGCTTCACGCAGACGGATGTGGACGAGATCGTCCGCAAGACCATTGCCAAAGAACGCGCCCGGGCGGAAAAGGCTGTGGAGAGCGCGAAAACCGAGGCGGAAAAACTGGCCACCATGACCGCTGAACAGCGCGCCGCGCATGAACAGCAGGAACGGGAAACCAAACTGGCCGCGCGGGAAGCCGAAATCAACCGGCGCGAGCTTCGGGCGACCGCCCTGCAAACGCTGGCTGAAAAACAGCTGCCCGCCGAACTGGCCGAGGTGCTGGACTACACGGACGCGGACAAGTGCAGCGCCTCCATCACCGGCATGGAAAAGGCGTTTCGCGCGGCGGTGCAAAAGGGCGTAGAGGAACGACTGAAGGGCAATCCTCCTTCGACGGGCGGTACCGGGACGAAACCCGCGGAGAAACCTGCTAACCTGCAAGCGGCGGTTGGCGACTACTACAAGAAGGGATGATTTGAATGATTACTCTGGCTGAAGCCCAGAAGAACGTACAGGACGCCCTGCAGGCGGGCGTGATCGACGAGTTCCGGAAAAATAACTTCCTGCTGGACAATCTGACCTTTGACGATGCCGTGTCGCCCACGGGCGGCGGCGCGACCATGACCTATGCGTACACGCGGTTGCTTACCCAGCCCACGGCGGCCTTCCGTGAAATCAACACGGAATATACGCCGCAGGAAGTGAGCAAGCAGCGCCACACCGTGGACCTGAAGGTGTTCGGCGGCGCGTTCCAGGTGGACCGCGTGATCGCGAAAATGGGCGGTATCGTTTCTGAGGTGACGCTGCAGATGCAGCAGAAGATCAAGGCCGCGCAGGCGCTGTTTAACGATACCGTGATCAACGGTGACAGCGCGGTGGATGCCAAGGCCTTCGACGGGCTGGACAAAGCCCTGACCGGTTCCAGCACCGAACTGGTGCCGACGGCGGCCATTGACCTGTCCACCAGCGCGGCGGTGGATGCCAACTGGAAGAGTTTCCTCGACCTGTTGGACGAGTTCCTGCGGTGGGTGGACGGTACGCCTACCGCCATTATGGGCAACACCAAGCTGATCGCCCGGATGCGCGCCGTCGCCCGCCGCGCGGGGATGTACCAGGTCAATAAAAACGACTGGGGTACGCAGGTGGAGAGCTACGGCCCGATCCCCCTGATCGATCTGGGCGCCAAGCCCGGTACCAATGACCCCATCGTTTCTGTGGGTACCGGCGATAGCGCGGGCCTGACCAGCCTGTACGTGGCGCGTTTCGGACTGGACGGCTTCCACGGCGTAAGCCTGGCGGGACAGTCGCCCATTAACACCTGGATGCCGGACTTCACGACTGCGGGTGCGGTGAAGAAGGGCGAGGTGGAAATGGTTGCCGCCGTCGCGCTGAAGGCCACCAAAGCGGCCGCTGTGCTGCGGAAAGTGAAGGTGGCGTAATGGCGAAGGTACTTGCGCCGAATCGGCAGTTCACCGGGGTTTCGGCCTCGGTGAACTTCGTGAATGGCGAGGGCGAAACCGGGAACGCTCACCTGATCGGCTGGTTCCGCGATCACGGGTACACCGTGGAGGACGCGCCGAAGGCGGCGAAAGGCCCGGGAAAAAAGACCGCGAAAGCGGACGAACCCACCGACACGCCGTCGGGTGAAGCGGGTGATG
>DAOPZG010000220.1:0-3096 GCA_035353235.1 Candidatus Limiplasma sp.
GCCTGCCCAGCGTAGACTTGCCACAACCGCTCTCACCAACCAGCGCCAGCGTTTCTCCCCTGTGAATTTGCAGGGAAACATCGGATATGGCCTGTACGCGGCCTTTACCGGCTTTGAAGGTTTTGGTCAGATGTTGTGCGTCCAGCAAAACGGTTTTCGCGTCCACGGTCATTCCTCCTTCAGGCCCCGCTCAAAGCGGAAACAGCGTACCTGGTGGCCGGGCAACGGTTCGTATAAATCCGGCTTTTCCCGATGGCAGCGTTCCGAGGCATACTTGCACCGCTCGCAGAAGCGGCATCCCTCCGGTACGTGCAGCAGATCGGGCACCATACCGGGGATATTTTCCAGCGGGTCCTTCTCAGGCCTGATCACCGGCACGGAATGGATCAACCCTTCCGTATAGGGATGAAGCGGATGCCGGAACAGGTCGTCGGTATCCGCATATTCCACGATTTCACCCAGATACATCACATTCACCCGGTCGCAAAGCTCCGATACGATGCCCAGATTATGGGTAATCATCAGGATGGACGTATCAAATTTACCTTTCAATTCCCGCATCAGGTGCAGGATCTGGGCTTCGATGGTTACGTCCAACGCGGTGGTGGGTTCGTCGGCGATCAGCAGTTTTGGCTCACAGATCATCGCCATCGCGATCATGATCCGCTGGCGCAGGCCGCCGGAAAGCTGAAACGGATAGGATAAGTACCGTTCTTCCGGTTCGGGAATATTCACCTGCCGGAACATTTGCAGAACCCGTTCACGCCGCTGGCTTTTTGTCAGGCTGGTGTGCAGTTTCAATACTTCTTCCACTTGCACGCCAACGCGAACGACAGGGTTCAGGCTGGTCATGGGCTCCTGAAAAATCATGGACATGCGGTCGCCGGTAATCCGGCGCATCTGTTTGGAGGTATAGGTGGATATCTCCTCTCCCTCAAAAAAGATATGTCCGCCGCTGATGCTTACGGACGGTGCCAGCAGACCCATGATCGCCATGGCGGTCATGCTTTTTCCGCACCCGCTTTCGCCTACCAGACCTACCACTGTACGGGGAGGAATCCGCAGCGTCAGCCGGTTCACCGGATACAGGGTCTGCCCTTTGGCGCGGATGGCGATCTGCAGGTCTTCAGCAAGCAACAAATCCGATGGTTTCTCAGTCATTCCATTCCACCTGCCTGATCTTTGTTTGTTTTCGGCAAAGGTGCGAACGTCCGGCCTGCGGACCCTCGCATCCTTGCCGTTAAGTCGGCGACATCCCGCTTCTCGCGGAACGGAAAACCCCGTTCCGCGAGAAGAAGGGAAGCCATCTGAAAACTGCCCTTGTATTGGCAGGGGGAAGCCCGCTTCGCTTACTCGGCGTAGTGGCACTTCCACAGGTAGTAATTATAGGTGCCGGCCCAGATGGATTCGCAGCCCTGCAGGTCTGCGCTGTGGGCGAAAGGCATGGAGGTTTCAAACAGGGGGTAGATATACGCGAGATCGCGGCTCATTTCCAGCGCGGAAATGGTGATGGGCCGGCGGGCAGCGGCATCCCACGTGGTGGCGGCGGACTTGAGGGCGGCGTCCAGTTCATCCGTGGAGGTGGTGAGGCCCAGCCCCTGATAATAACCGCCGTTGGCAAAGTAACCCATCATCTCTTCGGGGGAGGAGTAGGCTACGCCCATCGCTTCCAGCGTAAGTCCGATGCTGCCGTCTTCCAGCTTGGCGCTCCAGGTGTTGCTGTCCACGGTGTTGATCGTAGTGTTGATGCCGATGGCGGACAGATCCGCTTGGATAGAAGTGGCGATGTTGGTGTAGCTGGACGAGACGTTGATCTCCAGCGTTTCACCCTTGTAATTGGATTCCGCCAGCGCTTTTGCCGCAGCGTCGGGATCATACTGCAGCGCGGGTACCGCACCGGCCAGATCGCCGAGGATTTTCTTGGAGAGATAGTCGCTGGCGGGCGTGGTGTCCACGTTGCCGTTGTAGGTGGCGGCGTTTTCACGGTTGATCGCGTAGCAGATGGCTTTGCGCAGGTTCGGGTCGGTGGTGTAGGGCGCGCCGAAGGTCATCACGGATACGCTGGACCAGCCGGTGCCGTTCTCAACCGTGAAGCCTTCTTTGGCGGCAATGGCCAGATCTTCGTTACCCATGGTGGGGCCGGCAATCTGCACTTCGCCGTTTTCCAGAGCAACCAGCGCAACCGCGCTGGCCAGCGGCACGCGAACCTCGATGTTTTTGATGCCGGGCTTGCCTTCAAAGTAATCATCGCGGGCAGTCAGGTAGATATAGTTAGTGGCGCTGTCCATGTGATCCAGCACGTAGGGGCCGGTGCCGACAGGCTTAGTAGCGAAGCCTTCGGGATCCGCCTGATACGCGGTGGGGGAGATGATGGGCAGATATTCCACGCAGTACTCCTCAACGGAGGAGTAGGGCGCCGCTTTGTAAATCTTAACGGTGTAGTCGTCTATCTTTTCCATCTTGGAGATGACGCTGAGCGTAGTGTAGCCCAACGATGCGCTTTTGCTGGCAAGATCGTAGGTAAACAGCACAGCGTCCGCGTTAAAAGGCGTACCGTCGGAGAAGGTAACATCCTTGCGAAGGTTGCAGGTGATATAGGTGCCGTCTTCGCTTTCTTCCCAGCTCTCCGCCAGGCAGGCTTTGCCGACGCCGTTGTCGTCGTACTGCCAGAGGCTGTTAAAAAGCTGGCAGCGGACGATTTTATCAATGCCAAAACCGTCGTAGGGATTCATGTTTTCGGTTGCCATGTAGGGAAGCACGACCAGCGTGTCTTTGTCCTCCGCAACTGCGCCGCCGAAGGCGAAAACGGAGAGCATCATGGCAAGGGCCAGGGCAAGGGAGAGAGCTCTTTTCATGGATGGATTCCTCCTGTTTATTATTCAAACCCGGGAGGGGTGGGCTCCCGTGATTTGCGAAGGGGATGCGCCGCTACTGTCGGCGCCGCGGATCGATGGCGTCGGCCAGACCGTCGCCAACCAGATTGAAGGCCAGCGCGGTCACTACGATGGCCATGCCGGGGTAAATCGCCAGAAAGGGATAAGAGCGAATGCTGTTCATCGACTCGGCAAGCATATTGCCCCATTCGGGCGCGGGGGG
>DAOPZG010000221.1:0-3093 GCA_035353235.1 Candidatus Limiplasma sp.
GTCTGCTCCCGCGTATACGCTTGCAATCACACAGAACTCCACGATGGCTACGCTGAGTGGCGACGTGCTGACCGTGAACGCTACTGCCACGATTGGTTCCGTTATCAAAGTGACTGCAACAAGCGTTGATAACAACAGCTCCGGCTCCAAGATCACCGCGGTATGTGAGCTTACGGTCACACAGCCGACCGCCGTGGTTTCCAGCATCACGATGACGCCCAACACCGCAAATGCCAAGCAGGGTGGCGTTGTTAACCTCGCGATTGATGTGCAGGGCATCAACCTTTCCAATCCGCCCTATACGCTTACCCTTACACAGAATCCTTCGATGGCCTCCATCAGCGGCACAACGATTACGATCGGCGGCAGCGCGACCATTGGCTCCGTCATCGAAGTGACCGCCGTTACGACGGATACCAATTCCTCCGGTGTTAAGCTGGCGGCTGTAACACGCATTACGGTTACACAGGGTGATCCGGTTGCGACCGGCATAACGATTTCTCCCGATACAGCCAACGTGGAACAGGGTACGTCCGTGGATTTGGCCACAACTGTTACAGGCTCCAATCTCTCCACGCCTGCCTATACGCTGGATATCACGCAAAATTCCAGTATGGCATCGCTAAGCGGTGATACCCTGACGGTTAACCCGACCGCAACGGTTGGCTCCATCATTGTGGTCACAGCAACCAGCGTGGATAAGAACAGCTCCAGTAATAAGATTACTGCGACCAGCCAGATCACTGTAACGACCGCGACGCCGCACGTTACCGGGATTACGATCACTCCGGGCACCACGACACCCGCGCCTGGCGATACCGTAACCCTTGATACGGAAGTGACCGGCTCCAACCTGTCCAGCCCGGCCTATACGCTGGTGGTCTATCCCAGCGACGGCAAGGCAACGATTAACGGCAGTAACAATCTGGTTATCAGCAGTAGCGCAACAGTTGGCGTAAGCTACACGATAACTGCCACCAGCACAGATGACCATACAAAGACCGCCACTTGCAGCGTTACCATCGCGGCTCCGTCTCCGTCCGTTACCGGTGTCAGCATTACGGCGGGCGATGAAACTCCCAATCCTGGGGATACCGTTACCCTGACAACCGAGGTGACCGGTTCCAATCTGTCCAGTCCAGCCTATACGCTGGTGGTTTATCCCAGCGATGGCATGGCTACGATTAACGGCAGTAATAACCTGGTGATCAGCGACAGCGCAACAATCGGTGCAACCTACACCGTAACTGCCACCAGCACGGATGATGCGTCCAAATCGGACACCTGCAGCGTTACGGTTACTGCGTTTACTCCTTCCGTAAGCAGTGTCAGCATCACAGCCGATCCCACCTCTGCTGTTGCGGGATCGACGATTGACCTCACCGTCAACGTTTCCGGCACACACCTTTCTTCTCCGGCATACTCCCTCTCAGTTGCTCCTTCCGATGGGAACGCAACATTCAACACGGATAACGATCTGGTGCTTTCTGCTGAAGCTGCCAGCGGAACCGTATACACGGTAACCGCTACCAGCACGGACGATAACTCCAAGACTGGTACCTGCGATGTAACGGTTGCTACTCCGTAAAAAGAAAATATAAAACGCAACGCCCCTCCTGCGGCTTAACGCGGAGGGGCGTTGCGTTGTCATTCCTGAGGTGTTAGAATCCCATAGAGTTTACACATTGCGAGATATTCCTCCGTAAGCATCTGTTCTGCTTCCTCATGCGTTATGGGCGAAAACTGCGTGGCAATCATCGTTGCCAGCCCATGCGCCGTCACCCATAAATGCTTGTGAAAAGACATGGCTTTTTCTGGCGTTAGCCCTGTCCGCTTAATAACCAGCCGGATCACGTAATCCAGGCTTTGGTCTTTTAGTTCGCTTTCCGTTTTATCCGCATGCCGGTCCCGCATAAAAAGCAGCTTAAACAGCTCCGGCTCGTCCCGTGCGAAGTCGATATAGGCGATACCGGTGCCAAGATACAGTTTGTCATGGTAAGCTTCCGCATGGATAATACGGTCGCTGTAATGGTTCATGCTCATCCGCATCATTTCCAGCTTGATCTGTTCCATCGTATGAAAAGCGCGGAACACCGGCTGTGTGGAACAACCCAGTTCTTTGGCAATTGCGCGGGCGTTAACCGCGTCAATCCCCTTTTCCCGTGTGATGTTGAATGCGACATGCAGGATATCCGCTTTACTGAAACGAATTTTCGGAGGCATCAGCAGGCTCCTTTCGCGTGCCGTTATTCATAGCATATGTTATTTTAACAGGAACCGTATAATTCGTCAAACGTTGATTTGTATATTTCAGACAAGAGTAATTGACATGTTTTCTTGATGCGTGTATCATAACGCATGTTATTTATTCATTGCGTGACGTTCGGCCATCACACCACCGCGATGAAGGGAACGGAGGAACCCCATGAACGTTTTATCTGTTGAAGGACTTGAAAAGCGTTACCCTGCGTTTGAGCTTAAGAATATCAGTTTTTCCGTGCGGGATGGAGAAATTATGGGTTTTATCGGCCGTAACGGAGCCGGAAAAACCACAACCTTAAAATCTCTGCTCAATTTCGTACACCCGGATTCCGGATTAATCCAGTTTTTCGGGCTCCCTTTTCTGGAGAATGAGCTTGCAATTAAGCAACGGATTGGTTTCGTTTCAGGCGGCGTAGACTATTATATGAGAAGCAGGCTGCATACGATTACCGCCGCAACCCGCCGTTTTTATTCCAGCTGGGACGACGCCGCATATCACAAGTATTTAAAAACATTTGAGCTGGATGAGAATAAAACCCCAAGTCAGCTTTCGGCCGGTATGAAGGTAAAATATTCTCTCGCTCTCGCGCTCTCCCATCATGCCGAATTTCTGATGATGGATGAGCCGACAAGCGGCCTGGACCCGGTCAGTCGCAGCGAATTGCTGGATATTTTTCTGGCGCTGGCTAAAGATGGCGTAAGCATCCTTTTCTCCACGCATATCACCAGCGATTTGGACAACTGCGCAGACCGCATTACCTATATCCGTGCCGGAGAAATAGTAGCCAGCGAAGAGTTGGATACTTTCACAGAACGTTATCGTCTGGTCAG
>DAOPZG010000222.1:0-2970 GCA_035353235.1 Candidatus Limiplasma sp.
CGGGTTATTTATCCGCGGATGATGCCCAAGTATCGTGAGGCGATCCCTTACACGGATTACGGCTTTACCGTATCCGGCGCCTGTGTGGGCTGCGGCCTGTGCGCGTCGGTTTGCTCGCAGCGGAATATCCGGCTTGAGAACGGCAAACCGGTTTTTTCACACCATTGCGCCTGCTGTATGGCCTGCGTGTGCTATTGCCCCGCCAGGGCAATCGGTTTTCGCCTGCCGCCGGAATGGCGTACAACAAAGAATACCCTCTTGATCCGCATTATGAAACTGCCGGATCGGCGTTTGCGGTACCATCATCCGGCGGTGAAAGCGGCGGAGCTGGCCTGTGACCGCCGTTTGATCGAATAATCATGGTTTTGAAAAAGAACGGGGACAGGAGATTACGACGACAGAAAAAGAGCGCCCTGTTTTCGGGGCGCTCAGAACGCTGAAAAAGACCCATATGCGTTGTCGGCTAAGGGATTGGTAAGGGGGCATCACTTACAAATGGTAAGCTCAACTTCTTGCCACCCTTGCTTCTGAACCTTTTTGAGCAAGCTGTGGTTAGCAGCTTGCCTGAAATGCTTCAGGCTTTCGTAGCGGGCGCAGTTTCCTCCGGTGCGTTTTTAGCCAGCCACGCGGCCAGCGCGAAACCGGCGGCGAAGGTAGCGATGCTCGCAAGGATTGCGCCGACGTTGATGTTGCCCAGGTCGGTGCGAAGCAGTATGGCGATCGGCGAGGCAATCACCAGCCCCAGCACCGCGCAATAGGTTTGGGTGGGCCAGCGGGCCAGCAGCCACTCGATCAGCTTGGCGACAAAATAGATGCCCAGCAGCACCCCGATCCCGAAGGGGATGAGGATCAGCAGCTGTTGCCCGGCCAGCGCCAGATTGCCGCCCAGCAGGCCGTCTTTAAAATCGTTCACGGAGGCGAGGACGGGGCGGTAATAGCCCATCAGCATCAGCACCATAGAGCCGCTAACGCCGGGGATCAGCATCGTGCCGCTGGCGATGATGCCCATGAGGAGGAGTATGCCCATTTCGCCGGCGTTTACGGTGATGCGGCCATCGTTGCCCGCGGGGTTGCTTAGCGCCATCACGATGATCAGCGCGAAGAAGGCGATGAAGATCAGCACGGCCAGCGTGTTGACCTTCTTTTTATCCACTTTATGGAGGATCGGGGCCAGACCGCCCAGGATCAGCCCGATAAAAGTGGTGCTGGTGGGCAGCGGGAAGTGGGCGAAGCAGTACGTAAGCAGGCTGGCGAGGGCGAAAATGCCGATCAGCATACCGATCAGATAAGGCAGCAGCGTAAGGATGCTGCGCTTGAATTCGCTGAAAAGATGGGTGATGCAATAGATCAGGGTGTCGTAAATGCCCATGGAGACCATCATGGTGCCGCCGCTGACCCCCGGAATGATGTTCGCGATGCCGATCACGATACCGCGAAGCAGTTGGTTGAGCAGTTTCATGGTTCAGTTCCTCCTGCCGCGTATACGGCTGATTTGCGCCGGAAGATTCTCCATACTATAGCATGGGGCCGGAACGAAGTCAAACGGCGAAGGGGTCTGCTGTGCATAAACTGTATTTTTTACACCTGTGCGGTTGACGCGTCCACGAACATTGTATACAATGATCCCATTGACGGCGGAACGCTTTGCTCCGCCGTCCGTGCTTGCAAAGGCGCAAGCGGTGTGCGGTGCATACGCATTTGCCGCTGGCGCAGGCCGCGGCGGAATGTGTCGCGGTGGCCAACGACGTTTTAGGAGGTCGCCATGAACTTAACCTACAAGATCCTCTCGTCGCATCTCGTGGAAGGTAAACTTCAGCCCGGCGGGGAGATCGGCATCCACATCGATTACACCCTTACGCAGGACAGCACCGGAACCATGGCCTATCTGCAGTTTGAAGCGATGGGCATTCCGCGCGTAAAAACCGAAAAATCGCTGGCCTATATTGACCATAACACCCTGCAAACCGGCTTTGAAAACGCGGACGACCACATGTATCTGGCGACCGTGACGAAAAAGCACGGCGTGTATCTGTCCAAGCCCGGTAACGGCGTTTGCCATCAGGTGGAGCTGGAACGCTTCGCCGTGCCCGGTAAAACGCTTTTAGGGTCGGACAGCCACACCCCCACGGCGGGCGGGCTGGGGATGCTGGCCATCGGCGCGGGCGGGCTGGACGTGGCGGTCGCCATGGGCGGCGGGGCGTATTACCTGCCCTGCCCCTCGGTGGTGAACGTGAAGCTGACCGGGAAACTCAATCGCGGCGTAGCCGCGAAAGACATCATCCTGGAACTGCTTCGCCGCCTGACCGTGAAGGGCGGCGTGGGCAAGGTGATGGAGTATACCGGAGAAGGCGTAGAAACGCTGTCCATCCCTGAGCGCGCGACCATTACCAACATGGGCGCGGAACTTGGCGCGACCACCAGTATTTTTCCCGCGGACGAGACTGCCCGCGCGTTTATGGCCGCGCAGGGGCGTGAGAAGGATTATGTGTCCATGCTGCCCGACGCCGACGCCGAGTATTCCGAAACTGTCGAGATCGACCTGTCTTCGCTTGTGCCGATGGTGGCGCTGCCCCATATGCCGGACAATGTGAAAACCGTGGCCGAAGCCGGGCCGATCCGGGTGGATCAGGTCTGCATCGGGTCCTGCACCAACTCCAGCTATCTGGATATGATGCGCGTGGCGCGGATTTTAAAGGGCAAAACGGTGCATCCGGACGTGAGTCTGGTGATCGCTCCCGGGTCCCGGCAGGTGCTGGGGATGCTGGCCGCCAACGGCGCGCTGAACGACATGATTCAGGCGGGCGCGCGCATTACGGAAACGGCCTGCGGCTTCTGCATCGGCATGGGGCAAAGCCCCCGTACCGGCGCGGTCAGCCTGCGCACCAACAACCGTAACTTTTTCGGGCGCAGCGGCACCAAGAGTGCGGGCATTTATCTGGTATCGTGCGAAACCGCCGCGGCCAGCGCGCT
>DAOPZG010000223.1:0-2929 GCA_035353235.1 Candidatus Limiplasma sp.
AAGCTGTCGCCGCCGCGGACCATCGCCCTGGCCCTGGGCATCATGATCCTCGCCGCCGGCAGCAACCTCGCCATCGCCCACCTGCTGCCGCCGGGCCTGCCCCAGTCGGTGCTGCCGATCATGCTGTACACCTTCGGCATGGCCATCGGCATGCCCAGCCTGACGCTCCTCGCGCTGGATCAACAGAATATCGTTCAGGTCCACGAAGCTGACGCCTTCTCGGTGGCGCAGCATCAGCCTGCCGCTGATCGGCTTCCGGTCCGCATTGATCGCTCTGGGCGCTTCCTTTTCCGGCTCTTCGCGCTTGGATTGGCGATCGCGGATGCGCTCCAGTGTCTGGATCACCCGTTCCATTTTGAAGGGTTTCACCAGATAATCAAACGCATACACCTCAAACGCGTCGCTCATATAGCCATCATATGCCGTAGCGAAGATTACGGTAATGAAGGGGTTCATGTCCTGTATGGAGCGAGCGCAGTCAATCCCGTTGATTTTTGGCATTTCCACATCCAGAAACACTACGTCCGGTTTCAGGCTTTCCACTTTCGAGAGGGCATCTTCGCCATCTTCAGCTTCGCCGACAACCGTGAACCCGTCCACCTTCTGGATGATCTTGCGCATGATTCCGCGCATAATCTCCTCGTCGTCCGCCACCAGAACTCTCAGGTCATCCATGTCAATATCTCCATTTGCGAGGTTTATCGAAAATTTCTTTCATCACGACCGCCCGTACCAGCTCGTCGCCTGCCCAGTCCTGTGGAAGAACTTTGCGATTCTCCCATGTCTCCGGCCTTTCCGCCTCCTGTAGCACTTCCGGGGTGAATACCTCGCCGCCTTCCGCCGTTCCGCTTCCCTCGCCGGACGCATCGCCTTCTCCGGAAGCGGCGCCCTCGGTGCTTGTTGCGCTCAAACTGCCTTTATAATCATAAAGTGTTTGGTTTACCTGCACCATAGGCTGTATCGGTGCGTACGACATTCCCGGCTGACCTGTGCGGGAAATTGCCGGGCGGTTCATTGCATCCGGTTTTGGGCTGTTCGCGCTGTGCTTGCGGGTTTCAGCCTGTCGGGTGCGAACCGCTCCGGGGGTGTGATCCTGCCCAGTATTTGCAGCGCGTTTTACGCGCTTTACCAACAGGTAAAACACGAAGTAAATCACCAGCAGGATAAACAGCGCATCCAACGTACCCACCTCGTTTCCGGTTTTAATCGCCCTGCATCCGCGGTAAGACTCCTGCCGTTACTTCTTCGGTTTACCGGTTTCCAGCGGTGGTGCGGGAGGCGTGGCAGCCTTCGCGATTCCCTCGCGCATATCGGTATCAGCCATCACATTTTTCATCTGATAATAATCCATCACGCCCAGTTTGCCTGCCCGAAGCGCTTCTGCGAGCGCCTTAGGCACTTCGGCTTCCGCCTCGACCACACGTGCGCGCATCTCCTGCACGGCGGCCTTCATTTCCTGCTCGTGCGCAACGGCCATGGCGCGGCGTTCTTCGGCGCGCGCCTGCGCGATGTGCCGATCCGCCTCAGCCTGATCCATCTGCAACTGTGCGCCCACGTTGCGGCCCACGTCCACATCCGCAATATCAATACTCAGAATTTCGTATGCGGTACCGGCATCCAAACCCTTATTCAACACTGTCTGGCTGATCAGGTCCGGATTTTCCAGTACCTGTTTGTGGTTTGCTGATGAACCGACGGTCGTCACGATACCTTCGCCAACACGGGCGATAATCGTTTCCTCGCCAGCGCCGCCCACCAACCGTTCAATGTTGGTTCGCACCGTAACGCGCGCTTTGGCGCGAAGCTCGATGCCGTCTTTCGCGATGGCCGCCACCACAGGCGTCTCAATCACTTTCGGGGTTACGCTCATCTGCACGGCCTGCAACACATCGCGTCCGGCCAGATCAATCGCGCTCGCCTTTTCAAAAGGCATTTCAATATTGGAGCGTTGCGCGGCAATCAGGGCGTTGATCACCCGATCCACATTGCCGCCCGCAAGGTAGTGCGTTTCCAGTTTGGTAAGCGTCACATCCAGCCCGGCTTTACGCGCCTTAATCAACGGATCCACCAGCCGCTTGGGCTGGATACGACGCAGGCGCATACCGATCAGCGAGCTGATGCTCACGTGCACGCCGGCAGCCAGCGAAGTAATCCATAGGCCCACCGGCACAAACCGCAGGAATACGGTAATCAGCGCCAGCGCTGCTAAAATGGCAAGCGCAATCCAGATGATGGAGGATACCTCCGGTTGCCCAATGGCAGAAACGGAGTACGAAGCGCCAAGAAGAGAGTAGAACATGGGTTTTCCTCCTTATTCAATCGCAGTCAGCAACCGCCGGGGTGGTCACGCGTCCGTTCGGCGCACAACGACCCTTGCGCCTTCCACACGCTGTACTTTCACGGGAGTTCCTTTGGGGATATATTCCCCGTCCGCTACAACATTCAGTTTTACGCCGTCAAATTCGGCCATGCCTGTCGGTCTTAGAATGGTGACCGTTTCGCCTTCCTTGCCGAGAAACACATCCATATCTTTGGTTGCGCTGTACCCGTCAGCAGCCGTTTCGCTGGCGTTCAGTATGATTGCCGACTTGGAAAGTCGGCCTTTGGTAGCGGATCGAAGTGAAACCGATATGGATATACCGGTGACCGCTAACACCACGATGGTCACTCCCAAGGCGGCCAGCCCACCATAACGCAGGTATGTGAGTACAATACAGGCAATTTCCAACAGGATACCGGTAATTCCCGCTACGCCAAAGCCCGGCATAAAAACTTCTGCAACCAGCAGCGCAACGCCAATAATAAAACAGATGACGATTGCCAGGTTGGCCGATAGAAAATCCAACATTCCCTATCCCTCCTATCGTGTAACCCATGCTACCATACGGTACGGTTCTTGTCCTGTCATCGTGAATGAAATCCGCAATAT
>DAOPZG010000224.1:0-2909 GCA_035353235.1 Candidatus Limiplasma sp.
GAAATAGGCTTGATGGCTGAACCGACAGGCATCTTCATATCGGTAGCCCTGTTCAGGGTCTTTCGCTGCGTGGGTTTCGTGCGGCCGCCCACGATGGCTTTCAGCTCCCCGGTGCGGTAATCCAGCACAACGGCCGCAGCCTGCGGTTCCGCGATTTCCGTGTAACTTCCGTCGCTGTTCTTGGCGCGATATACCTTATCGCTGGGATCACGCAGGGCGGGATACTTCGTCCAGCTCTCCAGCGTGTCTTCCACGATGGTCTGAATATCGGTATCAATAGCAAGGGTTACGTGGTAGCCGCCGGTACGCAGCTCGTTTTCCATTTTGTTGCGGTTTTCACTTGTGTCTTCCAACCCGTTCAGCTTCAGGAAATCGGTCACGACCTCCTTCACGGCGTATTCCACATAATGCGCGTAGGGGTACATGCCTTCCCCCTCGGTGGTGGAGGTCTGCTATACGTCCGCGGTTCCCGTGTTCAGTGCGTCCTGATACTCCTGATAGGTGATAAACTCGCTTTCGTACATGCATTTCAGCACGTAATCAGTGCGATCGTTCGTCAGCTTTTTGTAGTCCGTGGTGTCGGACTGACGCACGTAAAAATTCCGGCGGGGATTATAGTAATAGGGGTTATTGGTAAGCCCGGCCAGCATCGCGCATTCCCGCAACGAAAGCCCGGACAGGTCCTTGCCGAAATAACCTTCCGCCGCCACCTCGACGCCGTAGTAGTTTTCACCTAAATAGATGGTGTTTAAGTAGCACTCCAGAATTTGATCCTTCGTATACATGGTTTCCAGCTGCATCGCAAGGTAGGCTTCCTGAATTTTTCGTTTATAACTCAATTCGCTGCTCAGCACGGTATTCTTGATCAGCTGTTGGGTGATGGTGGAGCCGCCTTCGTTGGTGTTGGAAACCATATTTTTTACAAAAGAACCCACAATACGCTTCAGGTCAATGCCGTTATGGGTATAAAAACGTGCGTCTTCCACGGCGACAAACGCATGCTGTAAGTTCACCGGCATCTGGGAGATGCTCACCATTACGCGATTTTCGGTGCCTTTATAATCGGTAAGCACATTGCCGTTGGAATCATAAATAAAGCTGGTTTTATCCTGTTCGCTCAACTTAGCCAGATCCAGCGTGGGAGCCGTTTCCATATAGGCTTTCGCAATCCCGACAACCGCGCCCGCCATGGCCAGACCACCCAGCACAATAACGATCAGCAAAATACGGACAGCGTTCACCAGCACCGAGAGGATAAAATTCGGCTTGGTGAGCCGGGGTTTAAAAATGGAAAACTTTCGGCGGGTGGGATACTCCGTGCCGCCGGGAGGCGGCGCCTGATAAGCGGGCCCGCCGTCGTAAGACGTTTCCGGCTCGTCGTTCACTACGTATCCGGCTTCGTCGGACTCGTATTCATCCTCGCGAAAATCCTGTGGCGGCTGATACAATGCGATACCTCCCCCGGTGATTGTGTCTCTTTTCGGGGCCATTATACCATAGGGAGAGGCGTTTTCCTAGCCGCGGGAGAGCGCGCGGAAGGGTTGGTAAGCGGAAACGCAGAAAAATGGCTGAATACGGGATGGTGTTGAATTTGTAAATCGTTGTGTTCAGGAGGCGCTAAGGCAGGGCTGCGGCCGTTTTTGCTTGACACGCCTAACTGGATGAACTACAATAGGCAGAGAGCCTTGATTCGGTTGTCATCCGGCGGTCTGGTCGGTACAACGCCGGGGTAAGCCTGAAAGGCGCGACGATACGGAAGGTTCCTGCCGAACGCCTTGCCGCGCAATCCATCCTGCGGCAAATCGGCGATCGGTCTGAACCACCGAAGGGAGGAAGGGCGTACCCCTGAACGCCCGAGAGAATATGAAACGAAAACTGCTCCTGGCCGCGCTGGTAATGCTTGCCACGCTGCTGTTACTGGGCGGGGTTGCGATGGCGCAGACCACCGATCCCATCGTATGTAAAATGGAAGTGTCGCCCAGCTCGCTCAGCGCGCCTGGCGAAGTTTCAGTGACCATTACCGTATCCAATTCCGGCGATACGGATATGAAGGATCCCCTGACCCTGTACAGCCCCACCAGCGAGGTGGTAACGGATTTTGGGGATAAGGGTTCCGTCGTTCTGAAGGCCGGCGAGGTAAAAACCTGGACCGGCAAATGGGACGTGAACCAACGTACGCTGGATAACGGGCAGATTGTATTTTTTGTAAAATATACGCTTTATGGCGATAACGGCGAAAAAAACGTGAAGAGCCAGCCCATCCGGGGAAAACTGGAGACCGCCGAAGCAAAAACCGATATCGAAGTGAAACGTACCATAACCCCGGGCACCGCGCGCGAGGGGCAGAAGGTAACGGTTCAATACGACATTGTTAATAACGGTACGGTATCGCTTAAAAACATCACCCTGCAGGAGAATAAATCCATCAGTTCCAAGACCGTTACGGTCGCGAAAGAACTGAAAGCCGGGGAAACCGCGCAGGTGAAATTCCCCGTCACCATGGGGAAAAAGAACCTCACCAGCAGCGCGACCATCACGTACACCTCCGGTGATTCCACCGAAAAGAAGACACAGCAGGTGGACGAACAGGTTATCCTGTATGGCGAAGCGGCCATGACCGCCAAGCTTACTTCCAGCGCCAAGGGCGTAACCACAAACGGCACCGTTAAGCTGACCCTGGAACTGAAAAACAGCGGAACGGTAAATTACACCGACATTCGTGTGAATGACAAAACGCTGGGCGACGTTTTTACCAACCAGCAGATCGCCGCGGGGGCAACGCTGAAACTGGAAAAAGAGATCACACTGACGAAAACGACGGAGTATCAATTTACCATCACGGCGATTGATAACACTGGTACAACCGTCAGCCTGAATACGGATCCCCTGACCGTTACCGCAGTAGACCC
>DAOPZG010000225.1:0-2908 GCA_035353235.1 Candidatus Limiplasma sp.
TGGTCCGCGATAATTACCCGCCATGGCCATGGCGGCAACTTATCACATCATCCCTGAACAGACAGCTTTGATAGTATACCGGATCAGCTGGAAAAAAGCAAGCATTTTTTCAAAACTAATTCGTTTATTTATGATTTCCGAAAGACTCTGCCGTCCCTGTCCGCTTCGTTTGCCATGTTCCATATGCACACGCTCTCGTGCGTGTCTATCTATTTCATTCAAAGACTGACATGCTCACCTTGTCGGCATCATTTGCCGAAGGATTGAGTGCTCATAGTTATATCATTTTTCAGATGCTGTCGCCCATACCGTCGGCGTATAGGAACGATCCAATGTGCTCATCAGGTCTTCGTAACCGCTTTCCAGAAAATACGTTACCGCCGCCCCGTAATCATCCCCGTACAGTTCTGTAATGTCCGGTACATTGGCAAGCACCTCTTTCGGGTCGAAAAACGCGTTGGCCACATCGCCCCGTGCAATGCCGGTTTCCACGTAATACGCCAACAATGCATCCGGGTCGTCACCCGCGGCAGCAACGGCCTCGGCGTTATGCTCCGCGTAATACTCGGCGTTAAACACCAGCCCATAGTCGGTACCCTCATATTCTGCGGGCCGATAGGATGGATCCGCAAACTGCACGGAAACCGTTACTGTTCCGTCTCCATTCCGTATATCAGGTACAGCAGCACCATTGACTGAGATACTAACCTGATTCGCCAGCGCCGTCCCGGGTTTCCCCTCGACTGTCAGATCCGCCTGCCAAACGGCATCCTCATCCGCCGTCGCATCCGATATCTGCGTAAGCTGCATCTCCGGCTGTTCCGCACTGGAATGCAGATCATCCAGCGTGGCGCTCAGGCGCTCCTCGGTGTTGCCATACGGCGCACTCAGGGTTATGGCAATATTCTCTGCGCTCTCCTCGCACGACCACTGCGCAATATCCTGCTCCAGCCACGCAAAGCGATCCTCAATAAACGACCGCAGCGCCTGATAATTCTCTTCGCGGGTCTCTGCCACCACGGTTCCAAAAATGGATTCCGGTTTCCACAGCATATCGTTCATTTGACGGGAAGCGGCTGTCTGCTGCCAGTACCAGGTCAGCGAATGCAGGCAGCCGCTTGTCGCGTTCTCGTCCCCCAGCAGCACATCCCTCACAGCCGGAACAAACTTTTGCGTAAAAAAGGTTTTCGACATCGTCTGGAATTCCGGAATCCGTTCCAGATCATACGCCCAACTGTCCACTCCGTTGGGCAGGGTGAGCGAGTCGGCCACGGAACTGTCCTCGCTGTACCGTCTGTAAAAAGCCTGATCAAAGTCCCATACCGGGCCCATTTGCACCTTTGTGCTGCCCTCCGGCAGCACAAAATAGGTGGAAGAAGTCAACCATGTATCCGGATTTTTTGCCAGCTTGTTAACCCAATAATACGGAAGCACCGACTCCGCGTCCAACAGCTCATTCCAGTTCTCCCCTGTCTCCGGGTTCACGCCATAATTGGCCAGCGCAGTGTCAAGATTCGAAAATAGTCCTCCAATATAGCTGACCATATTGACGGATGCATGTTTGGGATTCTTTAGCGTAAAGTACATCCCGTTCGTCAACCCGAAATAAGCATTCTCCTCCGAATAATACGCGTTATCCAGCTCCACCAGATAAGCGCCGAGGTTTGTTTCATCGCCATCTTCCACACCGTCCATCGCCGCCACGGAAACGCCGTCATCCGTTTCCGTCTTCGTCTGCACGAGCGTATCCAGATCAATTCCAGCTTTATTGTTAAATTTCTTCAGGATATCGTCGTAATTCTCTGCCTCGACACGACCGTCCCCCACTTCCACCTTCTCTGTCAGCAGGTATTGCCCACGATATTCTCCATCATAGTACAGGTCCACCGTCTGACAATCGGGCGCGTCGGTCTGACCCAGTGCGCGCGCCAGATCATAGGCAATGCGGTTATGAAGCATGGTCGCGTCGTAGTATTCCGCCAATAGAATCCACCGTTTATTCTCATTGTGTGCGTCCCCCGTATCCAACAGGTCCGCCGCGCTGGAAAGGGTGATCTGATAGGGTTTTTTATTCACCGTCGTTTTGGTTTCGTAGGTCAGCGGATAATTCCCCCACGTGGAATTGCCGCGACCGCGAATCTCTTTCAAACCCCCGTTGTAGATCACACTTCCGTCCGCGCGGAGCATCACCGCATTCCCGCTTGCGGCGGTTTCGTGATGCTCACTGCCGTCCACCCAGGCGCGCCCCTGGTTATCCTGATCGTCGCTCAGGATAAAAAGCGAACTGATTTCCGCCGAAAACATCACTGTGAGCGTTTCAGCAGCCCCCATTTCAAAGGAGAAGGTGGCGTGATACTGACCGTCGTCCGGCTCCTGTAAAAACAATGAAGCAAAATCAAACGCTTCTCCGGAGGAAACCGTAATCGATTCGCCTGTATTTCCCGCTACCGTCATTCTGCCGGGTGCACCTGAGTATAAAACCAGTTTCTCCGGATTTGCAGCTGCCGGCAACAGCAGGCAGTTTGTTCCGTTAATAACACTGGGATAAACTGTTGCGCCGCCGTTTCCCTGCCATGTGACTCCCGAAGTCTCTGCCATCGCGCCGCTCACAAGCAATAACAGTGTGATGAAGAGCGCCCGCCCAAAATAACGCATCATTCCGCAGACCCTTCCCATGATGAAGTCTGTTCAGAATGACAGTTGAATTTGAACTGAAGGTGAACGTTATGGAAAAATCACCGTAGTAAATTGTAACAAATAGGGAAGCGTTCCCTGATACTTGCGTTTCCCAACACGAAAAGACCGCCGGGAACATTCCCGGCGGTCTTGAACTGTGATGTTCGTTTTGCGTCTGCTTACTCCAGCACCTTGGCGACAACGCCGGAACCAACCGTGCGGCCGCCCTCGC
>DAOPZG010000226.1:0-2871 GCA_035353235.1 Candidatus Limiplasma sp.
AAGCGCCTGAACGCCCAAATATACTTTTGCATATCCGTTTTCAGGCTTTCCCTTTAGCGTGAGCACCATGCCGTCCGGCTTCGTGCTCGTCAGGATCACCGTTGCGTCTGCCGGGATCGTTACTTCCTCGGCTCCGTCGCGAAACGCCGCCAGCACACAGTAAATCCGGGTATCGCCCCGGCGTGCGTACATAGCGTCCTGTTGGCCCGGTTTCCCAATATCGAGGTTTAACCTTCGCGTGATGATCATGATACGCACCTCCCACAATAGAAAAACCACCTTGCTATTACTGTCATCATAGCAAGGTGGTTTCTGTTTTTCGCCCTTACGAGGGGCTGTTCTTCAGGTAATCGGTAATCCATCCGTCGATCATTTTTTGCGTGAAATACGGATAACCGTCTTTGTCCAGCAGGTTCAGAGACAGGAGCTTATTCGTATACTTTGAGACTGACTCATAGTCTCCTTTGGAATAGCTGGATACGATCAGGTCTTTGTAAGAGCTGGTGATGCTTTGTTTGGCCTTTTTGGGATCGGCAGTAAGAATATACTGGTTCAGGTCGTTCACGCTGGAGTAAGGATTGCTTGCGACTGTAGCGTTTCCGTTTGCTTCTTTGTAGAAGTATGCTTTCTGTGAATCGCTTGCCTGCATATTCTCAAGGATAGCAATTGCTTCTTCCTTTGTGAAGGAACCGTCTGCGGATGCAGTCGCCTTTGCAGCGTTGAAATCAATGATATTTTTCGAGGTCAGTCCGATGCTTCCGGCCGTTTGCAGCGAGCTTGCATCCGCGCTATCCGCTCCGATGGTGGAGAGGATTTGTGTTTCGGCTTCGGAACGGGCCTGCGCTTTCGCGGACTTCATACCTTCCTCAGTTGCGGTTTCGGGTGAGGCAAGCACTTTCCCGGCGTAATCCCAATAGCGACGCAGGTAATCCGTCTGGTAATCCACATACTGTGAGGCCGTCAGGTCATGCACGAGGCCGCTTTTATCCTTCACGGACGGGGAAAGCGCCGTAGGATACTGCTCTGTTCCGCTGTTGCGCTTCACGAAGTCGGCAAGTGCCTTTATTTCAGGGGTATTCGGGCCGTCTTTCGCATACTGGTTCACACCTTCCAGCATATCAAGCACGGTCTGGCGATACGCGCGGCCGCGATCCGCATTGGGTTCGTCTTTAGACAGCTTGTTGTAATTGGTGTAGAAGGTCGTCATGTTGTAAAGCAATTTGTACTTCATGGCGGCTTCTGGATCGTGAGTGCTGTTCTTTTTCAGGGTCGCGTCCTCGTAGTTGTCGTACAATGTGTTGATAATGTCGGTCGAATACTGATTATCCTTCACATAGCTGCTTGCCACGCCAAGCGTATAATCCACATTCTCTTTACCGATGGGGAATAAGGCTTGATTCCACTTCCAGAAACCTCCAAGGATGTTCTTCGCGACGTAGTCTACCTGAAGCGGACTGATCCCGAATACATCCCCGATTGCTTTCGCGGCTACGCTTGTTCTGCGCGTAAATCTCTCCGTGGGCAACAAGTTCTGCATACTCTGGCTTTCGATGGGACGGCCTAAGAAGTCCTTGTTTGCAGCAACGGAGGTAAGTACCCCCACAGCGCCGAGGCTGGATACGGCGTTGAACAAATCGCCCTGGGCTATCCCACTCACCACGTTAGGAAGGACGTTATCGACCGCGTAACTGTAGAAACCGTTGAAAGCGTTTTTGTTATCGTTCCCGTAAAGCTCAAGGGCGCGTTCCATAAAGCTGGACAATACAGCCAGCTCGCGCGGTTTGGGAACGACGAAGTATTTCCCGCCACCGAGAGGAAAACAGAAGAAGGAGTTCTTTGTGTAGGTACTGAGTTGAGCGTATTCCTTCTTCTTCTCGTCGTCACCGGAATTGATGCCGTGCGAAAGCGCCGCGCCCAACAAGGAGACCAGAATAAGTCCTACAACGCGGATTGTAGAAGCCTTTTTACGGGCAGTTCCAGAGAACTCCTCTCCACTTATCCATCTGCCGAATTTATCGAGGCCCTGAATGCCAGCGTTGAAGAAGGGAACAACCTTCGTTGCCTGCCTGCTCATCGTCCCGCCACGACGGAAGTTTACCGTAATATCGTTGCTTTCATAGAAAGCCTCTGCGGGACTCATGCCATATTGTGTACGCATGAGCTTATAAGTCGCATAGCGGGGGCCGCTTTCAATCATGTTGCTGATAAATTCAAGCCAGTTGAGCGGATTTAACCATTTTGCTTTGCTGCCGGAAAAGTCACGCATCAGGTTGCGCTGCAGGTTCGTATCGGCAGTATACGCGCTGGTTTTCCCGCCGCCCATTGCCTTGTACTCTTTGTACATAGGATCTGCGTTCTTGCCCTTAAACATGTTCAGGTACGCGGATGCAATGCCTCCAAAGAGGTGAATGGGGTTCTTGTTTTTGCTGTAGAACATGTAGGTTCCAACGTCGCGCGGCATATTGGAAAACAGGCTCCATACCACGTTTAGCCCGGTGATGTTCGCAGTAACGAAGCGGGTTACCTTCCCGTAAGAATCCAGCAATGCTTTGCTCTGCTTCGGCGCCATATTGACAAGGCTTTGGAGCAACAGGGGGTCATTTACTTTATAGAATTCCTGCTTTCCGTTGCGGAGAACCGTTACAACGTCGCCCTTTGCCTTTCCCTGTTCGTACTGATAGGCAACGTCGTCAAAGCTCTGGATCATCTGCAAGAACGAATCCGTGTCCTCCGGGTTAGCCTCAAGCACACTCTCGACCATCTTTTGCTTGATAGGTTCGAGGTCAATGGTTGTGCGCTTCATAGGCGCGGGAACCTCCTCAAGAAAGCGGCCCATGCCTGCCACATCTTCCGAAGCATTTACAAGCTCCT
>DAOPZG010000227.1:0-2829 GCA_035353235.1 Candidatus Limiplasma sp.
ACGCCGCGCAGCGTCAGCGGCGTGCCGGCGGTTTGCTTAATTTTCTGTTCGCTGGGGTTGGCAAAACGATAATCCGCGGGGGCCGCAGCCTGAACGATGATATCTTGTGATTCACAGTTGCTTTCCATAGCGGCGAGCAGATCCATTGTGCTTTCTACCAGTACAAGGTTTGCGCCCACCGGCGGGTTCTCCTTCGTCGGCCCCGCCACCAGCGTAACGGCCGCCCCGCGTTCCATGGCGGCTTTTGCAAGCGCAAAACCCATCTTCCCCGAAGAATCGTTGCTCATAAAGCGCACGGGGTCCAGCCGTTCCCGGGTCGGGCCGGCGGTTACCAGCACGCGCAATCCGTCCATATCGCACCTGCGGTTTAACAGCTGCATCGCTTCATCCACAATCTCCGGCGGCTCACTCATCCGGCCCGCACCAACGGTTCCGCAAGCCAATATGCCGCTTCCCGGCCCCACAATGTGCATGCCCCGCGCCAGCAAGGTACGCAGGTTCTGTTGCGTCGCCTCCGCCTCCCACATGCCGGTGTTCATCGCGGGGGCGATCAGTACAGGCGCTTTCGTGGCCAGCAGAGTGGCAGTCAGCAGGTTGTCGGCAATTCCGCAGGCCATCTTGGCCATTGTGTTGGCTGTCGCAGGTGCCACAATAAAAAGATCCGCCTTCTGCGCCAGCGCAATATGCCCGATCTCGTGGTGATTCTGTTGCACAAACGTATCCACATACACCGCATTATGGCTGATGGCTTCAAACGTTGCGGGCGCAATCAGCAGTGTCGCGTTGTGCGTCATCACCACATCAACGTTGGCCCCCAATTTCGTCAATCGGGAAACCACTTCGACCGCCTTGTAGGCAGCGATTCCGCCGGATACGCCTACTACGATGTTCGCAGTCACTTACTCCTCCAAATCCGGGTTGCGGGAATAGGTCAACAATCCACGATTTACTTCTTCCACAGCGACCCCCAGGGGCTTTAATTCCTTTGCGTCGATCAGCGGTTGAGCGCCGCCCACCAGTTGCCGTGCACGTTTGCTCGTTTCCACCACCAGCGTATAGCGGCAGTCTACCTTCTCACACAGTTCTACGATCGTCGGATTTACAATAGCCATTTTCATTCTCCTCCTCAGTCTTCCAGAATCGTCGGGATAAAGCGGATTGTGCGCTGTTTTTCGGCATTAACGATGCTGGTGAGCTGTGATACCGCCAGCTCCAAATCATCGTTAATCACAGCGTACTGGTACTTATTGATATTCAGCACTTCTTTGCGGGCATTGCGCAACCGCCGTTCGATTTCCACGGGGTCGTCGGTATTGCGCGTGTGCAGCCTTACGCGCAAAGCGCTGAAGTTGGGCGGTAAAATAAAAATACTTACGTAGTCTTTGGCGTTTGCCATCACCGCGATGGCGCCCTGCGGGTCAATATCCAGCAGAACATTTTTCCCTTTGGCCAGCAAATCGCATACCTGCGCTTTCAGCGTACCGTAACGGTGCCCATGCACTGTCGCGTGCTCCAGAAACTCCTCGTTGGCCAGCATTCGGTCATATTCCGCATCGTCTACGAAATGGTAGTCGATTCCTTCTGTCTCCCCGTGCCGTGGGGCCCGTGTCGTTACGCTGCAGGAAAAGGCGATGCTCGGGTCGTTTTCCATCAACCTCTTCACCAGCGTACCTTTTCCCGTACCCGACGGGCCGGAGATGATCAGCAACATGCCCGTTCGTTTGACGATTACGCCCATCCTTATATCTCCTTTTCTTCCATCATGACCGCGGTATCGCGGCTGCCCGAACGCCCTGCGACCGTTTCGGGCTGGATGGCGGAAAGTACGATATGCCCACTGTCGGTTACGATTACGGCACGTGTTCGACGTCCCTGCGTCGCGTCCACAATCTTTTTCAAATCCCGCGCCTCCTGTACCAGACGTTTCACGGGTGCGCTGTCCGGGCTGACCACCGCCACAATCCGTTCCGCGGCGATCATATTGCCGAAACCAATGTTGATAAGCCTCATGACATGCCTCCCGTTACAATACGTTTTGTACCTGCTCACGCAGTTTCTCCAGCAGGCATTTCATTTCTACCACGCAGTGCGCTATCTCCGCGTCGGACGCTTTGGAACCGATCGTGTTCACCTCACGGTTCATCTCCTGCAACAGAAAATCCATCCGTCTGCCCACTTCGTCTTCTGTGTTCAGACAGACCCGGAATTGGAGAAAGTGACTCTGAAGCCGCGCGAGTTCCTCGTCAATAGCGCAATGATCCGCCGCCAGTGCGATTTCCTGCGCAACCCGTTGCGGGTCCGCCCCCTGCAGATTCCATTCATTCAGCCGTGCTTCCAACCGCTCCCGGTAGGTTTGCGGCACCATTGGTGCCAAAGCGGCAATCCGTTTGGCCAGCGTTTCCACCTGTTCCAGATTACCGGTCAGGTCGGCCGCTAACGCTTCCCCTTCCCGGGCACGCATCGCTTGCAACTGCTTAAAAGCAACCCCGTAGGCTTCTTCCGCAAGCGCTGTTACCGCCTGAATATTCTCGTCCGCCTGGCTCACACTCAGCGCCCCGCTCATCGCGATTAACTCTGCGATTGTCGGCGATGGTGTATCCAGTGCTTTTGCAAGCGTTTGCGTTTCCTGCGCACATTGCATCAGCAATTCACGGTCGATCAGGATTGCGTTAGCGTCTGTTCGGTTATTCTGATATACGATCGTTAATTCTACATGTCCGCGCCTCATGCCTCCGTTGAGAAGCTCCCTTAACGGGTCTTCCAGAAAGGTCAGCGCTTTGGGCAGCCGAAAATTCACATCCAGAAAGCGATGGTTGACGGATTTCAATT
>DAOPZG010000228.1:0-2824 GCA_035353235.1 Candidatus Limiplasma sp.
CAGCCGCCCTCGTTCACAGCCAGCGTCGTTTGCGCCATGGGGGCCAGCCCCCGGATTGCACGCAGGCACAATCCTTCGGGCAGAGGGCTGCGGCAAATGTCCATCGGCGCGACCGCCACGCCCAGCCCGGCTCCCGCCCAGGAAACGCATGTGCGCGCGTCGTCCGCCACGCACAGCACCCGCGGCTGATACCCCTTCGCGGCAAACGCCCGGTCGAGCACCTCCAGCCAGCGGCGGTACAGGATCAGGGGAAGCTCCGCCAGTTGTTTCAGCGTCACCTTCTCCGGTAACGCCGTTAAGTATCGCTCCATACCGATCGCCAGCAAATCCTCCGGCTCCAGCGAAACGGTTTCCACCCCCCGCGCGGAAAATGGCTGCCGCACCAGCCCGACGTCGATTTCCCGGTTCTTCAGTTTTTCCAGAATATCATACGTGCTTCCTTCCGCCAGTTCGTAGTTTACCTGCGGATGCTCCGCAGCAAAGCCCGTAAACCAGCGGCGGGCAGCCAGTTCCGCCAGGCTGCTGACCACCCCGATGCGCAGCGTGCCCCCCGCGGCGGTATGGCAGTCCGTTACCGCCGCGGCCGCGCTTTCCGCCATATTCAGGATGCGCACGGCATGCCCGTACAGGGTCGCGCCTTCTTCGGTCAGGCGGATTTTGCGGCTGCCGCGCTCAAACAGCGTACAGCCCAACTCCTGTTCCAGCAGGCGGATCTGCATGCTTACCGGCGGCTGGGTCAGGCCCAGCTTTTTCGCCGCGCCGTTGATGCTGCCGGTTTCCACCACCGCCCGAAAATCCCGCAGCTGCAAAAGTTCCATCCGGTCACCTCAATGTTTATCGTTGAACAGATATAGTAAAGTTATGAATTGACTATACCTCATTTTGTCGTACAATACAAGGGTGAGGAAGGAAATACGCGAATTCCTCCCTGCGGCAAGCCATGCGAAAGCGAGAGAACGCCATGAAACAGATGCTCAAATTTCTGGAAAGTCATAAACGGGAAAGTCTGCTTGCCCCGCTGTTTAAAATGCTGGAGGCGGTTTTCGACCTGCTGGTGCCCCTTGTGACGGCGAACATCATCAATCAGGGCATCGCGGGGCGGGACAGCCGCTATATTCTGGCGCAGTGCGGCCTGCTGCTGCTGCTGGGGGTCATCGGGCTTGCATGCAGCATCACCGCGCAGTATTTTGCGGCCAAAGCCGCCGTGGAAGCAAGCGCGGAAGTGCGGCACGCGCTGTTTGAAAAAATCCAGTCTCTGGGCTTTGCCGAGTCGGATAGCATTGGCACCGGCACCCTGATCACACGCATGACAAGCGACGTAAACCAGCTGCAAAACGGGCTGAATATGTTTCTGCGCCTTTTTTTACGCTCCCCGGTGATCGTTTTTGGCGCAATCCTTATGGCGTTTACCATTGATGTAAAAACCGCATGGATCTTTGTGGTGATTCTGCCGGTGCTGTCGGCTGTTGTCTATTTTATCATGAACACGACCATTCCGCGGTATCGCGGCGTGCAGGCGAAACTGGATCAGATTACCGGGATCACACGGGAAAACCTGACCGGCGTGCGCGTGGTGCGCGCCTTCGGGCGTGAGGAGGACGAAACGGCGCGTTTCGTTGCGGCGGACAGCGCACTGGCCCAAAGCCAGCTTCGCGTGGGACGCATCTCCGCATTGCTGAATCCGCTCACGTTCGCCATCATCAACGTCGGCATTCTCGCGGTGCTCCGCACCGGCAGCCTGCAGATCAACGCGGGCGCTCTGGCGGCAGGTGACGTGGTGGCGCTGGTGAACTACATGAGCCAGATTCTGCTGGAACTGGTGAAGCTGGCCAACCTGATCGTGCAGCTTACACGGGCGGCCGCCTGCACCGAACGCATCAACAGCGTTCTGGCCATGCAGCCCGCCATGCAATATGGCGAAACCCGGCTCAACCCGGCCGATGGCGATAACGCCGTGGAATTTCGCCACGTAAGTTTGCGTTATGGAACCGGCGAGGAAAGCCTGTCGGATATCAGCTTTACCGTTCCGAAAGGGCAAACCGTCGGGGTGATCGGCGGCACCGGCAGCGGCAAGACCAGCCTGGTCAGCCTCCTGCCCCGGTACTACGACGCCACCTCCGGCTCCGTACTGCTGTTTGGCAAAGATATCCGCGCCTACGACCGGCAGAGTCTGCGAACCGCGGTCAGCACCGTGATGCAGAAGGCGCAGCTGTTTTCCGGCACCATCCGCAACAACCTGACCTGGGGCAACCCGAACGCCACGGACGAAGCCCTGTGGCAGGCGCTGACCACCGCGCAGGCCGCGGAGATTGTGCGCGGAAAGCCGCTGGGCCTGGACGAACCGGTGGAGCAAAGCGGGCGCAACTTTTCCGGCGGGCAGAAACAGCGCCTGTCCATCGCCCGCTCGCTCGTTTCTCAGCCCGCCCTTCTCATCCTGGACGACTCCGCAAGCGCGCTTGATTACGCCACCGACGCGGCGCTGCGCAGGGCGCTGGCCGCCCTGCCCGGCGACACGACCCTGTTTATCGTAAGCCAGCGGGCCAACAGCCTGATGCATGCCGATCAGATCCTCGTGCTGGACGAGGGGCGGCTGGTGGGCGTGGGCAGGCATGAAACCTTGCTGGAAACCTGCCCGGTCTACCGGGATATATACGACAGCCAGTTTCAGAAACCGGAGGTGTCCGCATGAAAAAGCCGAGTTTCGCCGCCGGGCGTCCCGGGCAGAACGCCACGTTCTCCCGCGTGCTGCGGCTTACGGCGCCCTACCGGGTCTATATCACGTTAAGCATTCTCGCTTCGGCGGTTTCCGTGGCCGGTCAGCTGC
>DAOPZG010000229.1:0-2806 GCA_035353235.1 Candidatus Limiplasma sp.
GATGATGATGACGCCGCCCGGTTTGCACGAAGCTTCGGCGGCGGTCATGCCCTTCTCGGTAACGAGCTTGAAAACTTCTTCGGAATACTCGCCGTAATCGCCAAGCACGTCGGTCAGCACGTCGCTTGTAAACCAACCGGTCGCTAAGGATTGCGACATCGTTGTTGTCGTAAACCGCTGGGCTTCCAGATACGCCTTCCGGTCTTTATCCCTTTTTAACTTGCTTGCGGCGGTAGCTTGTTCCATGGCAACGTAATACCCATCGCCAAGGTCCTTCACCGTCCCTGCGGCCACGGCCGCTTCAATCGCCATCTGCTTAAACTCAGGGGTCGCCATGTTCAACAGTTCGATGGACTTCCAATCCTGTAGCTTAACAGACCCCGTGCCCATTGCCTGTGAAAGATTGTAAAACGCCCTGCTGGCGTCCGTAGCGTTTACGCCGGATACGGCGGCCCAGTTTGCGATACCCTCAATCGCGGGGATCGATTTATCCACGTCAACGCCGGCGGATGTAAACTTGCTGAGCGCTCCGACCATATCCGTATAGCTGTAACTGGTTTCGTCCGCGTACCAGCCAAGTTTGTCCAGGGATACCTGGGTCTCGCCCATGGTCTTTCCGGTGGCGTTCATGATCGTCTGCACGGAGGATATTTCCTGCTCGTACTTGCTAAACCCGGACGTAATCTGATCCACGGAAAGCGATTTCACCATTTCAAGGCCTGCGTCTACCGCTTTGTTGACGATGTTTTGCAGCGCGGTAACGCCAATGATTCCCATGGTCGTAAACTTGCTGCCGATCGTTTCGGCGCAATCGGCGATCTTATCCAACGAGAAGGCCTTGATGCTGCTTCCAAGCTTGTCAAAACTCTTGGCGGAATCCTCCAGGTCCAGTCCCTGTTTCAGGTTTTCAAGCGATTTAACGCTTGTCTGGATACCCTTCTCAAACTGTTGATTGTCAAATTCCATCTCGACAATTCGTTGGTCAATGTTGTTGCTCATGACGTTACCTCCTTCCATGCTTCGTTGGCGATCCGTTCAAATATCGGCTTCAGCGCAGGGTTGATGTAATCGACGCCCTGCACGTATCCGCCATTTCTGGTGCCATGCCCATATTGCAAAAGAACAGCGATGTTGGCGCCGTCGTTCATGTTGGAATTGCTCCAAACGATCGCGACCCCGGTTGGTTTTTGCACAATTTCATAGCTCCACGAGCCGGCCGTTTCACCTGAATCCTTTGGGGTAGCGGCGGAAAGCGCTTCGACTCCGGCTTGCCCATATAGGGTTAAAAGGTTGGTCAGGTTGATGGCCGCACTTTTGGTAAACAGCCTTTCCGTGTTTTGGAAGCTCCCGTGATGCTTAATCCGGATCACTTTCCGTCACCTCGGCTTTCCGTGGGAATAAAAAAAGAAAAGAGCGGGTTTTTAGCCGCTCGAATGATTGACGCTGCGCCTGGCAGCGTTCAAGGCTCGGTTATTTCTTGCGGTTTCCCGCTTGGATGTTTTCTTTTGCGGCGCGTTCTTGGCGTTACAAACCCGTATCAGTGTAAGCAATCGGTTCAGGTGCCACTTCTGATATTCCGGCGGTATTTCCAGTGCGATCATCCAGTAGTAGATGATTTCCGCGGTCACAATTTCTTTGGGACGCGTTCGTTGGCTCTTTTCGCTAAACCACGTGGCGGTCATCGGCGCCTCGATGTACTCGTTAATCGCCGTAAGTTGCTCAGGGCTAAGCCGATAGTAAATCTCGGGGCTCACATTCTGCGTAATCGTCATGCACCGAATATAGTCGATTCCTTCCTCGTACGTTCTTTCCGTAGCGCCCAAAAACGGTTTCTTCCATTTTCCTTCCCATTTTGAAACCGAGACGAGGGAATGCTCCAGTTGAATCGTCTGCTCTTTGGCGTTGGCAAACGTCCCGGTCTTTTCGTTGTAGCTTTCACAGGCCGGCATCGTAATCTGAAGCATTCCGCTCACCTCGCTTTATTCTCATTAGGGCTTAACCAACATAGGCGTGTTCGCGCCCTTGGCAAGTTCCTGGGGAAGGATCCCGTTGATGAATACCGACGCGGATGTGGCATTCGTCAAAAGCTCCATAAACAGCTCGGAGTACGCCTCCGTCTGCATGAAAGCCTCGGAAAGCTCACGGCTCTTCATAAAGCGTTTGCCATCCGCCGATTTCTCGCCGTAGGCGCGGGCGACGATCTCTTTGAACGTCTCCATAATGCGCCGGTTGTCCTTTTCGGCCACAATCTTTTCAAGCATCTTCTGCATGCCGCCGTCGACGCCCGTTTCCATGTCCACAACCTCGGCTTTGGTAAGGTTGAAATAGAAATCCTCGGTTCTTTCATTACCGTCGTAATCGGTATAGGTGATCTTTTTCTTAAGCATGATGCTCCTCCTTGTTTACTTGAATTTGTGTTAAAACGCGTTAGCATCCCCGCCGATGCTAAATCGCCGCGGCTATGGCGGCTCCCAAGCTGAAACCAAGCTCAGCCAACGTCCCACGTTGTTTACTGAAAAACGCTTATCAGGCGGCGGTCATCAGCGTGATCACTTCCGCGGGCAGCGGCAGGCGAGGTTCCACGGCAGCAACGGCAGCAACGGCAGGCACATAACCGGGTTGCCCTTCTGTACCAGAGGCATCCACGGCATCCACGGCATCCTTGCCATACAGAATGGCTTCAAGGGCTGCCATCTTCGCGGGGGTAAACTTGGAGGAGTCGATCTCCAACGTCGCCGTGGGTTTATAGCCGGAAACGGGCACGGGGGTCGTTTCGACTTCCCAGCTCATGGTCTCGGCCTCGGGG
>DAOPZG010000230.1:0-2803 GCA_035353235.1 Candidatus Limiplasma sp.
GGTCCAGGCCCTGCGAAACCTGCTCCAGATTGGCGGAATCCAACATATATTGCATCAAAAAACTCTCCTTTTCGTCGCGCTGCCGGGGGAATGTTGGCCTCCGGCTTGCTTGGCGCGTCGTATCATTCTCCGATGACCGTCACCTGCACCGTGCGTTTGCGCGCGCGGGTCTGGTCGAAATCGATGAAATACAGATAACCGAACTCACCCAAATCAATCTCGCCGTCGATCAGCGCAACGGTTTCGCTGCGCCCCACCAGCGCCGACCGAAGATGCGCGTCCGTATTGTGGCAGCCGCGCGCGTCCTCGCCATGTTCCTCGGCAAAAGCAAGCGCTTTGGGGCCGGGATGCAGGTACATGCCCTCCCGGTGCTGCCGGGGAGCAAAGTTTTCAAACATCTCCACAAAATCCTGCTGCAGGGTTTCCAGCCCCGTCATGGACTGGTCAAACGCGCATTCCTGCGTGATCACACAGCAGGTGGTATGGTGGGAATATACGTTCACAATCCCGTTACGGATTCCCGAACGCTTCACAATGGCTCTGGCGGCGTCCGTGACGTTGTGAAACGTGGGCACGTGGTCGTTGGAAAAAAGCTCGATGGCTTCACGGTACAGCAAAGGGTTTCCCTCCTGTCGGCGTTTACTTTTTCAGGTCGTCCGCCGCCCGGCGCGTGGCGGCGATCATTTCGTCAATCATGGCGAAGGGATCTTTCGCGTTCATGATGCCGGACGCGGCCCCCGCGGCCTCGGAGCCTGCCATGATAAAATCGTATACCTGCTGGCCGTTGGTAATCCCGGCGGCCTGCTCCACCATAATTTCGGGATCAATCGCCTTGATCGCGTCGATCACCTGCCGGACATAGCCCATGTCGCTTACCCCGCTGCCCGTGCCGCCGATCAGCTCCGTAGGTTCGGGGTTGATGATGTCGGGGTGCAGCTGCGCGATCGCCTTCGCTTCCGCCACGGTATCCGCGCAGGCGAACACCAGAAAATCCAGTTCCCGCGCGCGTTCGATCGTTTTGCGGATGGCTGGAAGAGACATGGGCTTTTCACAGTGGTTTACCACCACGCCCTGCGCCCCGGCCGCCTTCAGCCCTTCGGGCAGGATATCCGCCATGCCGCGGCCGGGCCTTAACGTATCCATGTAAGGGGCCAGCACGATCAGCCGGCTGGTGTTTTCCACCACCCTGCGGATTTCGGTTGCCGGGGTGATAAAAAGAACGTCGATATCGTACTTTTTCGCCGCCTCGTCGGCGGCTTTCGCGTAGGCAAGCACGGTATCGCCATAGATGTAGTTTTTCGTGCCGATTTCAAAATAGGGCGTGCGGATTTTGGGTTTCACTGGTCGTTTCCTTCTTTCCTGTCTTGTTCCGGAGAAGCGATGCGGATGGCGACGCCCGCGGCTGTGAGGCGGCTGAATACCGGCTCGTCCGGCTGCCGGTCCGTTACCGCCTCGTCGATGCGCTCCAGCGGCGCATAGGAGAAGAACGCGCCACGGCCTACCTTGCTGCCGTCAAAAAGCACATATCGGCGGCTGGATCGGCCCAGAATGCTGGCGTTCAGGCTGGACAGCTCGGTTTTGTTGGACGAAAAGCCGGTTTCCACCGTTACGCCCTCGCTGCCCAGAAAGCATTTGTTAAAATGGAACGGTTCGGCATACCGCTCAGTAATGGGGCCGAAAAAGTCCCTGCGTTCGCTGTGGTATTCCCCGCCCAGCAGGATGATCTTGCCGGCGGAGGAATCGCCCAGCGCATGCAGGTTGGCGATGGAGTTGGTCACGATGTTCAAACCGGTCAGCCCGCCCATGCGCAGCCGCTCGCCCAGCGCGATGGCCATTTGCAATAGCGTTGTGCCGCAGTCCAGATAGATCGTGTCCCGGTCTTCCACCAGCGACGCGGCCAGCTTGCCGATCCGGTGTTTTTCGTCTTCGGATTGTTTTTCGCGCTGCTCGAAGCGGTAACTGTCCAGCGAGCCCGGCAGTTGCGCGCCGCCGTAGGTACGGATGATCTTTCCGCTCTTTTCCAGATCCAGAAACATGCGCCGCACCGTCGCCTGCGAAACGCCTGTAAGGCGCACCGCGTCGTCCGTGGTGATATGCCCCTGCAGATTTAAAAGGCCCATCAGGAGTTCTTCCCGGCTTAATTTCTTCTTGCTAACGGTACTCACGTCCTTTGCATTATGCCCGGTAATGATCGATTGATTCATACTATACCAACAGAACGTCATAATGTCAATCTGTATTATGATTGATTTAATCATGTTTTACTATTTTTGAATTTTGTGTGCAATAATAGTTGACAAACGAGGAACACAGGAATACACTGACCGTAACGTAAAAAAGAATTCAGGGAGGAACCCAACGTGGAATTTAAAGTTTTCCAAAAAGAACTGGAGCTTCAATCGAGAGGCTGGATCCCTACGTTTCACGATATTACCAAAGAAGTGCGGGAGATTATCGCGGCTTCCGGCGTGCAGAACGGCACCTGCTGCGTGGCCTCCCACCACACCACCTGCAGCGTAATGGTGCAGGAAGCTTCGCACGATATGGACAGTTTTGACCTGGAATACCTCCAGCACGACCTGCTGGATATTATGCGCAAGCTGATCCCGGATTTCGCGGAGGAGCACCAGTACCGCCACCCCGGCCCCATCCACGCGCAGTTCGGCCGGTATGTGGACGAACCGGGCAATTACACCAGCATGAATACCGACGGCCACCTGCGCAGCTGCTTTTTCGGCCGCAGCGAAACGCTTACGGTCAAAGACGGCGAAATGGACGGCGGGGAGTTCGCGCACGTGTACTT
>DAOPZG010000231.1:0-2780 GCA_035353235.1 Candidatus Limiplasma sp.
GTTCGGTCTCGCCGGATATTCCGGCGCGGAGTTTCTCGAAGGCCGTGTCATAGTCCAAGTTGTAGAAGCTCGCCATATCGCCGGTCAGGCCGCCGATGCCCTTCGACATTTCGAGCGTAGCGGATTCGGCCATCCCCATTGATTTGAACATGGCCCCGATGGTAGACGTGTACTGCTTGGCTTTCAGCTCGCCCATGCCGTAAGCGTCTTTTGCGGCTTTGGCCCACGCGTTGATGGAGGAAGCGGATTCCCCGAACGTCACATCAACGACATTCTGGACCTCTTGCAAGCGGCTGGCGGTCGAAATGGCGGTATCAACGTATTGCGTTATATTCGCCGCAAGCTCTTTGACAAGCGTCGCGCCAGTTGCGCCAAGAGCGGCCCCAATGCCAGCCATAAGCCCCTGTGAGGATGCGCCCAGCTTCGACAGCCCGCGCTTTAGGCCGGATTCGTCCAGATTTGTTTCAAACACGACCTGTGCGTCTGCCATCGTTACACCCCCTGTAGGCTCTGTATGATTTCCGCCGGATCTTCTCCGGCCTCTAGCCTGCGGTCAAGCTCGGCCCGAAGTTCCGCCTCGCGCTTGCTCATTTGCGGCGCTATCGAAAGGGCCTCCTTGAGCTTGCGCAGCTTTCCCCTTGCTTTTTCTGGCACGTCGTTGATGTCCATGCTTCGGATGTGCACCCGCTGCCCGAACGGTGTATCTTCCGTCAGGCCGGACAACAGGGCGCGAAACTCGTACCAGTGCAGAGAATCGGCCATCAGGTTAATGCCGTACTGCTGCCGGAAGGATGCGTATATCACTCCCGCGTCCAGCTCAAAATCCATGAGCTGTTCCCCGTCATCCTCCTGCGATTCGTCGCGCAGGAAGTCGGAGAAGGCTTGCCCCATGTCCGGCGGAACGTTCCCAAGAAAAAAACGCTGTGCAACATACAGCGCCTTTTCGAGATCGGGCTTTTCCGGGTCGTTGTAAACTCTTACACAAGCAAGTACGGTGCGGAAGTCGGGGTCAACGGGATAGATAATTCCGTCAACCACAATCGACCTTATGAGCACCTTTTCGGGGCTGCGGGATAAACTAATCACCCGCAACCGCCTCCGCAAAGTCTTTTGCGGCCTCTGCCGCGATCAGAGATAGCCAGCGAATCAGCCGGGTAGCGTTCGCACCGTGCCCGCCCGACAGAATCTTGGTCGCGCCATCGCCGAGGATGGTATCAACGGAAGTAGCCAGCTCTTTGAGTGCGGCTTCTCTTTCGTCGTTCGTCATGCTCTTGAATTTGTCGGGGTCGAAGTTCTCAAGTATGCGTTTGATCATGAAGTATATATCAATGTTCCCCATTTCCTGAATGAACTCGTGCGAGTTAATCATCATGACATGGGGTTCAGCCGGAAGCGTTATTTCTCTCATGTTATCCTCCCTCAAAGGAAAGGGGGCGGTTTCCCGCCCCCGTTTTGGTTACGCAGCCGTCCACGTGCTGGTGGTCGGGTTGAAGGTGCCGAGGATGATATCGCCGTTTTGATGCAGCGTTCCAGTTACCTTGGTAATCGCCTTGGGGTCGCCAGTGGGCGGGGTCGCCTCTACCACGATAGAGCACTTGCGGGCCGGATACGCGCCGGATACGGCGGCGGCGGCCATGTCCACGGAAATGAGCGTGCGCTCGCAGTCGGTGCCCGTCTTTTGCTCGCGGGCGATCTCCACCAGATCATCCACGACGGTATTGCCGCTGATGTTCTGGGCCTCAAACGTCCACTTGTTTTCGTATCCGACAATGGTTGCGGAGCTGTTCGTGTCGCCAACAAACGCGGTTTTGTCCACCTGCGGGCTGTTTTCCTCCGCGAGCTTGATAAAGCCCGTGTTCATGTAGTGATAAGCCGTGGTTGCGCCCGTGGTGATGCCGTAGTACTCACGGATAAGGTCGCGGGTTACTTTCATCGTATGCCTCCTTAATCAACGCAGTAGCGGACTGACAGGGACGAGCCATAGAGCCATCTTGTGCCGTCGTAATCGACGTAGGCGGGTAGCCCGTTGCTCTGAATGCTCGTCACCTGCCAGCCCGTACCGCTAGGGTAGGTGAATGTTTTGTTCAGGGATTCATGGATGGTCGCCAAAGTGTCAAGGGCGGTGCCCTGGTTCTCGTGGCGGCAGTTCAGCGCAAGCGGCAGGTCGTAGGTGCATCCGTGGGCAAGCGTGGTTTCGTCCACTGTTCCGTTTGCCGCCAGAAGCGCAAGGGCATTGCCGTCCGGCATGTTGCCGAACACCAGCGACAGGGGAGAGGCAAGCGCGTCAATGGCGGTTTTCAGGCCGTCAATGACCGACTTCTGAACGCTCACAGGTTACCAACCCCCTTTTCAACCGCTCTTCCCCATTCCCTTGAGTGCCTTTGCTTGGCGACTTCGCACCACAACAGACTTGCGTTCGGGTTTATGTCCTTTGACGGTTTCCCGGTGTAATACACCCGCCTCGCATATGGCGTTTCCCATACAATCCGGCCTTTGGCAAGGTCGCTCGCACGGTACGAGCTGCCGCGCAGGTTCCCGCGATCCACTCGCACGTAACGGTTTGCATTCTCGCGTATCAAGGCCGTGATCTGTGGCAGGTGTTTTCGCCATTTGGCCCGAAGGTTTCCCATCATTGCGCTTGTGTTGACTTCGACGTGTACGTTATCCACTTAGCCCCACCTCGTAATGATGCAGCTTGCGAGCTTCGTACAGCGGTTCGATGCTCTCCACGCGGTAGGTGCTGGAGCCGAACACAACCAACTGCCCTAACGCACAGGTGG
>DAOPZG010000232.1:0-2761 GCA_035353235.1 Candidatus Limiplasma sp.
TTCTTCCGCCATGGACTGACCATTGATAGCAACTACGGAGAGGATGCGATTGGGAATATCAATTAAAATAAGATCGTTCTCTTCTACCAGCGCAATGGGCCCGCCTTCCGCCGCTTCGGGGGAAACATGCCCAATCGCCGGCCCGCGCGTTGCGCCGGAGAAACGGCCGTCTGTAATCAGAGCAACGCTTTTTGCCAATAATTCATCCGAGGAGATGGCCTCGGTTGTATAAAACATTTCCGGCATCCCGCTGCCCTTGGGTCCCTCATATCGGATCAACACGGCGTCGCCAGGAAGGATTGCACCGTGCAAAACTGCGGCGATGGCATCCTCTTCACAGTCGAACGGGCGCGCACGCAAAACACCACGATGCATTTCAGCGGGTACGGCGGAGTGTTTCACCACGGCCCCGTCCGGAGCCAGATTACCGCGAAGGATGGCAATGGTACCTTTATCCCCCAAGGGTTTATTGAATGGACGAAGGATGTCTTCCTTTTTCAAACCGGTTTTCTGTAGCAGGGCTGCACACTGTTCATAATAATCTCCCTGTTTGAGCGTATCCAGATTTTGCTTCAGCGTTTGACCGGTAACCGTCAACACATTCTGGTGCAGCAGACTGCGAATTTCCTCCATTATGGCGGGAACACCGCCTGCATAATGCACGTATTCCGCAGGCCAGCGCCCAGCGGGGCGGACATCCAGCAGATACCGGGCGTTCCGGTGAATGCTTTCAAACGTATCCGCATCAATGGAAATGCCAAATTCGTGCGCAATAGCAGGCAGATGTAAGAGCGCGTTGGTAGAGCCAGAGATAGCGGCATGCACGATGATTGCATTTTCAAAACTTTCGCGGGTTACGATGTCCTGTGCGGTCAAGCCACTGTTGGCAAGCCACATTGCTTGTTGCCCTGCTTTTTGGGCGGCATCCGGCAGCTTTCCGGATGAGAATGGGAGTAAAGCGGTACCGGGGAGCGCCAATCCCAGCGCTTCGCTCATGATCTGCATGGTACAGGCGGTACCCATGAAGCTGCAGGCTCCGCAGGAAGGGCAGGCGTTATGTTGATAATACGAAAACTGTTCCGCAGTAATTTCACCACGTTGGAACTGGGCACTGTATGTGCCGATCTTTTCCAACGTCAGCAAATCAGGGCCAGCATCCATAACGCCACCCGGAAGAACCACCGCGGGCAGGTTGGTGCGTCCGATGCCCATCAATAGTCCAGGCAGCCCCTTGTCGCAGCTGGCGATGAATACGCCTGCGTCAAAAGGGGTGGCGCTGTTATGAATTTCCACCATGTTGGCGATCATGTCGCGGCTGGCCAACGAAAAGTTAATGCCGTTGTGCCCCTGTGCCTGCCCGTCGCAAATATCAGTCACAAAATACCGGGCGGCTTTACCGCCCGCATGATGAACGCCCGCGGCGGCCTGATCCGCAAGCGATGACAGATGCGCGCTTCCGGGATGACTGTCGCCAAAGGTGCTCTCGATCAATATCTGCGGTTTTTCCAGGTCCTCGGAGGTCCAGCCCATACCAAGGCGCAGAGGATCCATTTCCGGTGCGCATTTCCGTACTTGTTCACTGGGGCGCATCGTATCCACTCCTATTTTGGAAAGCCTTATCATCGTGAAGGATGTTGACTTTCGGTTCGCTCGATTATACCACAATCGCTTATTATATAGGGTAAAATGATGTCTGATCTATTAAAAATGATAAAAACAACAAATCACCACAACGCGGAAGGCATCTTCATAACGAAACGGCCGCCAGTTTACAACCAGCAGCCGTTCCATTGCGCTTTCATGTTTACGGTCAAGCCATTTTAAGACGATAACCGCATTTGTATACCGTTTCGATACGATCGACGCCCAATTTCTTGCGAAGCCGCTGAACATGCACGTCTACCGTACGGGTTTCGCCGATACTCTGATAGCCCCATGCCTTTCGCAAGAGTTGCTCCCGGCTGATCGGCATATCCGGATTCTCCATCAGTGCCAGCAGAAGCGCAAACTCCTGTGCGGTCAGTTCCACGCGTTCGCCGTCCAGAAGTGCGACACGTTCCGCTTCATCAATGGTAAGCTCCCGCATTGGTTCCGTATGCCCGAACAGCGCTGTTACTTTTGCGGATGCGGTTTTCGGGGAAAACGGAATCATCAGAACGTCGGATTGACCACGATACAGCGCGCGCAGGTGCGTTGTCATTTCTTTATCGGCGGTCAGGAAAAGAACCGGATATCCCACTGCCTGAATCGCGCTGAAAAGCGGGCGACAGACGGACCATTTCATTCTTGCGTCCAAAATAATCAACGTCGGTTCAGCAAGGGGAGCGGGCAGGTTCGCGATGGCATCACAAATTTGTACTTGATAGCCTTCTTTTTGCATTACCTGAGAAAGCTTACGCGCTATGCCTTCCTCGGTGCCGAAAATCAGTATCCTTGCCATATGATCACCTCTCCTATAGTATGACGTTCAAAAGTGACCATTTGTTGCACGATGTGTAAATAAAATGTGAAGGAGGTGTGAATTGCGGTATAGCGCAAGCGTGCGCATCCAGAGAGCATCTCCTGTCCAACCAATGAGCCAGAATGTGCAAGCCAAATGAGGAGAAAGCCGAAACGGCTTGCCGGTTTCCTGAAAAAAGGGATTGACAAACCTCTGAGAATGCGTATAATAATCTTCGTCGGTTGGCGAACCCCGCCACCCGGAAAATGCACCATTAGCTCAGTTGGTAGAGCACCTGACTCTTAATCAGGGTGTCTAGGG
>DAOPZG010000233.1:0-2752 GCA_035353235.1 Candidatus Limiplasma sp.
TCACGCGGGAAGCGCTGGCTCTGCTCCGAAAGCACGCGGACGCGCTGGCTCAAACAGCGGGCGACCATAGCGCGCAGGCCGCCGCAAAACGCGGCGCGCTGGAAAAGGTCGCTTCGGACTGGGCAGCACGGGCCGGGGACCTGCTGGGCGACCTTGCGGCGGACGAGTTGCCCGCCGCGCTTACGGCGGCGCTTGCCGAAGCACAAGACCAAAAAGAAACGCAGACTGCCATAACCGCCGCCGCGCAGGCGAAGGCTCTGCGCGCCGACGCGCTCCGCGAAAGCCTGCCCAGGGCGGAAAGCCTGCTGACAGCGCAGGAAACCGCCCGCCGGAACGCCGAGCAGCAGGCCGCGGAGAAGCGTGCCGAAGCGGCGGAGTTGAACAAACGACTGTCCGAAGAACGGCAGACGCTTGTCTACCCGGATCAGGCGACGGCGGAAATCGCCCTGCAAACGCTGCAAACCGCGCTGACCGTGCGGGAAAACGCGCTGAGCGCCGCGCAGAAGGCCTATAACGACGCGCGCGACGGTATCCGCGACGCGCAGGCCCGGCGGGAAGCGCTGCAAAAACAGCTGGAAGGCGTCGTGCCAGTGGATTCCGCCGCTCTGTGTGCCGAGCGCGAAGCCTGCGCCGCCGCGCGCGCCGCGAGGCTTACGAAACAGCAAACACTGCTGGAACGCCGAAACGGCAACGCTACGGCAGCGGACACGCTGCAAAAGTTAAGCGGGCGGGCCGACACGCTGCAAAGCAAACGGGCGTGGCTGACCGCCCTGTCGCAAACGGTGAACGGCGGGTTGACCGGCAAAGAGAAAATACCGCTGGAAACCTACGTGCAAACCACCTATCTGGACCGGATTCTCACGCGGGCCAACACAAGGCTGATGCGCATGAGCGGCGGGCAGTACGAACTGGTGCGGCGCTCCTCCCCGGAGGATCTGCGCCAGAAAAGCGGGCTGGAACTGAACGTGACCGACCACTATAACGGCACCGAGCGCGATGTGCGTTCCCTGTCCGGCGGGGAGCAGTTCAAGGCTTCGCTGGCGCTTGCGCTGGGCATGAGCGACGAGGTGCAGTCTCAGGCGGGCGGGGTGAGGCTGGATACGCTGTTTATCGACGAGGGCTTTGGTACGCTGGATGAGGAATCGCTTTCCTCCGCTATCGACGTGCTCGCCTCCCTGAGCGAGGGTAACCGGCTGGTGGGGGTGATCTCCCACGTGCAGCAACTCAAAGACCGGATCGACCGGCAGATCGTTGTTACCAAAGCCCGCGCGGGCGGCAGCCGGGCGGAGATTCGCGCATAATCTGCCCGGAATCACGGTCATTCCGCCGTTTTGCGGGGCAGAGGCGTAATACTGTTTCAAATCATGAACGCGCAAATCACGCCGCCAGTTGCGAAGCGCGCGTCTTTTCGCTATACTGAAAGGGCTTTCTCCCCGCCGGAGCCATCTCCTCCCACGCCCTGCCCATTCCGGAAAGGAGCGATCCCGATGCCCAACTTGCAGGCCTACGTGCACGAACTTGGCCATTTGCCGTTCAGCGAACGTCCCTTCGGCCCGCCGGACAGTCTGGCGCTGACACAGTTGGTGTATATGCCCATGGAGGAACTGCCCATGCCGGACGGTTCGGCCACGGTGGCGCAGCTGTGGGCATATCTGAAAAAGGCTTTTTCCGACGGGCTGGACGACTTTTTTCAGAACCGGCGCTACGATTTTACCGAGGCCTGCGCCGAATCCATCCGTTTTTATGATCTTCCGGTTCTCCGGTATGTCAACCATATTGACCCCGCGCAGGAAACGCAGTTTTGCGCCTGCACCTTCGCCATGCCGGACGGCGGGCGGTATGTGGCGTTTCGCGGCACCGACCTGACCGTGGCGGGCTGGAAAGAGGACCTGAACATGTCCTTTCAGCCCGTGCCCGCACAGCGGGAAGCCGTCGCATACGTGGAAGCCGCCGCCGAAGACTTCGACGGCCCGCTGATGCTGGGCGGCCACAGCAAGGGCGGCCATCTGGCGCTGTACGCCGCCGCGCACGTATCCGAGGCCGTGCAGCGGCGCATCGTCCGCGCCTACAGCTTCGACGGCCCTGGCGTGGACGAGGCAACCCTGCAAAGCGACGGCTATGCCCGGATCAAAGACCGCATCGAAAGCTACATCCCGCAAAGCTCGGTGGTGGGGATGCTGCTTTGCTACCACCCGGTATACCATGTGGTGCGCAGCACGGGCATCGGCCTGTTGCAGCACGACGCGCTCACCTGGCAACTGAAAGATGGCGCGTTTGAAACGCTGGAGGGGCTGGATCTGGGCACCCGTGTCACCGACGAGGCGTTGCGTCAGTGGATCGACACCCTCACCCTCGCGGATCGCCGACTGCTTACGGACACGGTATTTCGCCTGATCTCGTCCCTTGACCCGGAAACCGTGGACCCGCTGGTGAAGGACCTGCCCGCCAGCTCCATCAGGCTTTTCGCCGCCTTCCGCAAACTGGAACCGGAAACCCGCGCCGAGATGAACCGCCTGCTTGGCGGCCTGTTTGCCTCGGGCGCAAGCGAAGCCGCGCGCGCCATCCTGCCTGCCGCCTTCCGCCGACTGGTGGACCCCTCCGTGTCGCTCGTGGATCGCCTGCATGGCAAGCAGGAAGACTTGCTGGAACGGGTGAAGCACAAACTGGCCCCGGAGAACAAGAGCGACGATCCGGTCCGCCCCTGACGCGGAGCCTTACTTACGTAATCTAAAAACGGGCTTCCCGTTTATCG
>DAOPZG010000234.1:0-2698 GCA_035353235.1 Candidatus Limiplasma sp.
GGCTTCGCAAACAGCGGATCCCCATGTATACGCTGCTTGTGGGCGTAGGGTTGAAAATTATAATTAACTACAACCTGATCGGCGTGCCGGAGATCAACATCTACGGCGCTCCGCTGGGTTCTCTGGTCTGCTACGGCGTCAGCATGCTGCCCAATCTCTACTACGCCCATAAATATGCTCATCTCCCCTACGACCCGCTGAACATCTTCCTCAAGCCTTTGGCGGCCACAGCCTGTATGGGTGCCGCTATCTATTTTGCCCAGCTTGTTTTGCCCTCCAGCCGCCTTACTACAATCTTCCTGATTTTTATCGGGATTGTGGTATACGGCGTTTCCGCGCGATTGTTGGGCGCACTTCGCAAAGAGGATCTGCGTCCGTTCACCAGGGCATTCAGGAAGCATAAGGGCAGAGCCTCTGCCCCCAAATCGGAAGAGTAACCCGACAGGAGGGATGCATTTTGTCAAAAATCACAGTCGCCGCAGTCTCCACAGGAGACGTATCTCTGCTTACCGGTCAGGTTCTGGATGCCCTTCGCAGTGCAAAGAAGCGTGTGCTGCGCACGGACAGTCATCCGCTGGCTTCGTGGCTTGTGCAACACAATCTGCCTTTTGAGACGCTGGATACGCTTTACGTAAACAGTGAAGATTTCGACGTTTTCAATGATGCTGCGGCTGACAGGTTGCTTTCATTGGCCGGCGAAGAGGAGGACGTCATCTATGCAGTTCCCGATTTGCATACAGACACTACTGTAACCACTTTACAAAAGAAGGTGCCCGCCTCCGTTTCACTCTGCTTTCTTCCGGGCTTAAGTCACGCAGATCGCTGCATGGCGCTGCTGGGTAACCCTGCGGAAAGTATGCGATACTCTTCTGCGGAGGCCTTCCGTACCGCGCGCGTATACCCGTCGGAGGGGCTGATGATCTGCGAACTGCACAGCCGTGAATGCGCCGGAGATTGCAAGCTTCGGCTGATGAACCTGCTGCCGGATCAAACGAATGTCGCGTTTTTTTCCGGAAAGGAGGACGGATCGCTTGACTTCCTCTGGATACCGCTTTTGGAGTTGGACCGTCAGCACACTTACGATCACCTGACTGCCTGTTATATACCTCCGATCGCCCGCGAATCCCGGACACGCTATGATATGGAGGATCTGGTGCAGGTAATGCAACGCCTTCGCGCCCCGGACGGTTGCCCCTGGGACAAGGAACAGACTCACGAAAGTCTGCTTGCCAGCCTTTTGGAAGAAAGCTACGAGTTTATCGGTGCCGTTCGCGAAGGCGATATTGACCACATGTACGACGAATTAGGCGATGTGTTGCTGCAAGTTGTTTTTCATGCGGAAATCGCACGCCAGCATGGGGATTTTGATATTGACGATGTCACAACCGCCATTACGGGAAAAATGATTGAACGTCATCCTCATATCTTTGGTTCTGTTAAGGCGGATACCTCCGCGCAGGTGCTGGATAACTGGGACGCTATCAAGCGTAAGCAACGTGGTATCCGCACTGTGGCGCAGGCAATGGAGGATGTTTCTACGGGGCTCAGCGCTACCATGCGTGCAGCGAAGGTGCAGCATAAAGCCGCGAAGGTCGGGTTTGATTTTCCTGATGCTGCGTCTGCGCTTTCCAAAGTACATGAGGAAGCATCGGAAGTACAGGAATGCCTTGATAAAAACATAGATCCCGAGATGGAACTTGGAGATCTCTTCTTCTCGATCGTCAACGTTTGCAGGCTTTGTCAGAAAAATCCGGATATCGCACTTTCTACGTCAACAAACAAATTTATCGACCGTTTCAGGAGACTGGAAAATTCTGTTGAAAAGGCCGGAAAATCAATTGAGGACTTGACTTTATCCGAAATGGATGTATACTGGGAAGCAGAAAAGCAAGAGAAGCCGCCGATTGAAGGCTAAAAGTCTGCTTTTCTACGGTGATCCCGACATGTACCATGAAAATGGTCCAATAACGAAGGAGGAACTATCTATGAACAAAGCTGAATTGACTGCCGCCATCGTAAAGAAGACTGGTTTCACCAAAAAGGACGCTGAAAAGGCTCTTGGCGCCGTGACCGAGTCGATCACCGCTGCTCTCGCCGCCGGTGAAAGGGTTCAGGTCGTCGGCTTCGGTTCCTTTGAGGTTCGCAAGCGCCCCGCTCGTGTCGCTCGCAACCCCCGTACCGGCGAACAGATCAAGATCGCCGCGTCTAAGGCCCCCGTTTTCAAGGCTGGCAAGGCCCTGAAGGAGAGCGTCAACAAGAAGTAATCCCTTAAGAAATGCCCGGGTTTCGCGCGGGTATTCAGGCTGTCGGCGTTTAACGTCGACGGCCTTTTTCTATTTAGAATGCGGCGCAGATCCAGCTTCCGGGCCATTAGCAGTCAAGCGCTATTGACGTGCTGAGGCTTAACTTCTGTGTTCGGTATGGGAACAGGTGGATCCCTCAGGTTATTACCTCCGGTGGGTTTCATGGTCGTATCGTTCCCTGTCGGTCGCGCTGCTCTGTGAAATCTCTCAACTTCTGTTCGCTCTGGGCTTCGCCCAGTCACCCACCGGGTGCACTCTCTCTTCGGTTGCCGTAAATGTGAACAGATTGGATGTGCTTCATTATCAGGTCACTACTGCATAGCAAAAGCACCTGTCGTATGACAGGTGCTTTTGCTATTTGGAATGCGGCGGCGATCTACTCTCCCGGGCCGTTA
>DAOPZG010000235.1:0-2676 GCA_035353235.1 Candidatus Limiplasma sp.
GGCCATCTGACCCGCAGTGATCAACGCTTTGGCATCTTCAGTCGCATCCACGCCGAACACGGGGATGGTCTTGTCGCCGTTGTTGTAACCCGCAGCCTGCAGAGCGGTCACAGCGCCAATGGCCATTTCATCGTTGTTGGCGATCACTAGTTCTACCATGTTGTTGTTAGCTTCGCTGTACTGGGCAAGGATCGTCTGCATGTAATCCAGCGCGACCTGACGGCTCCAGGTACCGTTCTGGTCGACCAGATACTGCTTGGTGTTGCTGTCGTCATAGAATTTGAGGGCAGGCTTGCCGGCCGCTTCTAGGATTTTATTGGCGTCTTCCACGCCGTACTTGGTGCGGGCAATGGCTTCCTGGTTGGCTTCGTCGCCCTTGAACATCACGTAGCTGATTACGCCGTCGTGGTTCAGGTCGTACTGGTCGTAGTTGGCCAGCAGGTAGTTGCCAATCATCTGGCCCTGCATGATGCCGGCTTCTTCGTAGTTGGTGCCGACGAACACACACTTGTCATAGCTCTTCACAACATCCTGAGAAACAGAACGGTTGAAGAAAATCAGCGGGACACTGGCGCTCTTGGCGCTGTCCACCACGGTCTGGGCGATGCCGTCGGCACCGGTCTCGCAGATGTTCACAACCAGCAGGTTGGTGCCGCTGGAAATTGCGGTGTTAATCTGGTCAGTCTGAGTGGCCTGGGTAGCGTTGGCATCCTGATCGACAAAAGTGATGCCCTTTGCGGTCAGAGCGGCGTCAAGGCTGGTGCGCACGGAAGAAAGATACACGTCGCTGAACGTATACCAGAATACCTGAGCGTTGCCTTCGGCCAGAGCGGCGGTGAAGAGTCCCAGCGCCATTACCAGCGCCAGCAGCAGAGAAACGAGCTTTTTCATGGGTACATCTCTCCTTTTCCATTGTCAGCATTGAGGAACATGGTTCCGCGCATGCTTTGTGAAATTATCCTACACGAATCAGGCAGGAAAATGAATGTGAATATCCATTGTGAATTGTGGAAAAACTACTATCATATCAGACAAGGAAAACGAAATTTTCTGAATTGACTTTGTGCCTGCGGACTCGCATAATCTTATCGGAGGTGCAGCGCATGTACAAGCTGATGCTGGTGGACGACGAACGAGAAATCCTGAACGGATTATTGGAAGTGATCCCCTTTGAAAAGTTGGGATTTAAGGTCATCGGCACGGCAGAGAACGGGCTGGAAGGCGTACACCTTTGCGAATCGCTCAACCCAGATCTGGTTATTACCGATATTCGAATGCCGCTGATGGACGGGCTTGCCATGTGCCGTGAAATCCGGAAGAAATCACCGACGGTTCATTTTTTGATTCTGACCGGATATGACGACTTTGAGTTTGCCCGGCAAGCCATGTCGTTCAAGAGCATGGATTATCTGCTGAAGCCCATATCCTCCACCGAACTTACGGCGGTACTGACGGATACCCGAAAAAAGTTGGACGATGAATTTGCAGAGCAACGGGATATCAATCGATTGAGGGCAAATTTTAACGAGAGTTTGCCGTTGCTTCGGGAAATGCTGCTGACGACGCTGTTGACCGCAGGCGCTGATGTGGCGACGGTACGTCGCGAAGCGCCGCGCTACCAGATTGCGCTGGACGCAACGCAGTATGCCGTTGCGGTGATGCGCCATCCGACGGCCCGGCAGGAACTGCCTCCGGACCTGAACGATCCGGAACTGATGAAGCAGGCTGTAATCAATATCGCGCGTGAAGTGCTTGCAGATTATTTTCCCGCTCAGGTATTCCACTTTGACGGTTTGGTGGCAATCCTGTTCTTCCTGCCAGATACGACGGAAGACGCCTTTCTGCGCGTGCAGGAAGCACTGGACGTGGTAAGGAAGACCGTTACGCGCTTTCTGGATGTGGAGCCGGCCGTCGGTCTTGGCGCACCCTGCTTCCGCCTGGAAGACCTGCACGTCTGCGCCAGGCAGGCAATATCGGCATTAGATCACAGCGCGCTGCAGGGAGGCGGAGATATCCTGTGCGTAACGGATATCGAACCCGGAAGCCGTACGGAGCAGGTTGCGAACGAAACGGAACTGCGCACCCTTGCCAACGCGATCAAGATGGGCAACAGCGACGAAGTGGAAAGAACTCTGGATGAGCTGATGGGAGCGCTTAACAAACCCACGCCGCATAATTATCGTGTATACCTTCTGGAAGTGATGCTCGCCCTGCTTCGCACCGCACGGGACATGAACGCCGATCTGGACATTCTTGGCGAAAATAACGCTACGTTGAACGCACTGATGAGGGAACCGGATGTGGGTAAAGCAACTGAAATTTTCAAAGAACTTTCCGGGAAACTGCAGAATGTGATCCAGACCGGACGCGCCAGCGCGTCGGCAAACCTCGCCCATCAGGCGGAAGCTTATCTGAACGCGCATTTCACCGATCCCGATATGAGCGTGGAATTGCTCTGCCGCGAACTGCATGTGTCCGCCAGTCACTTCAGCGCGATCTATAAACAGGAAAAAAAGGAAACCTTTCACCAAACACTTACTCGCTTGCGCATGGACCTTTCCATGACGCTTCTTGCGACCACGAATAAGAAAACGACAGAAATAGCGCAGAATGTCGGTTTGGCGGATCCCAGTTATTTCAGCCATGCGTTTAAACGTTATTTTGGGGTCTCTCCCT
>DAOPZG010000236.1:0-2661 GCA_035353235.1 Candidatus Limiplasma sp.
TCCGCATTCAAGGCACAGCAGGAGAAACGTACTACTCGGCTTGGCTGGTTTCCAGTAATGCGGTACGCCGGAACATCCCACCGACGGCGCCAACGGCGTTTACAGCCTTGCCTGCAGTGTACGATGTGGGTACGATCGCCCTTGCCTGGAGCGGCATCGTAGCTGGGACAAGTACGATCAAACAGGTGGTTATTCAGCAAGCCACCTCGGCAGACGGCGTTACCTGGGGCGCGTATGAAGCGTTGATTACGATCACGAGCACAGCAACCTCCGGTACGTATGAAGCCACGCCATCCAGCGTTTCCGGCATGTCGACGCGGTATCGCCTGAGCGTGACCGATACGCTGAACGCGATTGCCGCGTACACGCTCAGCAATGTGGTACGCAAGGTTAGCCCGCCGACTGCTCCGGTCGTTTCCGCGCCCAAGGCCACAAGCCAGACCTACGCCGCTACGCCACATTTTCTGATTACGACTGGAACAAGACTGGGCGGCGGCATGCAGAAGGTGTGCGTGAAGATCGGCACGGCGGATTGGGAGGACTCGGTTGTAAGTCCGGAGCGGTTCTCTTCCTCTGGTGCTCTGGCTAACGGGGTACCGACGATATATACGCCTGCGACGCTTGCGCCCGGCAACTATACCGTCACTTTTCGTAGCGTGAACAGCGGCTCAGAAGCTACAAGTTCTGAGGTGGTGCGAAGCATTACGGTGCTTGCCTCCCCCTTTGAGGAGGTCGTACCCAATGTGACTCAGGTCAAGGCTTCGCACATCAGGAGTCTGCGTACCGCCGTCAACAACGTTCGCGACTTCTACGGCCTTTCAGCAGTCAGCTGGTCGGAGGACGTTGTTGCAGGCAAAACCTACGTAAAGAACTGGCCGTTTCATGTGTTGGAACTTCGCAAAGCCATCGAGCAGGTGGTGGATTTCATCAACGGCTTTGATGTGACATGGGTAAACAAGATACCGGACCCGGCGTGGATCCCCATCACGACAGGCAGATCGCAGGCGGCCGTGATGCAACAGTTACAAACCATAATTCTCGGACTATAACCGGTTCCCGATTCGCGTCTCTGCAAAAACAGGGGCGCTTTATCATATACATCATACTTTGGGAGGCATCTTCATGAAGGAAATCTGGGGTTGGATTCAAGCGGCGTTGGTAGCCGTGGGTGGGTTTTTGGGTTGGTTTGTCGGCGGCTTCGACGGTCTGCTCTATGCGCTGATTGCCTTGATGGCAGCCGACTACGTGACGGGCGTGATGTGCGCTGTCGCGGACAGGACGCTTTCCAGCGCGGTCGGCTTTCGCGGCATTGCCAAGAAGGTGCTGATCTTCGTGCTGGTCGGCGTCGGGCACATCGTGGATACCTACCTGATCGGCAACGGGAGCGCGCTGCGCACAGCGGTGCTCTTCTTCTATTGCTCCAACGAGGGTGTGTCGATGCTGGAAAACGCAGGGCATCTGGGGCTTCCGATTCCGCAAAAGCTCAAGGACGTACTCGAGCAGCTTCATAACCGGGACGGCGACAACGAAGTCAAGTAACACGGCGGCAGCAAACAAGCCGCCGCTTTTCCATTTGGGGAGGGAATACGATGAGCGAACAGATGAACCGCGTGGTCGTGCCGTTTACCAACGAGCATTTCATGGCCTTCTGCGAGAAGATGTTGGGGCAGCCATACTGGTACGGTACCTGCCTTTATAAGGCTACCAACAGCCTCTTGTCCCGAAAAACCAGCCAGTATCCGTCCTCGTACGCGGCATCCCGCACCGCGCGTTACAGGCAGGATGTCGCTGCGAAGAAGATCATAGCGGATTGCATTGGCGCAGCGAAGGGATATGCCTGGACAGGCGGCGGGATCGGGGTGCTGGAGGCGATTGGGACGGAGGCCACCTATACCAGCAAATACGGCTCCAACGGATGCCCGGATAAAGGCGCAAACGGGATGTTCGCCTACGCTAAGAGCAAAGGCATGGACTGGGGCAACATTAAGACGCTGCCGGAGATCGTAGGGTTGGCGCTGTACAAATCCGGTCATGTGGGCTATTACGTAGGAAACGGTTATGCCATCGAGTGGAAAGGCTTCTCGTATGGCTGCGTCAAGACCAAGGTGGCCGGGCGTGGCTGGACGCATTGGTACAAGCTGCCGTTCATCCAGTATGGCAACGATCCTATCCCTACGATAGACGATACTCCGCCTACCGTCGATCTTGGCGCCAGAACGCTTCGCTATACCAAAGGCCGGGCCATGCTTCGGGGCGAGGATGTGCTGACCGTGCAGGCAAGGCTGCTCGAGCTGGGTTTTGATCCCGGCAAAGCGGACGGCGTGTATGGCCCGTTGACGGCAGCCGCAGTCATCGCCTTTCAGTCGTCGCGGCAACTGGATGCGGATGGAGTTGTCGGGCCTGTCACCCGTGCCGCATTGCAGTCATGACCAATGAGCAGAAAAAGCGACTGGAACAATTGCGTTCAGAGGGTCTTGGGTATAAACGGATAGCGGCGGAGCTTGGAATTTCGATCAACACCGTGCAATCCTTTTGCCGCAGGCATCCTGATAAAATCAAAACGCCGGCTTATCGAATGGAGACCACATGTTTGCACTGTGGCGCGAGGCTTTTCCATACGCCCGGCGCCAAGAAACGTAAGTTCTGCAGTGACCGTTGCCG
>DAOPZG010000237.1:0-2644 GCA_035353235.1 Candidatus Limiplasma sp.
GTATGACCACAATCGCAGCCGTTGCGGAAGGCAAAAGCGACACCTATCGTGAGCCTATCACCCTGACCGTTTTCGACGAACTGGCCAATCAGCAGAGCACTGGCTGGTTTGCCAAACTCCTCAAGGACAAGTTCAACATTGAGCTGAATATCATCTCTACCAACCTGGACCCCAACGCCTGGCAGACCCGTATGGCGTCTGGTGATCTGGGCGACCTGGTGATCTTCGGCGATACCGGCGACCACTTCATCAGCGCCATTAAGGGCAACATGCTGATGGACTGGAACGATCTGGACATGACCCCCTACACCAACATCGCTAAATACACGATGGAAGCCCAGCAAAAAATCAGCAATTTTGTCAAGGGCGCTACGGACATCGACGGTGTTTGGGGCTTCGGCCATGATATCGGCTACAACCGCACCGACTGGGACGTGGTTGTGGAGCCGAACTACGGTATGCAGGTTCGGTGGGATGCTTATGTAAAAGCAGGCATGCCCAAACTGGATACCGTGGATGATCTGGTGCCGTTCCTGAAAGCTCTTCAGGACGCCGTTCCCACCAACGACAAGGGTGAGAAAGTCTATGCGTACGGCGGCTTCCCCGATTGGGAAGATTGCGTGATGAAATTCACCTGGGACATGATGACCTGGTACGGCTATGCCGAACAGGATTATCTGGGTGTGAACTGGAGCAACGGAAAAATCGTGAACCCGTTGGAAGAAGGCAGCTTGTACCAGAAGATGCTCTCCATTAACAACCAGCTCTATCGTGCAGGGTTGTTTGATCCCGATTCCGTGAACCAGAATTACGACGCGTATTCCCAAAAAGTGGATGCCGGTCGCTACCTGATGGGCCTCTGGGGCTGGAAAATGCAGGCCTTTAACTCCGACGAACGCGCCGCCGCAGGCACCGGGTACGTTACCATGGGCCCGCAGGACGATGCGCCTGTTGTGAACGGCACCGCGCCCTTTGGCAGCAACCGCGTCTGGACCATCGGCGCCAACTGCAAATACCCCGAACGCGTGCTGGAAATGCTGGACTGGCTCACCTCTACCGAAGGGATTATGACCACCTGGAACGGCCCGCAGGGACTGTGCTGGGATTATGACGCCGACGGAAAGCCTTACGGCACCGAGTTTGGTTGGAAGTGCTGGAAAGACGAAATGAACACCGACATTCCCGCCGAATACGGCGGCGGCAAGTATGCCGATGGCAAGAGCGCACTGAACAATTCCACCATTCTGATGAACGCCTATGATCCGGACGGTGGCTTCTGCTACAACCACGATGCGTGGCCCGATGGCATTGCCAAGCTGCAGAATAATATGCTGACCGCCTGGAGCAAGGATTATGCGCAGGGCGCCAAGACCGGCGTGGAATACCTGAAGCTTACCAATCGCTTCTCGCTGCATCCCGCCACCATGTACACCGTGGCTGCGAAGTCCGACGATCTGGCCAACAAACGCGCCCAGTTTGCTCCCATCATGAAGGAGTACAGCTGGAAGTGCGTATACGCCGCGAGCGATGAGGAATTCACCTCGCTGTGGAATGAAATGGTCGAGAAGTGCAAGGCGTTCGGTTATGATGACGTCACCAACTTCTACCTCGGCGAAATCCAGAACAAGCTGGATGCGATCGCGCAGGGCAAGTAAAACCGATTCGTATTCCTGATCACCGGCAGGGCGAAAGCAAAATGCTTTCGCCCTTTCTTTTTAGAGAAAAATCGGTTTAGGAGCAACAAAATTAAGGTATCCTACCCTTGTAGAAAGGAAGCGGTGGAAATGCAGAAAGAACGCCCATCAGGCATTCGAGCCTGTACCCACGCCCGGCGGAGTTCTCCGGTTGGCAAGCCTTTCGCCCTGTATGTTTGATTTTACGGCACTGATACCGTTCACATTCACGGATTGATAGAGAGGAGTATCGTTATGACAAAGAATATCGGTAAGATGGATAAATGGATTCGCATCGTTCTGGGGATCGCCCTGTTAAGCATGTTGCTATGGGTTCCGGGCGGGTTGAAATGGCTCGGGTTAATCGGCCTCATTCCACTGGTTACCGCATTGATCGGTTTCTGTCCGCTGTATTCGCTATTAGGCATCAGCACCAACAAAGAATCGAAATAACCGTTAACCTGTAAATGAAAAAGCCCATCCGGAAAGTGCATCTGCCTTTCCGGATGGGCTTTTTCATTTGCAGTTTCTGTAGCGGTGCTACATGCTGTCTGCTGTTTTCCGGGTCCAGCACAATCCAAACAGACGAATCCGCATCCGATTATGCTTCCGTACGCGCGTCAGACGCGCTGCGGATGGGACAGGTTCGCTTTCAGCGCTTCGATTTTTTTCAGGCTCTTGTCATACGGCGGACGGGCAATGCCGCATTCGGTAACGATGGCTGTTACCAATTCGTTCGGTGTTACATCAAACGCGGGATTATAAACGTGTACCCCTTCCGGCGCCATTCGCCTTTTATACCAGCGCTCAGTCACCTCTTCCTCCGGGCGCTGCTCAATGGGAATGTCCTCTCCCCGTGCAGTCTGCATATCAATCGTGGAAGTCGGTCCGCACACATAAAAAGGAATTCCGTAATACTTCGCGAGCACCGCTACCCCGGAAGTGCCGATTTTATTACAAACGTCGCCGTT
>DAOPZG010000238.1:0-2640 GCA_035353235.1 Candidatus Limiplasma sp.
CGGCATGATCAAGGTCATCTTCCAAAACGATCAGCTGCTGTGGGTGGCGGTCGCGATGTCCCTGTTCATGATCGGCTATACGACAACGACCAGCTTTGGGGTGTACTTCTTCAAATATGCCTATCGCAACGAAAATATGTATTCCATTTTCGCGCTGGTGCTGGGTCTGTCGCAGCTGGCGGCGCTGAGCGTGTTTACCTGGTTTCGCGAGCGCTTTACCCGCCGACAGCTCTATACCGCGGCGACGGCGATGGTGGTGGCCGGATACCTGCTGTTCTTCTTCTCCCCGATGAACATGGCGTTTATCGGGGCAGCGGGCGTGCTCATCTTTGTGGGGCAGGCGTTTATCCAGATGCTGATGCTGATGTTTCTGGCCGACTCTATTGAATACGGACAGTGGAAACTGGGCAAACGTAACGAAAGCATCACGTTCTCCGTGCAGCCGTTTATCAACAAGATTGGCGGCGCGATTGCCAGCGGTGTGCTCGGTCTGACCCTGATCCTTTCCGGAATCAACGCGGCGCCCAGCCCGGACGCGGTAACGGCGCAGGGAATCACGATGATGAAAGGCTCCATGCTGATCCTGCCGTTGATCGCCATAGTTGCGGGCTACATCGTTTATATGAAGAAATTTACGATTGACGAAAAACGCTATGCGCAGATTTTGAGTGATCTGAAGGCGCGCGGTGACATCGCCGCCAAGCCGGAGTAAAACTGACGAGAGAAGGGCTTGTAATGAGGAAAATGCAGCGGATCAGCCGCGCCGTGCTGTTGTCGGCGCTGGTGGTGCTGGCTGTCCACTTTTTTGTGATGCCGTTGCCGGATTGGGCTGTGCGCGTGGATGGAGCGTTGTTAATGGTCGCTATATTCACAACGACTTTTTCAACCGTCCGGTTGCAAAAGATGAAATAGCCGACGCGACCGGGAAGTATTAGAAAGGATCGAGAGAATGGAACATACGGGGAATGTGGATCGGCTTGATGATGCCTTTATCTGGAAGGACAATGCGGGGTTGACCAGTCTGGAACTGGGGCGTTCGGCGGGTAGTCAGCGGCTGTACGCCAACGTGGACATTATTCCGCCAGGAGCGTACAGCACGAAATATCACAGCCATACCCGGCAGGAAGAGTTTTTTTATATTTTATCCGGGGAAGGAACTCTGCGAACAAACGAGGGGGAGAAGCAGGTGAAAACCGGCGACTTTTTCGCCAAGCCTGCCGGGGAAGGTATTGCGCACACCTTTTATAATTCCGGTACGGAGCCGCTGCGAATCCTCGACGTGGGTACGCAGGACGCGGAAGATACCTGTTATTATCCGGATGAGAAAATGTACCTGCATAAAATGAACGGAACACGGCAAATCTATTCGGAAACGGCGTTGGACAGCGAATGGCAGCCCGCGCCGAACCCGGAGAAAGGGTGAGATAATGCGCAGGACTGACAGAGAGATTGTGGATCGGGAACGATTGCGGGAACTCATCCTTTCCTGTGACTGCTGCAGGTTGGGGATTGCCAGCGAAGACGGGCCGTATATCGTGCCGCTCAATTTCGGATATGAAGAACAGAACGGACGCGGCGTTTTTTATTTCCACTGCGCCAAAGCAGGACACAAACTGGAACTGCTGAAGGAGAACCCGCATGTGGGCTTTGAGCTGGATACGGCCCATGCGTTGCGCGCGGCGGAAAAAGCCTGCGGATATACGTTCTTATACGCAAGCGTAATTGGGCGCGGTACCGTGGTATGCGTGACGGATACACAGGAGAAAAAGGCGGCGCTGGCCCGGATCATGGAGCATTATTCCGATAAAACAGACTGGACTTTTTCCGATGCTGAAATCGGAAGCGTCGCTATCCTGCGATTGGATGTGGCCGAAATGACGGGGAAGGAACATCGGTAATTCCAGAAGAATACCGGTAGCTTAGAATTGTCACTTCTTTTTATGCGGGACGCGGGGACACTGATCAAAGCAAGGCTGCAAACGCAGAAATCTGCGTTACGGCCTTGCTTTTCATATAGGGGCCTTGAACATCGCACACTCTGGCTTTCGGAACGATACAGGCTTCAGCAGTTGCCTGTATAAACATAGCGCAGATGTTTCCGCGCAATGTCACGCAGACGGTAAACCGTAGCAACCGGCGTGGCTGGCTCATCCGACATGTGATATCGTGGGAAAAACCGACTGATATGCAGCGGAATTTCCGGATCAACGGCAGCCAGCCACGCGGCCTCTGCATCCATTTCCGCGTCGCTGTCATTCCGGCCGGGAAGGATCAGCGTGGTCACTTCCACATGGCAGATTGCCGCCGCCAGACGAATGGCGGTTTGAACGGTTTCCAGATTGCCGCCTACAAAATCATAAAACGTTTGGGAAAAACCTTTCAAATCAATATTCAGCGCATCTATCAGCGGAAGAAGCGCCCTCAGGGGTTGCTCACAGAAGCAGCCGTTGGTAACAAGCACGTTAAGAAGCCCGTTCCGGTGCGCCAACTCCGCACAATCCCGCACATATTCATAGCCGACAAGCGGCTCGTTATAGGTATAGGCGATGCCGATGTTACCGCTGCTTTGCAAAGCCAACGCTTTCTGAATCAGTTCTTCGGGAGACACATACGTAGTGGGGCATTCCTCGCCCGCCATGC
>DAOPZG010000239.1:0-2639 GCA_035353235.1 Candidatus Limiplasma sp.
CAACAGGGGCCGTTTTAACGCTGGCTGGTCCTGTGGCGACAGGTAATACCCTGTACATCAATACCGACCCCGCGAAACTGGACGCAACCATCACAGACGCGGAAGGAAACGTAACCGGGGCGTTCGGGAGGTTGAGCCTTGACACCTCTGTTGCCGATTTCTTCCTGCGCCCCGGCCTGAATAAGCTGGTCTATGATACGGGCGGGGAAATCCCGCAGAGCGTTATCCGGGTACGCTGGCGGCCGGCATATGAGGGGGTGTAGGCGTGAAAAACACCGCCTTACAGGTGATGAACCTCGCCTTTGAGAAGCTGGGCGAGATTGCGCAATACACAAGCCTTACCATCACCAGAAGCTACTACGGCACGGGATCAATCGAAATCACTATTGATCCACGCGCCCAGAACGCAATGATCCTGTTGCCGCCGTGCATTGTGTGGCCGAGCGGAGAACCGGAAAAGGCGTGCATCATCGAGGATATTGCTACCATTACCCGGACAAAACTGCAACTGAAAGGCAGCACGTTAAAGGGGATGGCAAAAAACAAGATATGCGTTCCCCCGCTTTCAGGCACCCGCCCGTATCAGGACTTCGGCTGGGACAGATATACCGGGCCTGCCGAATCCGCCTATCACCACTTTGCGCATAACAACATGATCGCCCCGGAGGATGCCAACCGAGCTGTTCCTGATATGATCGCCGCAACGGATCAAGGCAGAGGGACTTCCCTTCCATGGCAGGCGCGCTTTGACCGATTGGACACGATATTTCAGAGCATCGGGGAAGCAACGGAAGTCGGATGGAACATCACGCTTGACCTGACCGCAAAGAAGTTTGTGTTCGGCGCGTGGGTGGGGGTGGACAGAACCAGCGGATCCGCGCTTGCTTTAATCAGCGAGAAGAACGGGAATGCAAGCGATTCACAATATAAAAAGACCGTGTCCGGAAGTGCCACGACGGTATATGTCGGGGGTTCCGGTGAGGACGAAAACCGGTTCATTTTGAACGTTGGCGGATCAAACACCGGGCACAACCGCCGCGAATTGTGGGCGGACGCGGGAAGCGTTGACGATGCCGATATGATTCGGCTGTTCGGGCAAACTAAACTGGACGCTTCCGGCGTAAAGGAATCGCTGACGCTTGACCTGATCGACAGCGGTATGTGCCGATACGGGCGTGATTATGACGTTGGCGATAAAGTCATTGCCAGAGGCACCTATAACAGCATGTCGGCACGAATCATCGAAATCACCGAAACCCATGAGAACGGGGCGAGAACCATTAAAGGAACATTCGGGGATGCCCCGATTACTACGGCGGCCATACAACGGCGGGCCTCCGGCGCTGCGAGATAGAGGAGTGAGATTATGGCACAAGAGAAATACGGCCTGTTTAACAGCACGGAGGGCGACGTTCGGCAATATTATGCCGAGGATGTAGCTACGGCGTTTAAGGTGTTCGCGATTGACGGCGTTTCGTGCTTTGGAACCTGTTTACAGGTGACGGCAGAGGGATCGACCATGCGAACGCTGGTAGGCTATGGTAGAGCGTTTGTGCAGGGGCATTATTACAGCCTGCTTGACGATGGCAACGGCGTATATGCCGTTACGCACAGCGCGGCGAGTGGGCTGGATCGCATTGACCGCATTGTTTTGAGGTACAACAAAACCGCCAATACCATTACGCTTGTTAAGCTGTCTGGAACGCCAGCTTCAACTCCCGTTGCTCCGTCTCTGACAAGGGACGCGACGGCCTATGAAATCAGCCTTGCACAGGTGAGGGTAAGAGTGGGCGCGACACAAGTCCTCACTACCGACATCACGGACGAACGCCCCAATGAGGCTGTGTGTGGTGCGGCATTGCCTGAAAGTATCAAGTTTTCGCAGCTCTGGACGGCACTATCCCTGTATGCGGCCGGGTTTGATGCGCTGCGCATTAACTCCGGGCAGACGCTTACCACAGCCGAACAGCTGATGATGCGTACAAAGCTCGGCGCACAGCAAGCGTTAAGCGGGGAAAATCCCCTTGCCGTTGCAGTGGGCGGTACCGGGGTAACCACCTTGAAAGCAATCAAGAATGCTCTTGGTCTTTCCGGGGAAATCGCGGATGCAATTGCAATTGCAAACGGAGGAACGGGCGCAAAGACCGCCGCCGCCGCCAGAAATAACTTAGGTCTTGGCAACACGGCCGGCGCTGTTCCGGTAGCAAACGGCGGTACCGGAGCAGATAACGCCTCAAGCGCAAGAACAAACCTCGGCCTCGGAAACCTTGCTGTTCGTAAAATCCAGTTTGGTTTCATGAACGTTACCGTGCTCGCAAACAACGCCGTGGGCTGGTCGGCGTTTTCCTTCCCGGAAGCATTCAAGGCCGGAACCACGCCTGTAATTGTTCCGTTTAACGCCTCTGTGGTTCCGCAAAACAAGTTTGTCTCTTCCCCGCCGACAAACACGACAAACACAGGCGGGCGTATCTATGCGGGGCTGACAGAGCCGGTTTCGAGCGATACCACGGTATACTGCGGATACATCGCGATAGGGGAGGCTTAAACGATGATTGCTGCCTCTTCTGCGTGAAAGGGGGCCGTTTATGCCCGTAGTTATGGCTATTATCGGATACCTGTTTCTGACCTATTGCGCGTGG
>DAOPZG010000240.1:0-2638 GCA_035353235.1 Candidatus Limiplasma sp.
GGTGGATGTGTGGAATATTTTAGGGTACAACAGCGTAATGTTCATCGCCGCTATCGCGGGCATCCCGGAAGAACAGTACGAAGCCGCGCGTATGGACGGCACGAACCGTTTTCAGGAAATGTGGTTTGTGACCCTGCCCAACCTGATCCCGACCCTGATTGTGCTGCTGATTCTGGGTTCCGGCTCAATCTTCAACTCGTACCTGGATCAGTTCTTCATCTTTACCAACACGCTCAACATTTCCACGATGGAAGTGTTTGATTATTATATTTACCGTTTCGGCCTGAAGCTGGGCAATTTCTCCTACGCTACGGCGGTCGGCATTGTGAAAACGCTGATCAGCCTGATCCTTTTGATCGGCGTAAACTGGCTGTCCCGCAAGACGACGGAACAGTCCCTGTTCTAAAATAATACGGGAAAGGAGGCTGACCTCCCAATGAAAAGAAAACTTGGCGTATTCGATCTGGTAAACGGATTGATTATGCTGTTGATTACCATTACGATGATTTATCCTTTCTGGTATGTGCTTTGCTACTCTTTAAGCGACATGGGCATGACCGGCGGCAGCCAGCTGTTGCTGTGGCCCCGCGGATTCAGCCTGGACAGCTATCAGGTCGCGTTCAGCAACAGCACGATTATCCACGGCTTCTTCATTTCCGTCGCCCGCTCGGTGCTGGGCCCGCTGCTGATGCTGATCATCTCCGGTATGGCGGCGTACGTGCTGAGCAAGAATGAGCTGATCGGCGTAAAATGGATCCGGCGGTTCATGTTTTTCAGCATGTATGTGTCGGCGGGCCTGCTGCCCGGGTATATCCTGATCCGCACGCTGGGGCTGACCGGTTCGTTCTGGGTCTACGTGCTTCCTTCGGTGGCGAACGTGTTTAACATCGTGCTGATCCGCGCTTACATCGAAACCCTGCCTCCCGGGCTGGAAGAATCCGCGACCATCGACGGCGCTTCCTATTTTACGGTATTCTCACGCATCGTTCTTCCGCTTTGCGTGCCAGTGCTCGCCGCGGTAACGCTGTACGCGTGCGTGGGGCAGTGGAACAGCTATATCGACGCGCAGCTGTACAATTACCGCAACCCCGAGCTGTACCCGGTGCAGTACATCCTGTATAATTACATCGCGGTGAAGGCCCCCACCAAGGAAGCATCCTCCGCCGCACAGGGGCTGATTACGACGGCGCACAGCCTGCGCATGAGCGTTACGGTCATCACCACGATCCCCATCCTGCTGGTATATCCGTTCCTGCAAAAATACTTCGCGTCGGGCCTGCTGGTCGGCGCGATTAAAGCCTGAAAAGGCCTGGGAGGTTTTTCGGTATGGGAGACAAGATTAAGATCGGCGTTTTTGGCGCCTACCGCGGCATGACCATGATCGAGGTATTAAGCCGTCACCCGGATGCGGAGCTGGTGGCCATCTGCGATAAATACAAACCCCTGCTGGACAAATGCCAGAAACAGCTGGACCAGCACGGCGTGCACGCCGCGCTGTATGAGAATTTCGAAGATTTTTTTAAGCATGATATGGACGCGGTCGTGCTGGCCAACTATGCCAACGAGCACGCCCCCTACGCGATCCGGCTGCTGGATTCCGGCCGCCACGTGTGCAGCGAGGTGCTGCCGGTGGAAACGCTTTCGCAGGCTGTAGCGCTGGTGGAAGCGGTGGAACGCAGCGGAAAGGTGTATACCTACGCGGAAAACTATTGCTATTTTGCCGCCACGCAGGAGATGAAGCGCCGCTACCGCGCGGGCGATCTGGGCACGTTCACGCACGGCGAAGGCGAATACGTGCACGACTGCGAATCCATCTGGGGAGACATCACCTACGGCGAGCGTGACCACTGGCGCAACCGGCTGTATTCCTGCTACTACTGCACGCACAGCCTGGGCCCCATCGTAACCATTACCGGCACGCGCCCCGTGCGGGTTGTTGGCTTTGAAAACCCCAACGTCCCCAATATGTGGCAAAAGGGCTACGCGGGCGGCGCAAGCGGCCTGCTGGTAATGCAGATGAGCAACGGCGCGACGGTGAAAAGCCTGAACGGCTATTTGAAGCGCGAACCCGGCTCCATCTGGTACTCCATCTACGGACAAAAAGGAATGATGGAGTCCGACCGCTGGCAGGAGGGCGTGAACCGCGTTCACATTTTCCAGGAAGGCGCGGCGCTGACGGAACAGGATATCGCCTACAACCCCAAGCCGGTGGTGGATACCGAGCTTTCCCGCTCGATCGGCACCCACGGCGGCGGAGATTTCTACACCATGCATTATTTTCTGGAAAAGCTGCTGGGTCGGCCCGGCGGCGAGGAAGCGATCGACGTGTATCAGGCGCTGGATATGTCGCTGCCCGGCATTCTGGGGTATCAGTCCATCCTGCACGGCAATATCCCCTATGAGGTGCCGGATTTCCGCGACCCCGCCGTGCGCGAGCGCTACCGGGATCACAACGCCTGCACCAACCCGGAAATCGCCGGGGATCAGTTGCTGCCCCGCTGCTCCTTCCCCACGAAGGAGATTCCCGACAGCGTTTATGAGGCGGTGCGTCGCGAATGGGAGGAAAAACAGAAGGCATGAGGGATCTGATCATCGGGGCGGATGTGGGGACCAGCTCGCTGAAAGCCGTTCTGTTTTC
>DAOPZG010000241.1:0-2599 GCA_035353235.1 Candidatus Limiplasma sp.
GCCCGTATTTACGTTGGAGTAACCCCGCGGGATATTGTGCCGGAGTGACTCCTCCGTCGCCTCAATTCATATGAAAACGAATCTCCCCTTCCGACTGCCGACGGCAGCGGAAGGGGAGATTCGTTATTGTGGAAGATAAGGCAGCAAACAGGCACCTAACGAGTTGCCCTGCATCAAGAGCGCGGAACGAGATAAGCTTGTCTTTTGAAAAGATCAGGCGCGATGATCAAGCCAATCCATCCCTGCGGGCATGGATTGGTTCCAGAAAGCAAAATCATGCACGCCGGGACGTACCCACCACTCGTGAGGATAACCAATCGTTTCAAGGTGGCGGTGAAAATCATCATTAATGCGGAATGCGAAATCTTCCGAGCCACAGGCCATAAAGATACGCGGCATCTTACCGGCCTGCACGCAGGCCGTTGCGAGTTGTTTGGGGTCGCGGTCGCTGCCCAGTAAGCGGGAAGGCTCACCGAACGTATGACGATAATAGCCATAAGGGGCCACGCCGTTTCCTTCTTTTTCCGGGGTCATGGCAGCCACTTCGTCGGTAATCAGCGCCGAGGAAAGGGCGATAACCGCACCGAACGTATCCGGATAATACAGTCCGTTACGCAGCGCGCCGTAGCCGCCCATCGAGAGACCGGCGATGACCGTATCTTCCCGGCGATGGGACAGGGGGAACATCTTGCGGGTTACATCGACCAGTTCGACGCCCACATAGGTGCCGCTTTTTTCGCCGGTTTCCGCATTGTCCAGGTAGAAAGCGTTGCCGCATCCCGGCATAATCACAGCATACCGGTGCTTGGCGGCCCAGTCCACAATGCCGCTGTGATACAGCCAATCGGTATGGTTGCCGGTATAGCCATGCAGCAGATAAATCGTCGGCCACGGACCGCCCGCGTACGTTGGCGCATCCGGCGCGGAAGGCGGCGCGTCAATTGGCAACACCGCTGTGAAAGCTTGCATACCAGGCATGGATTTGGAGAAGAAATTACAGGTTATCACTGCCATGAAAAGGTCTCCCTTCATCTTAACGGCTGATGAAACGGCCGTTTATTCGTCGTCCGAAGTGGATTCGCGCGGCGTCTTTTCCCACAGGCTGTACTGCTCGTCGTTTTTCAAAGCGGAAAGCATGTTTTCTTCCAGATGTGGGTAACGCTTGGCCAACTCGTGAAGCAAATCCTTCATTTCCTGCCGCTTGGTGTGCCCGTTGGCGGGGCAATCGTTATGCAGCACGGGAAGCTGCAGCAGTTTCTGCATATGGATCACGTCTTTTTCCGGCATGTAAATCAAGGGCCGGATTACCGTGATGTTGGCGCGGCTCATGTAGGTTTTTGGGTGAAAGGTATGGATGCGCCCTTCGTAAATCAGGCTCATCAGAAAAGTCTCCAATGCGTCTTCCCGGTGATGACCCAGCGCCAGCTTGTTGCAGCCCAGTTCGTTGCACAGGTCACACAGCATGGCGCGGCGCATTTTGGCGCACAGGGGGCAGGGGCTGCGGTCGTTGCGCTTTTCAAAAATGATCTGATACAGGTCGGTATACCGGACCGTGATGGGCACATCGACCGAACGGCAAAATTCTTCGATGGCACGGGTATCCGGCGGCGTTTTTCCAGCGGTCAGCATGATGGCCTGCAAGGTAAAATCATCCTTGCGAACGCGGCGGTACATTGCCAGCGTGTGCAGCATCAGCAGGCTGTCTTTTCCGCCGCTAACGCCAACGGCGACGCGATCTCCCGGCTCGATCAAATGAAAATCCTGGTCCGCGCGGCGCATGCGCCCTAGTGTGGTTTTCAAGGAACGATTCCCCTCGTTTTCTTTCATGGTGTCGCTTCTTTCTGCGAGGAATGCAAGGGCGGAACGGCGTTGTGCACAATGGGTGCGCTGAACAGACACAGCAGGTAGGGAACGGAGAAAATGAGCGGGAGAGCGTATCGGCTGCCGATAACGAACCCGGCAGAAAGCAGGCACGATAACAGCGTCGCAAGGGGAGCAACCAGCAGCCAGCCCCGCTTTTTTTCCGGCGTGCGACGGATCAGGAACCATCCCGCGAAAAGCATCCAGCAGAAAAAACCGGAGGATTGCAGCTGGGATATCAGCGGAAGATCCCGATAGCTAGATTCCAGACTCAGCAGGCGATCCTGCAGGGACGCAAGCGCAGCGGGGTGGGCGATGGTCAGCGCCGACGGATACTTGGACGAAGCAGGTGTAACCATGCGGGTATAGTAGCTGGCAGCATCGTCAAACGGGTCCACAAAACCGCCGGAGAGGGCCCAAAAGGCATGCAGCGCGGTCAGGGGATGCGAGGTGGACAACCGGACGGAAACCCCGACATATGCAAGCACATCCGCGCGGGTATGGTCGTTAAAATACCGGAACAGCTTGCGGGTACTGTCCGATTGGCGGGGGGCATAGGCCTGCGTAAGCTGATTCGCTTCCCACACCCGGTCGATGATTGCATACTCCCCGTCGGTAACGTCCTGCGGGCTGTTTTTGAGGATTCGGGCGGTCTGTTGGATGGATACGCCCAAAACATCCGCGGAAGTCTCCACGGGATAGGCAATCTGCGGTACAACCAGATTGTCAAACAGAAACA
>DAOPZG010000242.1:0-2598 GCA_035353235.1 Candidatus Limiplasma sp.
AGGGCACTTCCTCCACGATCAGCTCCCCGCCGATCTGCGGCCAGGCTTCGGCCAGTTGTTGCGATACCATCTGCGCGCCTACGCTGTTTTGCGCCTGCGCGAAGCGGATCGAAAGACGCATCAGCTGCCCATCCACCTTCTTGTAACGGATGTCATCCACCCCTTCGACAAACTTCTTTCCCTTGGCGTTCAGCGTCCAGCCGTTTTTCACGAGCAGCTTTTTGGCTTCGGTCAAATCCCGCGGGTAGGGGTTCAGGCCGTCCAGCGTCAGTTTGTCCCATGCTGCCAGGTCTTTATCACTGGCACCATCCGGCCGCAACGAGCCCAGTGCAGCCAGCAGCATCCACTGCCCCATGCCGTAATAACCATGCACCGCGATTCCGAAACCCTGCAAGAAATCATTCACAAAGGCGTCCTTGTCGATGCAGTAGGCCAGAGCCTGCCGCACAGCTGTAAACTGCTGTGGCCCCTTTTCGCACGCCAACGCGCAGTACGCGTACCCCAGCCGCGCATAGTTTCTCGCTTCAAAGCCCGCGTCGCGTAACGCGATCCCCTGTAGGATCAGCGACCCATCCACGCACTTGTTGATCAGATCCACTTGCCCGTCCTGAAGCATTGCGATCATAGTTTCCGGCACAACCGGCACCAGCGTCAGCGTGTCAATCACTGGTTTGACACCCTCGTAGTTGCCTTTGTAATACGGGTTGATCGCAAAATCCACATTTCCGCTTGCCCGGTCGTACGCCTTCAGCTGATAGGGGCCGGAGGTGAGCCGCGGGAAGTACATATACCCTTGCGTTTCGTCAAAGATGGTCTGCTTGAGCAGCTCGACCGTAAAGGGCACTTCCGCGTTTGCGGGGTCGATGTTGCGCAGCTGCGCCCCTTTTTCCGTATCCTCCACATCGCAGTAGGGGGCGAGCACGCTCCGCGGATAGGGAATGCACCACAGGTTCGCAAGGTCGTAGAAGAAAGGCTCATACTCGGCCTTGACGGCAATGCTGAAGGTGTACTCATCGATCAGCCGCACGCCGCGCAGGGCTTTCGCTTCGCCGCTGTGGTACTCGTCATAGCCCACAATCTGCGAATAGCGGGACGATTCCGCTCCAAGCGCTGCCGCCTGCGGGGAGGTGCACAGAAGCAGCGAGAATACATAATCCTTCGCCGTGATCGGTGTGGTGCCATCGCAATAGGTAAGGTCCTGCTGCAGGGTGATGGTATAGAGCGCGTTGCGCCCCGAGCGCCCGGTGGTCAGGTTGCTCACCACTATCGGGTCGATTACGAATTGCAGCTGCGAGGACCACTCCACCGTGTTATACCCGTGGAGCAGCGTGCGCACGTCGATATCGCTGGTGTTGTTGCCCCACATATCCGTGAAGAAACTACCGCTCACCATCGTTGGGTTGCCGACGGTCAAATGCGTCGGCTGATCGGTCTTCGGGCGTCCAAGCAGCGCGATTTCCGCCGGGGATAGCACCGTACTCTCCTGGGCGATGTCGGAGGATTCGTCAATCACCATCGACTCGGCAAAGGCGCTCATGCTTTGAAAAAGCAAGAACAGTACCGCAAGGTAACATGTAAGCTTACGCATATTGGAATCCTCCGCTTATGTCAAAATCGTCAATTGATGGTGTCGCCCTGGTTCCGATTGATATTGCTCCCCAACGGAATCGTGAAATCCATGATAACAATGGTTTCTGAACCATCCTTCCCCTTGAACACTTCCGGCGTATGTGTGTTCAGGATGTTGACTGATTCCAGCCCATCAGTATAGCGCGCATAGTATTTCGCGATTGCACCTTCCACGATGCGGTAAAGGATAGTGCTGCCGTCGCTGTTGAACACGGGTAGATTTTCAAACAGGCAGGTCCAGCGGTCGAACGCGCTGATCTCTTTCTTATCGATGATTTTATCTCCAGCGAAGAGGTAGATGCTGATTTTTTCAGGCCGTACACTGTCCTTGTTGTTCTCGTCCGACCACGTTTTGGTTACGGTGATGCGCTTGTACGCCTGCTCAATATTCCGCTCGTTGGTGAACAGCGCTGTGGTTCCCCCGTACGGGATCACCCCGCTTGCGCCGCTGGCGGTCGTTATATACCCATCCGTGTTAGCCTCAACTTCCGCCACAGAATAGGTCCAGCCGGAAAGCAGATTCTGGATGGTTACGCTCTCGCCGCCTTTCAGGCTCACAGTGGCCTTGCCCCCCCTGAAGGTGACGCTTCGCTGCGCGCCGGTGGCGGTAAAGGTACCGCTGACCGTTAAACCGGCATTATCCGACAGCGTGATGTCGAACGGGAAGCTGTGCTCCGTATCCGCTGCGTTGCCCGCCAGCGCTTTGCGCACCGTCAGCGTTCCAATCCAACGGGTGTTGACGAAACCCGCTGTGGACTGGCCCGTGCCAATGGTGCCGTTTGCACCGCTAGCTTGCGTGGTGTAACCCTCGGCAGCGTAGCTGTTTTCGCTCACGGCGTAGCGCGTGCCCGTCGGGATGCCGTAGATGGTCATGCGCTGCCCGCCCTGCAGGGTAAAGCCGGCCGTGCCCGCAGTAAAGGTGATTGTTTGCTTGGAAACGCTTGCGCCGCTGGTCACCTCACAGGCATA
>DAOPZG010000243.1:0-2575 GCA_035353235.1 Candidatus Limiplasma sp.
ATCTGCCAATGTACCGGTATGACGCCGTACTGTTTGATCTGGACGGAACCCTGCTTAACACGTTGGAGGACCTGACCGACGCGGTCAACCACACCCTGCGCCAATTCGGCTTCCCCACACGCACCGCTGACGAGGTTCGCCAATTCGTCGGCAACGGGGTCCGCATGCTGATTGAGCGCGTGCTGCCACAGGGGGCTGCCGATCCGGCGATGGAGCCGGCGCTGGCCGAGTTTCGCCGGTACTACACCGCACACTGCGACGTGCATACCCATCCCTACGACGGTGTGCCGGAAATGCTGGCAGCCCTGCAGGAGGCCGGTATCCGGCTTGGCATTGTCTCCAACAAGAACGACTCGGCGGTGCAGGCGCTTGCGGAAACTTTCTTCGGCAGCCTTGTATCCGTTGCCGTTGGCGGCAGCGACAACATACCCCGCAAGCCCGCGCCGCAAATGCCGCTTCTCGCGCTGGATACGCTGAACGCTACGCCGGAGCGCACGCTTTACGTGGGCGACAGCGACGTGGACGCGCAGACCGCGCTGAACGCCGGTATGGATTGTATGCTGGTCAGCTGGGGGTTCCGCGGGCGCGAACTGCTGGAAGCGCAGCATCCCCGCTTCTTGGTGGACGATGCGGCGGAGATTCCCGCGCTGGTGTTGCAGGCCGCGAACGAGGAAGATATGTGATCGCTCCTCGTAATTAAAAACAACGTGTCTATTCACAGGCTGTTGCCCGGCGCGGAAACACGGTGATTAAGTTCCGTGCCGATCGTTCCCCCGTTCCACGCCGTCGGCACCTGCCGACAAGGAGGCGACATGAACCCGTTCTTTGCCTACTTAAACCGCCTCAAGCTGATCCGCCGCTGGGGGTTGATGCGCAACACCGTGCCGGAAAACGACATGGAACACAGCATGCAGTGCGCCATGATCGCGCACGGTCTGGCGGCGCTGGCCCGCGAACGTCACGGCCGCGACGTGAACCCGGAAACCGTGCTTTCGCTGGCCCTGTACCACGACGCGGGCGAGGTGATCACCGGCGACTTGCCCACCCCGGTCAAATACAAAAACCCGGAAATCAAGGGCGCGTATAAACGGATTGAGGCGCTGGCGAACGAGCAGTTGCTGGCCATGCTGCCCGCCGACCTTCGCCCCGCTTACCGCCCCTATCTTTTGCCGGACGAAACCGCCTACGAGTGGAAACTTGTCAAGGCGGCGGACCGTATCAGCGCCTACCTGAAATGTATTGAGGAACAAAACCTGGGCAACCGGGAGTTCGACCAGGCACGCGCCACGGTGCTGGAAAGCATCCGGAAAAGCGACCTGCCCGAAGTGGCGGAATTTATGAACGAGTTTGTGCCGAGTTTCGAGCTTTCGCTGGACCAGTTGAGTAAATTATGACAGCCAATCCCTCTTCCGTTGCGTCGTCCTCGGCTGAGCCGTTCCGCTTCGTCCCCCGCGACCCCGGCCACCCGGATGCGGCAGCGTTGTTGTGCGAGCTGAACAACACCCTGCGCACCATCACCGGTTGCGACGGAAGCTCTTCCTTCGACGTGCGGGAAACCGGTGCGGCATTTTTGGTAGCCTATCGGGGCGATTCCCCCGTAGCCTGCGGCGGGTTCCGCCTGCTGGGCGGTCATACCGCTGAAGTGAAGCGCGTTTACGCCCGGGAACACGGCGCAGGCGCGCCCCTGCTGCAAGCGCTGGCAGCGTTAGCAGCGCAGGCAGGTTATACCCGCCTCGTCTGCGAAACGCGGCGCGTCAACGCCCGCGCGGTCGCGTTCTATCTTCGTTGCGGCTGGCGCGAAACGGAGCCGTACGGCAAGTATGTCGGCAGGCCGGAAGCTGTCTGCTTTTGTAAAGAGTTATAGAACCCACTGCCGGGCAGAAAAAGCGCGGAGGAAACATTGTTCCCCGCGCTTTTTTATGTTTCATTCTGCAGGCGCCCGGCGTTTACCGCCCGATCAGCCTTCTGCGGTTGTCGTCCAGGAACTTGCCCAGATCGGCCAGATTTTCCAGCGCCTTGCCACAGCCCATCACCACGTTGGTCTGCGGGTCCTCGGCCACGGAGCAGGGCACCTTCAGCGCGTCGGCGATGGCCTCGCACAGGCCAAACAGCTCCGCGCCGCCGCCGGTAAGCAGAATGCCGTATTCAAAAATATCCGCCGCCAGCTCCGCAGGGGTGTGTTCCAGCACGCCATGGATGCTTTCAATCAGCTGCTGCAGCGGTTCGTCGATGGCTTCGGTCACGTCGTCGCTGGTGATGCGCATGGTCTTGGGCAAGCCGGAGATCAGGTTGCGGCCGGTCACTTCCATGTACAGCTGATCGCTTCGCGGGATGGCGGAGCCGATGTTGATCTTCAGCTCCTCCGCCGTGCGTTCGCCGATCAACAGATTGTGTTTGCGTCGCAGGTAGCGGATAATCGCGTCGTCCAGCTTATCCCCGCCCACTTTGGAGCAGTCGCTTACGACCACCTTGCCCAGACTTAATACCGCCACATCGCTTACCCCGGCACTGATGTCCACAATCATGGTACCATAGGCCTCGTCGATGGGCAGGCCCGCGCCGATGGCCGCCGCGA
>DAOPZG010000244.1:0-2407 GCA_035353235.1 Candidatus Limiplasma sp.
GCTTTGGGCAGCCGAAAATTCACATCCAGAAAGCGATGGTTGACGGATTTCAATTCCAGCAACAGATCGCGACCTTCTCTACTTGCACGGTATCGGCCGTAACCTGTCATACTGAGCATTGTCATCCATCCCGCCTTTCCGCCCCTGGCCATAAGATTAAACCTTATTATAGCATAAAACCGCTCAATTGCAAATCACGATCCCGGTTATCCTCGACGAAACCGTCGCCGAATCCCCAGGAAATCGTTGAACCAATCCCTTTCACGCCTGCTTTCGCGGAGCACCGCATCTTCAAGTTCGATAATCCTTGAAATAGCGCTGCTAATCCCTCGGCTTCACTCACCAAAATTTGCGTCTTCCCCACTTTGATAGCCGCGAAGTGAATCAATCATTGCTTACCCGGATTTCCGACTTGCCATCCGCCGCCCAATTATATACAATACAATTGTTGACCGCGTTAACTTTCCTGTAAACAGCTCCTTGCCCGATCAGGAGGATGCGCACAGATGACAGACCGCACACATCTTCGGAAAACAGACGCAGCATTCTTTCTCGTCGTTGCGTTTCTTCTTGTTGCGCTGCTTTATCTGTTGTTCGGGCATCTTGGCGAATCGCCGATTGAAAGTTACGACGAAGCGCGTCACGGTGTGAACGCCTACGAAATGATCCGCAACAGCGATTACCTGGTTCAAACCTATCAGGGGCTCCCGGATTATTGGAATCTGAAACCACCGCTCAGCTTCTGGCTGATTTCACTTGCCTATCGGCTTTTTGGTTATAACGCGTTTGCTCTGCGCTTTTTCAGCGCGTTCTCCGGTCTGTTAACCGCTCTGGCGGTTGCCCTGTGGTCATGGAAACGATGCGGGCGCTGGACCGCCGTTCTGACGCTCGCCATATTTACGGCTAACCGGGTGTTTTTCGGACTTCACTTTGCGCGATATGGCGACGCGGATGCGCAGTATCAGCTTTTCTTTACTCTGGCGATTCTTTCCACTATAATGTGCGATCGCGGTTTTCGCTGGCTCTATTGCAGCGCAATATGCTTTGGCCTTGCCTTTCTGGAGAAAGGTTTCCATGCCGTGAATATCCCCATGATATGCTTTTTGATCCTTCTATGTAATAGACAGATCGACCAGTTATCTACGAAACGGTTTTTTCTTCTGCTGGCGGCAGGACTCCTTCTCGTCTTTTCATGGGCGATCGCCCGCTATTCTCGTGATGGCACCGCATTTCTGGCTCGCATGTTCTCCACCGACGTGGCAAACCGAATCGGTTCAGTCGCTGATCCGGTGGATACCGCTATACCGGCGCTTCTGTATTATCTGACACCGTTGATCCGAAGCCCCGGACTATTGCTTGCATTGTCGCTTTGCGTTTTGTGTTGCATGATAATTCTACTAAGCGGTCATCGACTTTCACCCGCTCAGCGCAGAGCTGCAATCGGCTGTTTTATATAGTTTACAATCCCCATTCTTTTTTACTCCCTCGCCAATGTGAAATATCGCTGGTATGTCTACTCCTGCCTGATCGCGGTTCCTGCGTTAACCGCCGTATTCGCAGGCGCCGTAATGGACCGCTTTAAAGGGAGGAAGATTTTCCCATTGCTGTTCTGCATCGTTTTCGTTCTTTTTTCGTCTCTCTCTGTACAGAATATCAAGCAGATATCCGAGGTATCCTTTCATCATACAATTCAGTGTTTCCTGAAAGAAAATCTTGATCGGGAAACGGATTCCGGGCATCATGCATATATACAATATAATGAAAACAACAGCACCGAATGGATGCCTGCGGATATGCTGACCGCCCTTTACAGCGGCGATGTGGTTTGCGAAAACGGTGGCGTCGCGGGTTATCAGGCCGATAGCGGAGACGCTTTGTTGTATCTGTGTAAAGAAAACAACCTTTCGCAGGTTGAAACGTTGCAGGAACAGGAAGCTGTTCGTGATGAAAACTACTATCTTCTGGTTTTCGAAAGTAGCAAACCTGATTTCTTTCCCTTGTCTTTCAAAAACTGATCCCCCTGCCGCGCTTCTTCATCGCCGGGAATTTCCAGCTGCCATATCATTTTTATCGTTCACGAAAATTGCCATAAATGAAATCGGTTTCGTTTCTCTTTTTTCGTAAAATAAATGCGGACATCACAAGGTTAAAATTTTCGTTCTCTAACTTTTCTTATATTTTCAGGCACATTCGTCCACCACCATTTCCGCTTGTTTCCTTTTTTGAAATCATGTTTTTCGAATTGTTTCGTCCATTTTGTGGCATTGTTTCCTTCCGGATATTCCATCGTTCTTCGTTCCATTTTATTCCACGTACATTTATACAATATGCTTAAAATGTCACGCCAGTGTCATGTAATTGTCGCTAAAATGCTTTCTTGTGCAAGTAGAAAAGGCGAAAAAAAACT
>DAOPZG010000245.1:0-2359 GCA_035353235.1 Candidatus Limiplasma sp.
ACTGGTATTTTTCAGCTGCAATATGAAAAAACAGAGACAGGCGCAGTATTGCGCAGCCTTACCGTTCTCCCCTGCCTGACACAGACCAGCGGGAGTTATCAACCCTATCCGGTTACGGATAAGGATGGGATGCAGGCAATCTGGAAGCTGCTGCGAAACACAAAAACCTATGAGGGATACCAAAACCTGCCGGAGAGTTTTCTGACTACCGGAATTGTGAAGCTGCAGACGGATGGAACCATTACGGCGGAAGAAGAGATACCCTGAAGGCGGACTGTGGGTGATGGAGAATACGCTTCCGGATCACTGTCTGTGCTCAAGAAGCCGGCAGTGTTAAGCGGAAGAACTTTCTGTTCAGACATAAAAGAACCCGTGCTCCTTGCGGAATACACGGATTCTTTTTAATATCGGACTGCCGTGGCGCGATAACACTGCGCAGACTTAGAACTTCATCGGGTTCAGCTTGATGGACGGGCCCATGGTGGAGCTGATATAAAGCGAGCGGACGTAGATGCCCTTTGCGGTAGAGGGCTTCGCTTTGTTGATGGCATCCATCAGCGCCTTCAGGTTTTCGCCCAGCTTTTCAGGGCCGAAAGAGGCTTTGCCGACGGGGCAGTGGATAATGGCGGTTTTATCAACGCGATACTCCACCTTACCGGCTTTGATGTCGTTGATGGCCTTCGTTAAATCCATCGTAACCGTGCCGGACTTCGGGTTAGGCATCAGGCCTTTAGGGCCCAGCACACGGCCGATACGGCCGATGATACCCATCATATCCGGAGTCGCGACGATTACATCGTAACCGAACCAGTTCTCGGTCTGGATCTTCTGTACCATTTCTTCGCCGCCGACGAAATCCGCGCCTGCAGCCTCGGCTTCTTTCACTTTGTCGCCCTTGGTGATCGCCAGCACGCGAATTACGCGGCCGGTGCCATGGGGCAGTACGACGGCGCCGCGAACCTGCTGGTCCGCATGGCGGGGGTCTACGCCCAGGCGGCAGGAGATTTCAACGGTCTCGTCAAACTTGGCTTTGCTGGTTTTGCAAACGAGGTCGCAGGCCTCCTCGGGGTCGTAAGCCTTCAGGGGATCAAGCAGCTTCACGCTGTCTACATAATGCTTTCCGTGTTTCATTGTTCAATTCCTCCCTGTGGTCGTAACGGCACAATGTCCTCCCACAAACGTTTAGGGTTTTCCGGCGGTTATTCCTCAACCGTGATGCCCATCGAGCGGGCGGTGCCGCGCACCATGCTCTCGATGCTGGCGATCTCGGTGGCGTTTTCGTCGGGCAGTTTGATCTCAGCGATCTTATGCACCTGCTCTTTGGTGAGCATGCCGACTTTGTCGCGGTTGGGGCGGCCGCTGGCGTGTTCGATGCCCAGTTCCTTCTTGATTAGAACGGGAACGGGCGGCGTTTTGGTGATGAAGGTAAACGTACGGTCAGAATATACGGTGATGACGACGGGGATAATCATACCGGCTTCTTTGGCCGTGCGTTCGTTGAACTCTTTGCAGAAACCCGGGATGTTCACGCCGTGCTGACCCAGCGCGGGGCCGATCGGCGGCGCGGGCGTCGCCTTGGCGGCGGGAACCTGCAGCTTGATAAGGGATTGCACTTTCTTTGCCATGGTAATGGAACCTCCTCAATCTGTGGTAATGCGGAACGTTTCCGTTCCTCCCACGACCCTGCGCCTGGAACAGGAGCCGAAGCTTCGCGGCGGCGCAGAGTGTAGCGGCGGTTGCCCGCCTAAAGAGAATGCCCTGAAAGCGATAAACGCTTTGGACAACGAAGGGATTTTCCGCAGAATACCTGCGGAGAGCTTGCCCGGCCCTGTCGGCGGGGGAGAAGCTCAGACTTTGACCACGTCTTGCAGGTCGACTTCCACAGGCATTTCGCGGCCCAGAAACATTTTTACCTTTACGGTCAGCTTCTGGCGTACGGTGTCCACGTCTTCCACCACGCCTGTAAAGTTTTCCAACGGCCCGGAAAGGATGCGAACCTCTTCGCCGATGGCGATGCCGAACTCCACGCTGTTGACCTGTGTGGAGAGCATCATATCTACCTCTTCGGGTGTTAAGGCGACGGGTTTACTGTCGGGGCCGACAAAGCCGGTCACCCCGCGCGTGTTACGCACCAGATACCAGCTTTCGCTGGTCTCTATCATATGCACAAGCACATAACCGGGGTATACTTTGCGCTGGCTTTTTACACGGCGGTTGTTTTTGATCTCCACAACGTCCTCAACGGGGACGCGGACATCGAGAATCAAATCCTGCATGCCGTTGTTTTCGACAGATTTCTCGATATTATCCTTAACCTTGTTTTCATAGCCCGAATAGGTATGTACGACATACCAGCAGG
>DAOPZG010000246.1:0-2297 GCA_035353235.1 Candidatus Limiplasma sp.
AATACACGATCGAAAACTTGACGAACTGGAAGATCTGATAGAACAGGCAAACGGCAACCCCGTTCTGGTGGCTTATTGGTTTCAGCATGACAAAGCGAGAATTACTGAACGGCTTGCCGCGCTCCACATCCCGTTTGCCCGCCTCGACAAGCCCGGCACAATTGCGGTGTGGAATCATGGTGAACTGCCGGTGGCGTTAATTCATCCCGCTTCCGCCGGACACGGTCTGAACCTGCAAACGGGTGGCTCCACGCTGATCTGGTTTGGGCTCACCTGGTCGCTGGAGCTTTACCAACAGACCAATGCCCGGCTCTGGCGACAAGGGCAGCAATCCGGAACAGTCGTAATCCACCATATCATTACAAAGGACACGATTGACGAAATGGTCATGAAGGCCCTTGACCAGAAAAACCTGACCCAATCCGCGCTGATGGACGCGGTCAGGGCGCAGTTGAGGAGGTAGAACTTATGATGGCAAAAGAGTATCTCGGACAGGCATACCGGCTTGACCAGCGGATCAACAGCAAACTCCAACAGGTGGAGAGTTTGCGTTCCCTGACACAAAAAGTCACGGCATCCTATAGCGGCGAACCAGTGTCGCACACTCGTAACGTGACTTCCCTGCAGGATACCATTCTCCGGCTGATGGAGGCCGAAGAACAGGTCAACCAACAGATTGACGAACTGGTCAGTTTGAAGATGAACATCGCCTCCCTAATCGACCAAGTGCGGAATGAAAGCTACCGGCTGATCCTTGAAAAGAGGTACCTGTGCTTTCTGCCTTGGGATCAGATCGCGTCTGACCTGCATTACAGCCGCCGCTGGGTGCTGAACAAACACGATCGTGCCGTGGAAGTGGTGGACAGGCTGCTGGCGGAGCGGGAGGCACAGGCATGAGTTATTTTGAAGCAAAAGAAGACGGTATCCCATTTGAGGAGAGACCATACAAGCAGACGATCTATTATCCGCCTTGCCGCTTTTGCGGAGCACCGGTCCGCAGTTGGAGCTATTTGAGAAATATCAAGTACGCCTGCCCGGAATGCCGCAAAGAAGCCGTTGCGCAGGAACGCGCTGAGAAGGAGCAGAAAGATTCGTCGGTTAAGGAACGGAAGCTGGATAACGCCGTTAAACGGATCTCCAAGATGACCGACATCGCCCAATATAAAGCGGCTATCGACCTTGTAAGAAAAAAGTTGAACAATCGAGGTTGGTTCCAGAGCACTGAGGAAATCATGGTTGCCTTGGAACTTGCGCGACGTAGCGTAAACGCGCATCATCAGGTTAAGGTTTTTGAGTACACCGTCGATTTCGTCCTCCCAGAAATGAAAGTCGTTCTGGAGATTGATGGGGCTCCGTATCACGGGAAAGACAGACAGAAATACCAGCAGACCCGCGATGATGTTATCAAGTGGAAACTCGGTGATGACTGGGAGGTGATCCGAATCAGCACTGATAACATTAACACCAACATCACAAAGCTTATCCCCGGGATCCGTGCCGTACTGAATAGCAGAAAAAAGTGTGCACGCCAGTTCACATAAATGCACACGAGTTCACTTGTGTACTTGAAAATTTCTGGTATGCTAATAATAGAGCAATCGATCCATACAGCCCCCCAGGAGCAATCCCGCGGGGGGCTGTTGTCGTACGCGGGAAAGGAGAGCCTCAGACCTCTGAAGTGGTATTGCTTGTTACTGAATGTCGCTGCCACCGGGAAGCCCGAGGAGAAGTAGGTTGTCCAGTGGAGCGCATAGAAGGAGGCGCAGCATGCCATACAAAGCCAGGAAGCCGTGCGCCTACCCAGGCTGCCCCAAGCTGACCACAGGCAGGTACTGCGAGGAACATCAAAAGGCTGAAGCCAAGCGCTACAACCACTGCGACCGCGATCCCGATTCCAACAAACGTTACGGGCGGTCGTGGAACAGGATACGCGCGGCGTTTCTGTCGGCGAACCCTCTGTGCGAGATATGCAAAGCCGAAGATAAGCTGACGCCCGCCGAGCTCGTCCATCACAAGCGCAAGCTGACGGATGGCGGCACGAACGACTGGTCGAACCTGCAAGCTCTTTGCTCCGAGTGTCACAGCCGTTTACACAGCCAGCAGGGCGATTACTTCCGAAATGGGAGCGAATCCAGGGGCGGGTCAAATCCCTACGGCCATTAGGCTGCGCAGCGCGCTCGGCCTGCCGTGCGCGATTTTCAATAATCAAAAATCAAAAAATCAAAGTATCAAAATCAAAGTCGAATCAAACCGGGGAGGTGAAGGGCATGCCCAGCGGCGGCTATCGTCCGGGGGCA
>DAOPZG010000247.1:0-2286 GCA_035353235.1 Candidatus Limiplasma sp.
GTGGGCACAAACACCGCCGCGCTGACTGTGATGCGCAGTCCTTTGGCACGCTGGCCTTTGGGCACCGCATAATATGCGTTGACCGCCATCCGGGCCAGGGCGGCAATCCCCTCAAGGTCCGCCTGCGTTTCGGTCGGCAGCCCCATCATAAAGTACAGCTTCACGCTGTTCCATCCGCCCTCAAAGGCATCTTTCAGCTTTCCCCGAAGGTCGTCCTCTGTTACGCCCTTGTTGATGACGTCGCGCAAGCGCTGGGTTCCCGCTTCCGGCGCGAAGGTCAGGCTGGTCTTTTTCACTCTTTGGGTCTGGGCCAGCGAATCTTTCACAACGCTGTCGATGCGAAGCGACGGCAGCGAGATGCTCACGCGCTGATCCGCAAAGCGTTCCATTAATCCTTCGCAAAGCGCGGGCAGGCACGAATAATCTCCGCTGGACAGGGAGGAAAGCGAAATTTCCTCGTACCCGGTGTGATCCACAAGTTTCTGCGCCAGATCGTTCAACTTTTCCAGACTGCGTTCCCGCACGGGCCGATACAGCATCCCCGCCTGACAGAAACGGCAGCCCCGCGTGCAGCCGCGCATAATTTCCAGCATGATTCGGTCGTGCACAATCTGCGTGTACGGCACAGGGATCGTTTCCGGATAGGCAGTAGCGTTAAGGTCGGCAACGAAACGTTTTTTCACCGTCGCGGGCGCGGCGGGATCAGTCGGCGTAAAAGCCTTCAGCGTGCCATCCTCGTGATACTCCGCACGGTAAAGCGCGGGCACGTACACGCCTTCAATTGAGGCAAGCTTTTTCAAACGCTCCGCGCGCGGCAGATTGCGCTTCTTACAATCGTTCAGCGCATCCACCACTTCCACGATCACATCTTCCCCGTCGCCCATCATAAACGCGTCGATAAACGCGTGCAGCGGTTCCGGGTTAGAGGCGCAGGGGCCGCCCGCAACCACGATGGGGTCCGCGTCGGTGCGTTCGGAGGCTTTTACTGGCACATTGCCTAACGAAAGCATTTCCAGTATGTTGGTATAGCTCATCTCGTATTGCAAAGTAAAGCCGACGACATCAAATCGGTTCAGCGCCGTTCGGCTTTCCAGCGAAAACAGAGGTACGTTCTCCTCGCGCATCGCTTTGAGCATGTCCACCCATGGCATACACACGCGCTCACACACGGCGTACGGCAGGGTATTGATAATATCGTACAAAATTTTCATGCCGAGGTGGGACATGGCGACCTCGTAGGTATCGGGGAAACAGAAAGCGAATGAAATTTCCGTTTCCGAGATCGGTTTTACCTCCGTGTTCATTTCGCTTCCGGTATATCGGGCAGGTTTTTCCACCCGTTCCAAAAGGCGCTCAATACGCTCCGTCATCGTGTTCCTCCGTTTCTGGGCTTCCTTGGATAATGTAACATGACGCGGTCTTTTTTTCAACCTTTGGCACAGAAAAAGCCGCCCGTACGAAAGGCGGCTCGGTTAATAATAATTTATCCTGTGATCGTTCCACCGATATTGTCAGGCGGTACGAAAGATTCCCCAATCGCCGTCCGGGTCATAAACGCTTTGGTTTCTCCATGCTCCTTCACAATGCGCATCAGCGCGGAAGCGGGGTTATCCAGCAGCGTTTGCCGGTTCTCCAACGGTTCGAGCATCCGTTCCTCTCCAAAACCGCGTCCCCGAAGCCCTTTCTTGGCCAACGAGAACATTTCTCGCGCGTAGCGCAGGATATCCTCGGTGTCGGCAAACGCGCAGCATCCAATCGATGCCTGATGGTTACGCTCGTTCGGCGAAGGCATGTCATGGTGCGCGTCAAAGTCTCTCGCCAGCGCTAAAGCGTCCGTAAGTTCCATGCGAAGCCCCAGGTTAAACGCGGAGGGGGTAAACGCCTGCCCGAAAGGCTGAGAGCAGAGGATGCGGTATTCCACCGTTCCATACGAGGTGGTAACGATATTGCGTTCCAGATCAAGATACTGGATATCTTCTTCCAGCGCGTCCGGACGTTTGAAGTATTCGCGTACGGGCGTCGGCTCAAAAACGTTTAACGCCCCGTTCCGTCTGCGCATGAAAATGCAGATATCCCCGTAGCTGTGGGCAATCTCCTCAGCGGTTTTCAGCCCCAGCTGTTGCGCGCCCACTAACCCGATCTTTTTAAAGGAAGATCGCATGTACAGTTCGTTTCGCGCACAGAGGTAATGCCGTCCGTCCAGACTCGCGGGCGAATCCGCGAAAAGCATGATATTCAGCCAGTCCAGACGGGTAAACAGTTCAAAGATCAGCGGAAGTTCATCCG
>DAOPZG010000248.1:0-2257 GCA_035353235.1 Candidatus Limiplasma sp.
CGCCGGTTCCAGCGCCGCGTGCTCCTTGAGCATTTTTTGATAATGCTCCGTATTGGCAATGACCTCGGGCTGGCTTACCGCCTCACCCAGTTCCTGATAGCGGCCGATCATCCAGTCAAATTTTTCAAACATCGCAAAAACTCCTAACACGTGGTTGCTCATCATTTGTCTGCATTTTCCGTCTGATTAAAAGGAGCTTTCGCTAGGTCGGGCTGGGCGTGCGCCGGGCGGACACAAAGCGCTTTATCCCGAAAAGATCCAGATGGATATTCACAGTACAGAACTGTTTTATATCGGACAGCAGCGCCGCCACCTGTTCCGCCTGTCGGTCGCCCACTTCGGCAATCATCCATCCGCTATCAGCAAGGTAGGTAGGCGCATCCGTCGCGAGCCGACGGTAAAAGGCCAGTCCGTCTACGCCGCCGTCCAGCGCCAGCCGCGGTTCGCGGGTCACTTCCGGTTGCAGGGTTTCGCATTCCGCACTTTTGATATACGGAGGGTTGCAGGCAAGCAGATCATATTGTTCACCCGCTACAGGAGCCAGTAAATCGCCCTGTAAGAATCGCACATCTACGTCGTTCAGGATTGCATTTTGCTTTGCCACAGCCAGCGCTTCCTCGCTGATATCGCAGGCTGTCACCTCTGCCTGTGGACAATGTTTTTTTAGCGTCACGGCAATTGCGCCGCTGCCGGTGCAAAGGTCCAGCACGCGGGGGCGCGGGATGTGCCCCAGTTCCCGCAAGGCCAGCTCGCACAACGTTTCTGTTTCCGGGCGCGGAATCAGCACGCGTTGATCCACGGCGAATTCCAGGCCATAAAAACATTGGGTGCCCAGCAGATACTGAAGTGGTTCTCTCCGGGAACGCAAAAGCAGGAGGGAACGAAAACGTTCCTCCTGTTCTGCCGTCAGGGTGTCCTGCGGGTGTAAACGCAGTTCCAGCGGCGTTTTACCCGTCACATTTTCCAGCAGCGCTATCGTATCCACCTGTGGATCCGGGACCTCCCGAAGCTGTTCAGCGCCGAGCCGGATGGCCTGACCTGTCGTGATCATTCAATCCACAATCGCCGTTACCGGCTGTGCGGCGGCCGCAGGTTGTTCTGCTGCCGCAGTAGGGTCGGTTTGCACTGGCTGGGTTGTTTCGCCGGTTTGATCCGCTTCCGGGTGATAATCCGGGTCGCTTTCTGCATAGCCATGCAGAACCGCCCAGCCTTCCGGCGTGCGCGGCGCATGCGCGGGCAGCCCGTACAGAGCCACGTTCATCGCAACGATCGCGCATTCCATCATTTCATCCGTCGGGGGGCGGGTCGTCAGACGCTGCAGCTGCATACCCGGCCAGCGCAGTACCCGGGCCAACCATGTTTCGCTGTGCGCCAACCCTTTTAACGCTTCATAGCTCACGCCGGCCACCACCGGTAGCAGTGCAAGGCGGCTGAGCAAACGCCAGATATAGGAACTGCCCTGATACCCAACGAGTGAGAAAAGCACGATGGAGATGACGAACACCAGCAGTAAAAAGCTGGTGCCGCAGCGGGGGTGCAGGGTGCTGAACTGCTGAGCGTTCTGCGGCGTAAGGGGCAGGTTATGCTCGTGGCAGTAAACGGTTTTATGTTCCGAGCCATGGTACTGGAACGTGCGGCGCACATCCGGCACAAAGGCGCAAAAAATGATGTACGCAATCAGGATCAGGATACGTACCAGACCGCTTAACAGATTAATCGCAAAGTTCATGCTGGGGTCGGGCCAGATTCCCTTGAGGAATTTGGCGAACAGTTCCGGCAGCATGAAAAACAGGCCAATGGAAAGCGCGATCGCTAATACGATCGCCGTGCCCATCACAATTTTATCAATGCTTTTGCCAAGCGTTTTACTCAGCCATTTCTCAAACTTTGTTGGTTCCTCGTCCAGAATACCCAACATATCCGTGCTCTGTTGCAGGGTTTTCATGCCCATGGACATCATGGTTACAAGGCTGACCGCGCCTCGCACAAAAGGCCAGCCCATCCACTTATGTTTTTCCGCCGGGCTGTGCGACTCCTCGTGGCGTACGACAATCGTATGGTCAGGTCGGCGCACCGCAATGGCAATTGCTTTGGGGGCTTTCATCATCACGCCTTCCATAACGGCCTGGCCCCCGATATCCACGCGCTTGCAGCCGGTTTGTTTCTCTTTCATCCGTTTGTTCCTTTCCGCCCAACTGCCGGGCTATCCATTGCATTTCGACAAACGACGGCTTTTTCCTGCTGTTTGCAGGTTACA
>DAOPZG010000249.1:0-2239 GCA_035353235.1 Candidatus Limiplasma sp.
AGCGATCGGATATGCAGATTCGCCGACGATCCGGCTCATAATCAAGGCTATCCCCATCCTCTGTGATATGATAGCCGCTATTGTGCTGTTCTTTTACGCGAAAAAGCGGGTCCCCCTCAAAACGGCGGCGTTTGTATCGCTGCTGCTGGCGTTGAATCCTGCCGTACTTGTGAACGGCGCGGCCTGGGGCCAGGTTGATTCCGTGCTGATGCTTTTAATGCTTTTTGTAACCGTAACGGCAATGGAGAAAAATTGGAGAGCCGCATTACCGCTATTCGCTGTGGCAGTGCTGACGAAACCGCAGGCCCTGCTGTTTGCACCGATAGGCGCGGTGTGGCTGCTGATGGCGCTTTTACGCGCGAACCGTGACGAACGGCGGAAGCAGTGGCAGGGCATCGGCTTTGGTCTGTTGATTGCTGCCGCGTGTACGATTGCGATTGTTCTGCCTTTTTCCGTCAATCAGAGCGACCCGCTTTGGCTGGCACGCCAATACAAATCAACCCTTGCCTCCTATGATTACGCAACCCTGAACACCGCAAACCTGATGTATCTGCTGGGAGGCAACTGGTCGCACCTCACGGCGGGGGATAGCTACGACGTGACCATCCTCTCCGCGTGGATACCGGCCCTTACCGGCGCATTGCTGCTGGCGGCCGGGCTCTGGACCTCGCGCCTCTACCGTGGAATCCACGAATACGCCGACCGTTTGCGCACGATGGCAGGTAACCTTCGCTTGGGCAAATCGGAAAGCGACAGCCGCAAAGCAGCGCTGACGGCGTTATTCCTGCTGTTTGGGCTGGCGTTCATGGTATCCACCTTTTTCCCGTGCACCTATCAAACCTATGGCACAACATGGATGGTGTTTGCGTATGTGTTTGCGCTGGCTTATCTTGTGACCGAAAGAAAAGCCGACGCTCTACCCTTTACCATGGCGCTGATGCTGGCAGGCGTGTATGTGCTTGGGCTGAAGGTACACGAACGTTACTTTTTCGCTGCGCTGGCGCTGCTGTTGCTGGGATATGTGCGCACGCGCGATAAGCGCCTGCTGTGGCTGTGTGCGGGCTTCTCCGTGACCACATTTGTCAACACCGCCATTGTGCTGGATAATTCGATCCTCTTCGGGGCTTCCATGGGGCACCTGAATCAGGATACCTATGCGCTCAATGTTACGCTGTGCGTATTGAACCTGTTGCTGTACGGGTATGCGGGCTGGATTGCCTATACCGGGCTTGCTCCGCAGCCGGAAACAGATACGGCGCCTGTACGGGCGAAAAGAACCGACGCATGTTACCGCAACGATCTGCTTAACCCCAAAGATGCCCGTCTGCACCTGACCGCAAGGGACTGGCTGATTCTTGGCGTTACGGTTGTTCTGTATTCGGCGCTTACCTTCACCAACCTGGGCAGTACAAAAGCACCGCAGACGGCGTGGGTGGCTACCGCCGACGACGAGCAGGTCGTGCTGGAGCTGGACCGTGAGCAGACGTTCAAATTGCTGTATTACTGCGGAGTCAGTTATAACGATTTCTCTGTCGCCGTCAGCGACGATGGGATCAACTGGTCCGAGAACTATCCCTGCCAGATGCGCGAAGGGCTGTGTTACCGTTGGAATTATGCCGTTACCAGCACGACGGACGCGGAAGGCAATGTAAAATTCGATGATAATAACCCGGACAATCTGCTGTGGCTGACCGGCAAGTATGTAAGGATCAACGCGGAGCAGGCGGGCCTGAACCTTTGGGAAGTAATCGCCCGCAATGAAGCGGGAGAGGAAATCCCCCTGACGTTGTATTCGCATACCGGCGGCAAGGATGTGCTGGAAACCGGAAAACCCCCGGAAAATCTGATCGACGAGCCGGGTACGCTGGAAGGGGAACCGGGCTGGTTTAACGGTACATACTTTGATGAAATTTACCACGCCCGCACCGCTTACGAACATCTGCACGGAATTGCACCCTATGAAACCACGCACCCGCCGCTTGGAAAACTGATGATGTCTGTCGGTATCGCGATTTTTGGCATGACGCCGTTCGGCTGGCGCTTCATAGGCGCGCTGGTGGGCGTGCTGATGCTGCCCGCGCTGTACCTGCTGGCCAAACAGCTGACGAAGCGGCGCGATATGGCGACGTTTGCTATGCTTCTATTCGCGTTTGACCTGATGCACTTTACCCAGACGCGGATCGCTACCATCGACAGCTTCCCGGTGCTGTTTATTCTGTTATCCGTACTGTGCATGGTG
>DAOPZG010000250.1:0-2130 GCA_035353235.1 Candidatus Limiplasma sp.
GCATTTCATCCACCAGCGTTGTCTTGCCGTGGTCAACGTGGGCAATAATGGCAATGTTACGAATATCGTTACGAATCATAGGGATTCTATCATCCTTTCTAAATGAGGAAAAAATACCGGACCGGCTTATTCATAGGTTACACGGGAAGCCGTCTCCGCCAGCGCCAGCCCCGGATTATTCTCCAGCGCTAACCGGATGGACCATTCGTTTTCAAACAAAAGCACGTTGCGCCCGCCGCCGTCCACCGCGCGCCCGCTGGTGGAGGTCAGCTTCAGCCGGTCGGGAGGCAGCGCGGATGTGGTAATCCAGCGCACAAAACGGAAAGGCAGGGTATCCATCATCATTTTCACGCCGTACTCCGTTTGCAGCCGGTGGGTCAGCACGTCAAACTGCAGCATACCCACCACGCCTACCAGCAATTCCTCAAAGCCGGTTTCCGTGCGGGTGAAAAGCTGGATCGCGCCTTCTTCGGCCAACTGGGTCACGCCTTTTAGAAACTGTTTGCGCTTCATGCTGTCCTCGGCGCGCACGCGGGCGAAAAACTCCGGCGCGAAGATGGGGATGGAGCCGAAACGCAACCGGGGGCCGTCGGTCAGCGTATCGCCCAGGTGGAAACATCCGGGGTCAAACAACCCTACGATGTCGCCGGGGTAGGCGGTTTCCACCGCCTCGCGTTCGTTGGCCATAAACTGCTGGGGCTGCTTCAGCGGGATCAGCTTATCGTCCCCGCTCAGCCACACGGTCATATCTTTCCTGAACTCGCCGGACACCACGCGGATGAAAGCCAGCCGGTCGCGGTGCGCCGGGTTCATGTTGGCCTGAATCTTAAAGACAAAACCGCTGAAAAAGTCGGCGTCGGGCGGTACGGGGCCCTGGTCGCTCTCGCGTGAAAGCGGGGGCGGCGTGATGTCCAGAAAAGCGTCCAGAAAAGGTTCCACGCCAAAGTTGGTAATGGCGGAACCGAAAAACATGGGCGTAAGGCGGCCGTTCAGCACGGCTTCTTTATCGAAGGGATCGCCCGCCACGTCCAGCAGTTCAATCTCATTGCGCAGGCGGGTAAGGTAATGGCCCGCCACGCGCTTTTCCGTGTCGGCGTGGGCCAGCGGTATCTGCGTTTCCTCCACCATGCTTGCGCCGTGGTTGCCGCCGCTGTACAGGTTAATCATCCCGCTCTGGCGGATGTACACGCCCTGAAAATCCCCGTCCACACCGATGGGCCAGTTCATCGGGCAGGTGCGGATCCCCAGCACGTTTTCGATCTCCTCCATCAGCGCGAAAGGGTCCCTTGCGGCGCGGTCCATCTTGTTGACAAACGTAAAAATGGGGATGCCGCGCATGCGGCAGACCTTAAACAGCTTAATGGTCTGCGCTTCCACGCCCTTGGCCGCGTCGATCAGCATCACCGCCGCGTCGGCCGCTACCAGCACACGGTAGGTATCCTCACTGAAGTCCTGATGGCCCGGGGTGTCCAGAATATTGATGCGGAAGCCGTCGTACTCAAACTGCATGGCGCTGGTCGTTACGCTGATGCCGCGCTGCTTTTCGATATCCATCCAGTCGCTGGTGGCGTGGCGCTCGGCCTTGCGGGCCTTCACGCTGCCCGCCTGCCGGATGGCGCCGCCGTAAAGCAGCAGTTTCTCGGTCAGGGTGGTTTTACCCGCGTCCGGGTGGCTGATAATGGCGAACGTCCGGCGTTTTTCGATCTGCGGTTGAAACGCGTCGGTGGTGGGGAGCTGGGTCATTCGTTCGGGGCCTCCGCTTCGGTCGTTTAGGGGTTAGGTGTTCAAACAAAATATTGTACAATGGGAAAAGGCAATGTGTCAAGCGCAGTGACAAAAGGGTTTCAGGGTGTGGAGAATGAACGCTGCGGAAGGCGGGAAGTCGACCAGAATTGACAAAAATATGCAACGGGATCGGAAACTGGGGCGGCAGGATGAAAAATGGGCGTTATGGCAGCTGCTTTGTCCTTCTGTACGCCAGAAATGGGGATTACCACAGCCCGTAAAACATTCGTCACACTATTGTAAAACCCTGTGTTTTCCGTTATACTGGCGGTGTATGCGATAATCCGCAGAAATCCACATAAAGGAGCCGTCCATATGCTCAATCCACGGCGCATGATTGCCGCC
>DAOPZG010000251.1:0-2107 GCA_035353235.1 Candidatus Limiplasma sp.
CAGGTGCAGAGGCACGGGGTAAAACTCGCCGATCCCGATGCCTGCTTCAGCAAGTCGGGCATGCAACGCCGGTTTGTCTTCCGCCATCGTGGCATACTGGTGCCAGCATGGCGTGAGGTCTGCGGGCTGAGGCTGCGGAAGGCGAAGGGGAGTGTCCTTCAATCCTTCCCAGTAACGGAGCGCGTTTTGCGTGCGCATCCGGTTAAACTCGTCCAGATGGTTCAGTTTTACCAGTAAAAGTGCAGCCTGCAGCGTATCCAGGCGGGAGTTATCGCCGATCAGATAATTATAGTATTTATAGGGATCGTAGAGGCTATCTCCTTGCGGCTGACCGTTCAGATCCAGTTCTTCCTCCGCATTACCCAGCAGTTGGGCAGCTTTCTGGCCGTTTTTACCACTGCCGTGGGTTTTATACGCGCGGGCTAAGACTGCGATTTCATCATTATCGGTTACGATCATACCGCCGTCACCACAACCACCCAAATTCTTCGTTGGATAAAAAGAGAAACACCCTGCATCCCCCAGTGTGCCCGCCTTGCGCGTTTTATATTCCGCGCCGATGGCTTGCGCAGCGTCCTCCACAACGGTCAGGTGTTGCCGCTTCGCGATATCGTTGATTGCGTCCATATCAGCGGGTAACCCAAAGATATCCACCGGCAGAATGGCGCGCGTACGCGGCGTAACGGCAGCTTCTATCAGTGCCGGATCGATATTCAGGGTCACGGGATCAATGTCGGCAAACACCGGTACAGCGCCGACGGAGGCGATGGCCTCCGCTGTGGCAAAGAATGTGAACGGCGTTGTGATCACCTCGTCGCCGGGCTGAACGCGGCATGCACGCAGAGCCAGACGAAGCGCGTCGGTCCCGTTGCCGCAGGCGATTGCGTGTTTTACATGCAGGTATTCCGCCAGCGCGGCTTCCAACTGCTTCACGGCGGGGCCGTCGATATAGGAACAACCGCCGAGGCAGGCGCAGGCCTGTTTTTCCATTTCCGGACGAAGCAACTGATATTGGCGATCCAGGGCAAAGAAAGGAACTTTCATCCAACAACCTTCTTTGTATAAACTCCCGATGATGATAGCATAGGCGGCGTACACTGTCAAACCTCGAAGCGGAAGGAACGGCAGGCGATATGGCGAATACAACCAGTAAGCGGCCCGGTTGAGTACACGGGGTAACCGCCGGATCAACCTGCTTGCGGAAAGGGGAGAAGCAAATAATGAAACTGATACTGCTGCGACATGGGGAAAGCGAATGGAACCTGAGCAACCGTTTTACCGGATGGACAGACGTGGACCTTTCCAAAACTGGGAAACAAGAGGCAAAACAGGCCGGACGGCTAATGAAGAAGGCCGGACTGGATTTTGACGTGTGCTTCACTTCCTACCTGAAACGCGCAATCCATACCCTGAATCTGGCGCTGACGCAAATGGACCGGGACTGGCTTCCGGTGGAAAAAAGCTGGAAGCTGAACGAACGGCACTACGGTGCGCTGCAGGGGCTGAACAAGGCGGAAACCGCTGCGCGCTACGGGGAAGAACAGGTACATCTCTGGCGACGCTCCTACGATGTTCGCCCGCCGGAACTGGCGGCAGAGGATGAACGAAATCCCGCTCTTCAGCCTGCATACCGTGGTGTGCCGCCGGAGCAACTGCCGCGTGCGGAAAGCCTGAAGGATACGATCGAACGCACGGTGCCATATTTTCGGCAAATGATCTGGCCCAGAATGCAGAATGGGGAACGCGTGCTGATCGCGGCGCATGGCAACTCTCTGCGCGCGCTGATGATGACGTTGGAAGGCATGAGCCCGGAGGAGATCAGCCGTGTGGATTTGCCCACCGGTATCCCGCTGGTGTATGAACTGGATGAGGAAGGGAAAGTGAAACAGAAAACCTTCCTCGGCGACCCGGAGGCGATCGCGAAGAAAATGAAAAAGGTTGCTGATCAGGGGAAAGCCGTGAAATAATACTCTGCAAACGATACCGCACGTCCTGCACTGATTTTAGGGGCGTGCGGTAAGCGATACCCGTTTCATATCGACATTCGGAGCGACGGAAGAGTTAATAGCATAACGAGTTTTCGATATTTTAAACGTCGGATAGGAGC
>DAOPZG010000252.1:0-2032 GCA_035353235.1 Candidatus Limiplasma sp.
CGCGACGGCAGACCTGAGCGCGGAACTGCTGGGCAGCGTATACCACAATATCCTGATTAAAGCGATGCGCGTGCCTGTGGTGAAGGCCGGGCTGAACACCGCTTCCACCCTGTATGCCAACTACAACTGGAACCAGACCCCCTACTCGCTGGATGCGCGTAACGCCGTCGTCAACGGTGTGACCGCCAACGGCCTGAATGTAGTGGAGCATATTGAAGACCGTTTCAGCGACATCAAGACCGACAAGGATGAATACCTGCAATACTGGCTGGAAGTGTTGCCGCAGGATGTGTTGGACAACACAGACGCCAAGGGCACCGTACCGCTGGTACTGGCCACCCACGGCAGCGGCGATGATCCCCAGCAGTTCCTGGACGAGGACGGCTTGCTGGAAATGGCGGGCGAACATCATTTTGCCATCGTCGCGCCGTACCACCAGCAGTTAAGCACCGACGTCGTATCCGCCGTGATGCCCAAACTGGTGCAGTACATGCTGGACACTTATCCGGCGCTGGATGCTTCCCACGTGTACGCTACCGGCTATTCCATGGGCGGCGGCGCGGCAATCCTTTCCGTGCTGGGTGATCTGGGCCTGTTCGCGGCTGTGGTTCCGCAGGGCGCTGTGGCCCGGCCCGCTACCGACGAGCAGAAGGCGACGTTTGACAAGTACGATCTGCCTGCGATGTTTATCACCTCTACCAACGATTTCTACATCCTGAACGACCACGACATGAGCGACGGCTCCACCAACCCGCTGGCCGACCATCAGGGCATGACGAACATGTTCCTCACCATCAACGGGATGAAGAACATTGTTTTCGACTTCAATGCTTACCCCTACTTCGGCGCGAAAGCGGACAGCTATGTGAAGACCGTGCTCAACAACGAGTATGTAAACCAGGTCTGGACCCTCAACAACGACAAGGGCATTCCGATGTTCTCCTACAGCGTAACGGACTTCCTGCCGCACGGGCTGTATCCGGAATACGGTAAACAGGCCTGGAATTTCCTCAAGCACTACTCTCGCGACCTCACGACCGGCGAAATCGTCTACAACGCTTACGCTGAATAATACGATTTCCCAACCTTTCACCGGTTTCCCCCGGGGGAGCGAGTTCCCCCGGGGGAAACCGGCGCGGACTGACTTATAAAATATAATGGAGGATACAGAATGAAAAAAATTCTCTGCGCTGTTCTAACGCTTTGCCTGCTGTTTGGCAGCAGCGCATTCGCGTTAGACTATCAACCCCAGCTTAAAAATGATTCCACCTTTGAAACCCTGGAAGAGGCCCGTACAAATGAATCCGCATTCCTGAACGAGGCGACGGGAAGAACCTATGTGCCCGACCCCGCGCTGGACACCTATCCGGCGAACACTACGTACGTGTACCGTTCGGCAAATTCATACAGCTGTATGACCGCTGGTTCCCGCATGAACACGAACCTGCTGGTGTACACCGATCAGGCCTTCACAAGCAAGGATGAAGCGCTTGCCTACCTAAAGGGCCTGGGCATTCCCGCCCTGGTGGACGAAGCCCACGGCAGCGCCGTGCTGGTGACTCCGGCCGATCCCAAGGCGGGCTTCGGCATGGCCGACCAGTACGCCTACTATCAGTTACAATCCGCCATGTGCAACATGAACTATTCCGTAAAGAACGGTGACGCCAGCACCTGGTATGCGGATAACGCTTACTACGGCGGCGTAACCTACCGCTACCTCATCGGGATCGGCGGCGGCGCTACGTTTGTGAACAACTACATTGCCAGCAATCTGGATTACATTTCCCGTATCGCCGGGATGGTGCTGGTGGGCGGCGGGATGGATCGCATCCGTAACGTGGCTTCCTTCGTGCCCACCTACCTGCTGAACGCTTCCGACGAGGTTGTGGAAAAGTATAAAACCGCGAATGCTACTGACGCTTCTGGTTTTAACGGCGATGTAAGCTGCTATTTCAACCAGGCGCAGCCCCTGCAAAAGTGTATGTGGACGCGACGGCAGACCTGAGCGCGGAACTGCTGGGCAGCGTATACC
>DAOPZG010000253.1:0-1955 GCA_035353235.1 Candidatus Limiplasma sp.
CGAAAAAAGAGAACTATGCTATCTGGTTGCGCATGGAATTTTCCATCTTTGCGGCTATGACCATATGCAGCCCGAGGAACAAAAGGAGATGCGTACTATGGAAGAAAAAGCGTTGGAACTTGCCGGCATCACGCGTGACGGAGACCGTACCGCTGCGCCGACGGATGAGCAACTGCTTTTACTGGCCCGTGAAGCGATGGAGCGTTCTTACAGCCCTTACAGTCATTTCAGGGTTGGCGCTTGTCTGCTGGCGGCGGATGGAAGGTTATTCGAGGGGTGTAATGTTGAGAACGCCTCCTTTGGACTGACGAACTGTGCCGAGCGTACCGCTGTTTTTAAAGCGATCAGCGAGGGAGCACGGGAGTTTACCGCGATCGCCATTGCAGCCGACCGTTCAGCGCCATGGCCCTGTGGCGCCTGCAGGCAGGTACTCAACGAGTTTGCACCGGGTATTCGCGTGCTGGTAACCTGGAATGATGGCAAAGAGGTGGCTCAGGCACCTCTTGATGCCTTGTTGCCACATGGTTTTGGGCCGAAAGAGTTACCATGATCCTCCGTTGATCCTCTATGACCTTCGTTTTGAAAGGCGGCACCACAATGCAAGACAACAAACCTTTCCACTCCGGTTTTATCGCGATCATCGGCCGGCCAAACGTGGGGAAAAGCACGCTGTTAAACGCGCTGCTTGGTGAAAAGATCGCGATTGTCAGTAATCGCCCGCAAACCACGCGCAACCGTATTTTAGGCGTATCCACTCAGGCGGACAGCCAGCTGGTTTTTTTGGACACGCCTGGCGTGCACAAACCTCGCAACCGGCTGGGAGAATACATGATGCAGGCCGTTCGGGACGCTTTGCAGGGTATTGACGGCCTTATGATGGTTGTGGACGCGTCTCAGGTTACCCAGCAGGATCGCGAACTGGCTACGGATATGGCCGGGCAGAAGGTGCGAAAAACGCTGGTTCTGAATAAAATCGACCTGATCCCCAAAGAAAATCTGCTGGCATTGATTCAAAGATTTGCGGAACTGCCTTACGATGAGGTCGTACCCATCAGCGCGCGTACGGGCGACGGTGTGGAAGAACTTCGCACGGCGCTGATTCAGATGTTGCCAATCGGCCCGCGCTATTTCCCTGAGGATACGCTGACCGACCAACCGGAACGTTTTCTATGCGGGGAAATTGTTCGGGAAAAAGCGCTGTTGTATCTGAAAGACGAAGTTCCTCACGGTATTGGCGTCGAAGTCATGGCACTGCACAAAATCCATGATGGTATGACAGAAATTGACGCGACGATCTACTGCGAACGGGAAGCGCATAAAGGTATTGTAATTGGCCGACAGGGCGCGATGCTTAAAAAGATCGGTGCGGAAGCCCGTAAAGATATTGAAGCGTTGCTGGACACCCATGTCAACCTGAAGCTTTGGGTTAAAGTCCGGGAAGACTGGCGCAATAACCGCGACGATCTGAGAACTCTCGGATATACCCAGGAAACGTAACCTGTTCTGAAAACACATACGCCCCCAAAGCCTGCAGGCTTGGGGGCGTAGCCATTCTGGATTTCTTAGCAGATGATCCTTTAACGTGTTTTTCTGTTTATCCGTGCCATTCTCCTGACAGCAACTTCTCAATCGCTTTTGCTACCCCATTGTCCGCGTTCGTTACCGTGACAAAATTCGCATTTTCCAGTACAGCCGCGCTTGCGTTGCCCATAGCAATTCCAACGCCCGCGCATGTAATCATATCCAGATCATTATCATAATCGCCGATTGCGGCTGTTTGTTCTCTTGGGATTCCCAGCTTCTTGGCAAAGTTACAAAGAGCGGTCCCCTTCCCCACGTTTTCCGGCATAATTTCCAGGTTATCGTTCCATGAGGAGGTGACGGAAAGACCGGAAATCATCGATAACTGCTCTTTGATTCGCTTTAAACGTTCCGATCCCGGCTGATCAATGGCG
>DAOPZG010000254.1:0-1882 GCA_035353235.1 Candidatus Limiplasma sp.
TCCCTTTGAAAGAGGGCGTGGTATCCTGCGTAAGCATCTCAAAGAAAACGCACATAGTGGAGTTGTGGCGGCGCATCTGCTCGGTAAAATTCGCATAGTTCTGCCGCTGGGAGAAAAGGTAAGTCTCCAGATCGCCCTTTAAAAGCGCGACGTTGGTGGCCGAATAATCCGTAATGCTGGCACCCGCCATAAACCCGGTCACTTCGCAATCCAACGCCAGTTTACGCTCCACAAAATCCTTTACTCCCAAAGGGCCGGTACCTGCCCAACCTACGTCTACTACGGCAACCTTTTTTGCTCCGGCAATCTGGGATTTGAGTAATTCTCCGTAACGTAAAGCTTCCGGTTCGCATAGCTGAACAACCTCTGGCCAGTGCTCCGTAAAGAAGGCTTTCAAACCGGGCAGGTTGGGCTTATCGATCAACTCGTTGGGCTGAAAGCCAGCGGCGGCCAGCTGGGGCATTATTCCTTCCAGTTTTAACGAGCGGAGCATGCCGAGTACGGTCACTTTCTGCGAGCTATAGGCTTTGTAAATCAGCACCCTACGGATAAACTCATTCCGGCTGACATCCGCACAGTAACGCAGGCCCGACACACGGGACCAGTATACATATTCGGAGGGAATATCCTGAAACAGCGAATCGTAAACCCGTTTATAGATCGCGCCGTCCCGGGCCAGAAACAGAATCCGTTCCAGTCCCATCGCCTGTGCGCGCTGATGGATCCATTCGCAGTAACCCAGCACATACAAACCACCTGCGATGAACCCATATTCGTAATAAGGGTCGTATACTTCCAACCCATTATGGAATGTCGTATTTACAATGCCCGCATACGCACTGCCCACGATATCGGACATAGCGGCAGCCCGGAAGGGTTCGCCGAGTTTATTCACATTCAGGTAGGGGAAAGCGGTAATGCCGCAGGCAGCAGCGTTCTCCAGATCGGTTACGGTATTGTCTCCAACATGCGCGACACGCGCACCCTGCCCCGCCTTCTCCAATAGAAGCGAATAGAGGCCGCGGTCATGCTTACTGGCGTGGTAATCGCAGGAGACCAACAGGGCTTCGTAACCGGTATAACCGTTTTTTTCCAGCAATTTTACCATTGTGTCGTGCGGCAGGTACATATCCGAAGTGATGAACAGGTGCGTGCCGTGATCTTTCAGGGAATGGTAAACAATCTTCATAAACGGGTTCGCGAAGCACAGGTCCATTTCCGCCTGCAGTTCCATTTGCTTGATGGGTTCCGGGTCAAACCCGGTCATTTTGGCGTAAACAGCGTAGATATCGTCCAGTGTCACTTCGCGGCTGCCGTTCGCAATAGCGGCAAGCCTTCGGGCTTCGGATTCGGCTTCCTGACGTTGCTTGATAAAGGCATGACCCAGTTTTTCCTCCACGCAGTAAAAAAGATGCGCGGGCTTTGCGAACGGACGAAAAAGCAGCGTATCAAATATATCAAACGAGACGGCGTCGTACTCGGATAAAGCTAAGGCAAGCGAAAGGGGGGAAAGATACGTAACGGGGGACACGGAGGACTCCGGCGAGGTAAGGGCGGAAGGGATGGATAAATCCAGCGGCTGTGCAGAGAGATTCAGTTTCAACAGGGGGTAAAAAAAGCGATACCGCGCATTCAGCTTAAAAAGCTTTTGAGCGCGGTGAAATACATCCGGTCTCGCGGGGTAGGCCAGCTTCAGATAGTTTTCAAACTCGATCTGGATATTCTGGTTCTTGTTAAGCAGAAAATACTTGATCTTTCGCAGCATGAAACCACCCTCGCATGTGGATTTTGTTTGAAGAAGCCCCCCGCCCGCCGCCGCGGGGCGACGAACGGAGGGCTTTCAGTGTTATTCAGGGTACGTCAGTTGACGTAAGCCACGACA
>DAOPZG010000255.1:0-1752 GCA_035353235.1 Candidatus Limiplasma sp.
GCCTACATCATCGCGCGGCGCAGAGGGAAAGTTTATCAGGCATTGTACGTATTTTCGCTTGCGGGGATCATGATTCCCCCGGTGGTTACGCTGATTCCGAGCATCAAAACGTTAAGTGCGTTGCATCTGCTTTATACCATGCCCGGGCTGCTTCTGTTCTATGCCGGTACCTACTTCAGCACGACGATTTTCCTGTATGTTGGCTTTATAAAAACGATTCCAGACAGTTTGGATGAATCAGCCTATATTGATGGGGCCAATCCATTCGTCACTTTCTTTAAGATTATCTTTCCTTTGATCAAGCCCTGCACGGCTACTGCGGTGATCTTTCTGGGCATGTGGATCTGGAACGATTTCCTCAATCCGATGTATATTCTTGGATTCCGTGGAGGAAAAACAATCACAACCGGTATCTACAACGCAATCGGCGCACATACCTCCATGTGGAACCTCGTGTTCGCTAACGTGATGCTGGCGTCACTGCCTATCGTGATTTTGTATCTGTCTATGCAGAAGATGTTTATGCAGGGTCTCACATCCGGTGCGGTCAAGGGATAACGGATTCGAAGGATGCCGAAAAATTGAGAAAGGTTTTTAAGCGATCCTGCCGGAGGCTATGCCCACCCTGATGAGGGGAGTACTCAAGTTTTACACCATGCTGCTGTAATATGGACGCTAGAGACGCGATTCCTTGTGAAAAAGGATCGCTTGTTCCGCCGCAATCCAGATAGATACGGGTGGACTGAAGATGATGAACGGAGAGCCAATTATCCGGCGTTGGAATTGCTTCTCCCGGAAACAGCCAGTCTGAAAGTAAAGCAACAGAATACTCCTTTTTCTCAAGCGCAGGGTTAAAGGCCACGATACGGGAGAAAGGCTCCGGGTGACGCAGGCCGATTTCCAACGCAAACAGACCGCCCATGGAGAAACCGCTGATGGATCTGGCTTTCGGAACAGCATCTGTTTGAAACTTCGCATCGATATAGGGGATCAGTTCTTCGCAAAGAAAACGGTCGGATTGTGATTCGCTCCGGATGCCATCCTGCATATCAGTAACGATCACATTTGCGGAATCATAACGGACAAACGGAAAGACCATTATTATTGGTTGTATTTCCTTGTTGGCAATCAGCTGATCCGCGATCTGGTCGATATGCTCCTCGTCCACCCACATCGTTTCGGAAGAACTGTAACCGTGCAGCGCATACCAGACCGGACAGACTTCTCTGCCGCCATACCCTTTCGGCAGATAAACTATCACAGGAACCGGAAAACCCATGATACTGCTTTGCAGGCGCAGGCGAAGAACCTGCGACTGAGCCAAAGGAAGCTCTGGAAGCGTGATCTTTCTTTCTTCTGCCATACCGGGGGAGACAAAGCATACTGTCATTACACACGCAGGTAAGCAGGCATAGGGTTCGCCTTTTTATCATACCCGTCTCCGACTCTTCTGCTGGATTTGCATAGCATTCAAAATAACATGCAGAATTTACCGTGGTATATAATGGTTGTAAATCCAAGGGCGCCATATCAGTGTCTAAACACAAGCAGCTCCGAAACGTTAATTTCGGAGCTGCTTGCTGTAGTGAGAGACCAGCTGACAGGAGTATGAATTATTCTACATCCTGCAGGGCGTCATACCCTTCTTCGCCGGTGCGAACCTTGATAACGTTCTCCACATCATAAACGAAGATTTTACCGTCTCCGATATGGCCTGTGTACAGCACTTTCTTGGCGGTTTCCACCACGGTG
>DAOPZG010000256.1:0-1690 GCA_035353235.1 Candidatus Limiplasma sp.
CCGGCGCGTCGTCGTGCTTTGCACCCCTGTTGTAATCCTTCACCTGATTGTTGTAGGCCATATTCGCCGGGTTGAACAGGATGAAACCGCGCTTGATCTCCGGCTCCAGCGTGATGATGCGCTCGTGCTTCTGCCCTTTGGCGGTCACTTCCTCCACCGGGGTGAAGATCTGATGTTCCCACAGCTTTTCCTCGAACTTTTGCTTCATGTAGCTCTGCGCCTGCGTAGCCTCAAACCCTATCTTTTCCACCGGGATCTGGTTTAGCTTCTCAATCGCCATGTCGAACAGCGCGTCCGGGAGCAGTTTGTGGATGCTCCCGTCCAACACCAACATCTGGCCGGTTTTCTCCTGCTTGCCCAGAATGGTGATCGCGGAGTAGTCGTTGCGCTTGCCCGCTTTGATCGCGGGGTCGATGTACATCACCACCTCCAGCTCGTCCAAGTCCGGCAGGCTCTGCCAGCAGGTGATATCCTGAAAGATGTAATCATCGGTGGAGCGGGGGTCGTTTTGCAGTTCCTTGTAGAAGGATTTGTCGCCCATGGCCTGCTTTTTGCACATCAGGTAATAATAGTCCAAGTATTCGCCCCACAGGATGTCAGTTCCTTCCAGCATTTCTTCCTGATGCGAAAGAAAATACTTCCGCACGCTGTCAATGATCGTCGCATTCATCCCTCCGACAAAAGGCCGTGAAAACGTCGAAAGTTAACGGGATAAAAATGAACCGCCAAATGATCCAATCATCTGGCGGCCAAAGTTATATTCTGCTTTTCTTTCCTAAGTCAACCCAATGCATGACGGGTAATCGTCCCCACAATACCATCGGACTCGATTTGAAGCGATGTTTGAAAAACGGCAACTGCCGCAGCAGTCATTGGCCCATACACGCTGTCCGCTTTACCGGGGTCAAAGCCAAGCTCAATCAGTCTTGCCTGCACCGCCAGCACATCCTCACCCCGGAGCATCGCCCGGCCTTTGGTATAACGCAGTGTTCTCGCATTAGGATCAACCGTAGAGGGGTTGTCACCCGTCTCGGGAATTGAAACATCACCATACTGGATGAACGGTAGTTTGTACCAGTGCGTCCAACCGCGCCCGGCTACTTTGGTCTTGACGCAGCCATACGAGAACCCTTTCCACTCTATGGCGTAGCCGTTTCCGACGTAGTATCCCACATGCCCGGATTTGTACAGCGCCAACCCCACGATCTCTGGCAGCGTCCCGATCGCGCCCCAGTCCACGCCCTTGCTTTTCGCATAGGTGAACATGCTGTTTGCGCCTTTGTCCGGGCAACCGTTGGAGCCGTACTTGCTGGCATAAGCGGCGTCCGCCCCGATCGCATCCAGCACCCCGATGCCGCCGCCGGTCCAGGCATACCCTTTCGCGGCACCGATGCAGTCCGCAACGACCTTTTTCGCAGCGATATCCTTCTTGTAACGCGCAGTACGAGAAGCTGTATAAGAGGACGAATACTGATTGGTCTTACGTGATAACAGGCTATTTGTAGCCTTATACAGACAACAACCCATCCAATAGGGCTGCCCGATCATCTTCTCGCAAAAGGCCATAAAATGCTCGTTGGTAAACGGTACTACCGCGCGGTTCATTTGTTCGCCCATCGTATCCCCTCCCAAAAAGGAAAAGCGGCGGCATGTGCGCCGCCGCCGTGTTACTTGATTTCGTTATCGCCGT
>DAOPZG010000257.1:0-1648 GCA_035353235.1 Candidatus Limiplasma sp.
CGCATATGTAGAGGACGAAGTACGCCATGAAGTCAGCGTGGGTGATATCCCGCAGGACAAGCTGCTGATCGACATCGGGCAGAAAACGATTGACCGGTATGTGAAGATTATCCGCGAAGCGGGTACAGTGTTCATGAACGGGCCGATGGGCGTATTCGAGAAGAAGCCGTCTGAGGCGGGTACGAAAGCGATCTGGGAGGCTGCGGCGGACACCAAAGGCTTTTCGGTGATCGGCGGAGGCGACAGCGTGTCGGCGGCGAACCTGTTCGGCGTGAGTGAGCGGCTCGGCTACGTCTGCACAGGTGGCGGCGCACTGGTGCGCTTCCTCTCGGGCGAGGAACTGCCCGTGGTCAAAGCGTTGAAAGGCGCAGCGGCGAGATTAAAATAAGAGAACCCAACAGGGTTGCCCGGGTTATGCAAGAATAAGATCAATGAACGGTAAGCTTTTAGCAAAATATCGAACAAGAGGGAGTACTTCAATAATGGTAAAGATAGGCATAAGGCCATGTATCGACGGCAGAAGAAATGGCGTACGTGAAGCACTGGAAGATCAAACGATGGGGATGGCGATCTCGGCTGCAAAGCTGATTACAGAGAATTTAAAATATCCTGACGGCAAGCCTGTCGAAGTAGTCATCGCGGATACAACGATTGGCGGCGTCAGGGAAGCGGCGCTCTGTCAGGAAAAATTCGAGCGCACAGGCGTGGAAGTTACCCTGACGGTATCTCCCTGCTGGTGCTACTCCACCGAGGTCATGGATCATGACCCCTCAACGATTAAGGCTGTTTGGGGTTTTAACGGCACGGAACGCGCAGGCGCGGTGTTTCTTGCCGCGGTCCTTGCTGCGCATTCCCAGAAGGGTATGCCCGCTTTCAGCATATACGGACACGAGGTCAAAGATAAGGACGATTACTCCATCCCTGAGGACGTGCAGGAAAAAATTCTTCGCTTCGTAAAGTGCGGCATCGCGGCAAAGATGATGCGCGCAAAAAGCTACCTGCAGATTGGTTCGATGTGCATGGGTATCGCGGGTTCCATCCTGAATCAGGATTTAATTCAGGAGTATTTCGGAATGAGAAGCGAATCGGTGGATGAGACCGAAATCTTTCGCCGTATTGACAACGGTATCTACGATCCCGTGGAGTTCGAGAAAGCTCTGGCCTGGACAAAGCAATATTGCAAAGAAGGATACGAGAAAAATCCGGATGATATTGCGTTCTCCCGCGAGGCGAAGGATGAACAGTGGGAATTTGTCGTTAAATGCGCGATGATCATCCGCGATCTCATGATCGGGAATGCGCGGCTCGCGGAGCTTGGGTTTGTGGAAGAAAGCTGCGGCCATAACGCGATATTAGGCGGTGTGCAGGGACAACGCCAGTGGACGGATTACAAGCCTAACTTCGATTTTGCCGAAGCCATCCTGAACTCTCAGTTTGACTGGGGCGGATTGCGGGAATCCGTGGTGCTTGCTACGGAGAACGATACGTTGAACGGTTTTTCGATGCTTTTCCAGCACCTTTTGACCAATACGCCTGGTATATTCGCAGACGTCCGGACCTACTGGAGTCCGGAAGCGATCCAGCGCGTTACCGGTAAAAAACCCGTCGGGTTGGCGGCAAACGGTATCATTCACCTGATCAACTCGGG
>DAOPZG010000258.1:0-1639 GCA_035353235.1 Candidatus Limiplasma sp.
GATTTGCCTGTGAGCCGTTTCCGGTCACCGTATCCAGCGTGTAGCCCACCGAGCCGGATTCCCGCACCGAGTAGGCATATGCGGTATATTGCCCGTTGGAGGCATACGCGCCCTCCGGCAGATTGGTAAAAGTATAGGAATAGTTGCTCTCGTCTGCCGGGAACACATGGCTGCTCACCGGCTGGCTGTCCACGCCGTTATACAGGGCAACAGTCACCGCGGGGCGCGCCAGAGCGGCGGAGTAAGCGTACCCGTTGTCGTTCCACTGCTTCGTTACGCTGATGAAGGTGCTTTTCTGCGTGTTGACCAGGTTCGTTCCGGAGAGTGCCGTTGTGAAGCCCTCCACAGCCGTCTCCTGAACCGCATACCCGTAAAGGGTTCCGTCGGGATCATACTTGGGCAGGCTGGTAAACGTGTAGGCATAGTCCGCGGCAGCGCCGTTCAACGCGGCGGGGAAATCCTGATGGGCATACGCGCTGCCATTGCGGAGCAGCGTAACGCGGATGGCGGGCCGATACCCGGTATAGGCGGTTCCATCGGGCTTTTTCCAGCTCTTTTGGCCGCTTACGCTGGTGACGACCAACTTGTTGGTAAAAGCCGTACCGTTCTGCGTCACAACGTATCCCTGCTGGACCGTTTCCTTTACGGCATACGTGATCAGCGCGCCCTGCGCGTTATATTTCGGTAACCCCGTAAAGCTTACGTTATAGGCGTTCTGTGTGGAGCCCCGGGGGACGCTGATCGTCTTGACCGGCGTATCGCCCTGCGCGGGGTTAGCATGGTCGTACAGGGAATAAGTCACAGCCGGAAGCGTCGGGGTTTCAGACGCACCGCTGAAGTCCCAGGTCTTGGTAACCGCAACCTGTACGGTCGGAATCTTCTGGTTGACGATTTCGATATCGCCGCTCTTTACGTTCGCGTCGGAATAGCTCACGGTGTAGGTACCGGTCGTATCCGATCCGTTTACCGTGGTTACGGCGGTTCCGTTTACGGCGGTTTCCTTTACGGAGTAGGTGTAACTGGTGCTCAGTTTGGGCCAGGTATGGCTCCAGCTTCCGTTCTCCGGCAGGGTAACCGGATCGCCGAACGCTTCGGTCGTATTATTTTTATCCGTACGGTACAGCTGCATCGTCGCCGAAAAATTCGCGGGGATGGTGTTCAGCGTGTTGCCGTTTTCATCTTTCCATGTTTTATTGGCCGTAACGTTTACGGTCAGATTCAGGCTCCCCATAAAATCGTCGCGATGGGATTCAGCCGAATGGCTGTAAATATTCTCCGCGATCACCGTGCCGTTGAAGGTTCCGCCGTTTGGGGAAATCACGACTTTCGCGTTGGGTGCCAAAATTGCCGCCTTGCAGGACTGCACATTGACGACCATCGAAGAACTGCAATTATAAAAATTCCACAGTACACGATTGGTGCCCCAGGACGTCGTTTCGTTCAAAGTGGTTTCCGTACCGTTGATATAGGTATGGATGCGTACCGGCATCGTAACGCTCGAAGCGCCTGAACAGTTTACGTTAAAAACCATGGTGCCCGCGCCGGAGGTGAAACCGTTCAGGTTGACGTCCGCGCCGCTTAGATTGCTGATTTCGGAAGCCGTAGCGGAAATAAAATCGGTAGCGCCCGCCGTGCTTAA
>DAOPZG010000259.1:0-1617 GCA_035353235.1 Candidatus Limiplasma sp.
GCTTAATGCGGTTTCCGCGCCATTAATATAGGTGTGAACGCGTACAGGCATCGTAACGCTTGAGGCGCCTGCGCAGTTCACGTTAAAAACCATGGTGCCCGCACCGGAGGTGAAGCCGGTAAGGTTGACGTCCGCGCCGCTGAGGTTGCTGATCTCGGCAGCCGTGGCGGAAATGAAGTCCGTAGCGCCCTCCGCGCTCAACGCGATCGCCCGGTTGCTGCCGGTACCGGTCACCGCGTCGGCAAACGTGCGGTTGCTTTTCCCCGCCAGCGACCCGGAGAGCCCGCTCATGCTGGTGCGTACCGCTCCGATATCGATAAAGGGCAACGTGGCGGTATTAGCATCCTGATAGATGTTTTTTGGCTTATCAATCTTGGTTCCGTTGACCGTAAAGGAATTGCCGTTATCCGCATAACCGATAGTATTGGCAGTTCCCAGCGCCAGAACATGTTTGGTGCTGGAGGCACTGATGGTGGATACCGTTTTATAATTCTGGATATAACTCAGTTCGTCCGTCAGGTTATTCGTGCCAAAGGCCGTGGTCGCATACAGGTTTGCGGTCAGAATATTGCCGTTGGTATGCACGCCGATATCCACCGAGTTGAAACCAACCAGGTGAAAATTGCCAGCGATGCCCAGCACACGGCTCAGGTAGTAGTCGGTATTGGTGTAGGTTTGGTTGGCGTCCGAAATCACGGTGATCACGGGAACCGTCGTATTGGTTTCCACCGCGATAATCATGATGGAGAAACTGTCCGTTTCAAAGGTGACGGTCTGCAGCGCCTGGCTGCCGTCCGTCGTGTAGTCCGAGGGAATCTCCACGGGGGCAGTACTGCCATTGGCATCCTCCACATGCAGTACCTTTACATCGGTAGGGTTCTGTTCAGCGGCGGTGGCCTGCTTGTAGGTAAGCGCCACGCTCACCGTGCCGTCCTGCGGTTCATACTCCTCGCCGTTCACCTCAAAGTGAATATCGTAAGCCTGATAGGTATACTCCCTGGCTTGCGTTACCACAGTGCCGGGGGCGGGGGTTGACGTCGGCTCGGGCGATACGGACGGATCGGGCTGCGTCAGGTTGTCCGCATAAGCCGTAAGCTGTTCGGTCATCTCCACCGGTTTTACCACAAGCTGCGCGCCATCCGGCACCGCATCAGGCCGGCTCAGCGTAGCGACCACGTAAAGCTGATCGTCCTCATAGGTATAGACCGTTCGCCCCGGCAGCGTCACGGCCAGCCCGAAACGCATTACCCCGTCCCGGGTAAAGGTTGCCAGATCGCCATCCGGCGACTGGGCAAAGCTATCCGCTAGCGCCGCGGCTTCGTCGGCCAGTACCCAGGCCTGGGAACCCGCATAAGACGCGCCCTTGAAGAGAACGTCATAACGCAGTTCCATGGCGGAAGTATCCACCGCTACGCCATCCGCCGTAATTGCCGCTGTTACGTTAAGCATCTGCTGCACACGGGTTTGGTCGAAGCCCTGTTGCTGAAGCAGATCGGCAAACGTATCCCATTCCCCGTCCGAAACAGTCGCTTCCAGCTGTGCGCCTTCCGGCAGCAGGGCCGGATCGGAGGGTGTCACAGTAATACGCACCGCGTCATTTTCATAAACCAGCGCTTG
>DAOPZG010000260.1:0-1465 GCA_035353235.1 Candidatus Limiplasma sp.
CCTACGGCATGCCGGGCGCAACGATGGAACAGGTGCGCCACGCGGCGGAGCTTGCGGGCGCGGGTGCGTTTATTTCCGCCTTGCCGGAAGGGTACAACACCTATGCGGGCGAGCGGGGCGTGAAGCTGTCCGGCGGGCAGAAGCAGCGCATCTCCATCGCGCGCGTGTTTTTGAAGAACCCGCCCATCCTGATTTTGGACGAAGCCACCAGTGCGCTGGACAACGAAAGCGAACGGCTGGTGCAGCAATCGCTGGAGAAGCTTTCGGTCGGCCGCACCACGTTCACCATCGCCCACCGCCTGACCACCATCCACAACGCGACAGTCATCTGGGTGCTGACCGAGAACGGGGTGGAGGAACAGGGCACCCACAGGGAACTGATCGCCAAAGGCGGCCTGTACGCCCACCTGTACTCCATGTATACGGAGGAAATGCCGGCATGATGTTTGAAAAGGTTACCGCTGACCAGCTTGGCGAGATTTTTACATTATTTCAGACCGCCGTGGCCGACATGCGCGCCCGGGGGCTGGCGCAATGGGAGTGGGGCCGTTATCCCACCGAAGAAATATTGACGGAAGATGTGCGCCTGGGCCAACTGTACCGGATATACGACGGAGCGAAACCGGTGGGGGCGTTTGCCGCATGCGTGGGGCAGGGACCGGAGTATGATACGATCGGCTGGCAATACGGCATCAAGCCCGTGTGCCTGCACCGCATCGCCATCGACCCGCAAGTCACCGGCCACGGTTACGCGCGCGCCGCGGTGAAGTTTACCAAACAGGAAGGCCTGCGGCAGGGCTGTGATTGCTTCCGTGTGGATGCCTACGAGCTTAACACCCGCGCGCTGGCCCTGTTCCGTTCGGAAACCATTCGGGAGGCGGGCACGTTCCGTTTTCCCGGCTACACCAGCGATTTTCACTGTTTCGAGGCCCCGCTGACCGATGATTGCCCCCTGCTGCCCGTGCACATGAACCCCGCCTACCGCCACGGCGACGCGACCCCGTGGGGCGGCGACGCGCTTAACACTCTGTACGGGCGCGCCCTTCCGGATGAACGCACCGGCGAGGCGCTGGAGGTGAGCTGCATCCCCGGGCTGGAAAGTCGCACCGACGCGGGCGAAACGCTGCCCGCGCTGATCGCGCGTTCCGGCGAGGGACTGACCGGCGCGGGCCACGAAGCCCCCTTCCCCCTGCTATTGAAACTGCTTAACGCTAAAAGCAAGCTGAGCGTGCAGGTGCACCCCAACGACGAATACGCCCTTGCCCACGAGCATAAACTGGGTAAAACCGAAGCGTGGGTGATCCTCCACGCGGAGGAAGGCGCGACGCTGTATTACGGCCTCAAAAACGGCGTAACCCGGCAGGCGCTCGCCGACGCGCTGCTTTCCGGCGGGGATGTGGAAACGATGCTGACCGCCGTGCCCGTAACCGCCGGGGACGTGCTGTACTTGCCCAGCGGCATGGTG
>DAOPZG010000261.1:0-1445 GCA_035353235.1 Candidatus Limiplasma sp.
GCGGCCATCGCGGGTAAGGTATCCTGCCAGTTCTGCAAGATCGGCGTGGAAGACAGTTTCGGCCAGTCCGGCAAACCGATGGATGTGTTGCGCGAATATGGCCTGTGCGCGGATCAGATTGCGGATCGGATTCTCAAGTTCTGATTGCACAAACGGAATAGAAACGGCGGCAGCGTAGGCTTCCGCCGTTTTTCTTTTCTTGTTATTATGAGCGAAACGCAAGGGAAGTTCTTTTGAAAACTTGACGGTTGTGGTATCATCGAATCAGAACAAACCATACAAGGTAAGGAGCTGATCCTGTGAATACGACCGAAACCATCCGCACCCGCAGAAGTGTGCGTAAGTACCAGCCCGGTACAGCGATCCCGAAAGAACATCTGGATTTGATGCTGGAGGCGGCCATGTGCGCGCCCAGCGCCTGCAACTCCCGCCCGTGGGAGTTTGTGGTGGTTGAAAACAATGAGATTAAAAAGCAGATTACGAAAATCCAACCTTACTGCCGGTCACTGCCGGACGCGGCGATTGGCATTGTGGTATGCGGCAACCCGGAAGCGCTGCCTTCCGCCCCCGCCGAAGGCTTTTGGCCGCAGGACTGTGCCGCGGCAACGCAGAACCTGCTTTTACAGGCGACGGAACTGGGATACGGCACCTGCTGGTGCGGCATCTATCCAAACAAAGACAGCTCGGCGGCCTTCGCGAAACTGCTGGGGGTGACGACGGTTCCCTTCTGCCTGATCCTTGTGGGAACAGCGGACGAGCAGCCCGCGCAGCGTGGGTTTTACGACCCGGCCCGCGTGCGTTATCTGCGCTGAACGGGAGGAGGACGGATGCGGCTGGAAGTACTACCCATGGGGTTTACGGTATGCAAGATTGATGATGTTGCAAAGGTTGATTTATGCGGGCCGTTCTGCTTTTTGAGCCTCACGGATGTGGAAAAATCGTTGGTCTGCCCCACGGACAACGCGCCGGCGGAAACGCTGGCGCGGGAGGACGGGTGGTGTGCGCTGCGTGTGGCGGGTTCGATGGAGTTTTCACTGGTGGGTGTGCTTGCGGGTCTTACAGGGACGCTGAAAGATAAGGGAATCCCTGTATTCGCGATCTCCACATTCGATACGGATTACCTGCTGGCAAAGTCGGAACGCTTTCCGGAAGCGCTGGCCGCGCTGGAGGCTGCGGGCCATACCGTGATTCATTTGCCGGGAGAGATTCGAAAAAACCGTTGACAATGCGGGGGAAAACCGATAAAATAGGCTTTGTCTGGGCGAGGCTGTGCGGACATGCGGGTGTAGCTCAATGGTAGAGCTTCAGCTTCCCAAGCTGATAACGTGGGTTCGATTCCCATCACCCGCTCCAACCGCATGCACGTACCGACAACTCGGACCTGATATAATAAGGAGGCAATATCCATGGCTAAGGCACATTTTGAACGCACCAAGCCGCACGTA
>DAOPZG010000262.1:0-1410 GCA_035353235.1 Candidatus Limiplasma sp.
CAGCTTGCGTTGAGCCTGATCCTTCAGATTTTTATCTGGACGGGCCTGATGCCGGTCGCTGATACAACGATTACTTTCTGGGACTGGTTCACGGTGAACTACCCCAGCCTGCTCATCTTCCTGTACTCGTTCATTGTTCTGTTCTACGTGGCGGACTGGCTGGATAACGGCGTGCGGTTCCACCCCCTCAGCCTGATCAACAATATCGTAAGCCTGGGGCTGAACACCGTGATCGTAGCGGGTGCGCAGATCTGGGGCCTGTTCCGTTTCCGCCACCAGAAGGTATGGGTGAAAACTACGCACAAGATTAACGCCCCTCACGAAGGCTGCCTGTATAACCCCAACGCGGAAACAGGCACCGTATACAGCCCCCGTTCCGATACAACCAGCCAGAAGCTGAATCCGGCTGAAAACGGCTACCCCCTCTGACCCGGGAGGCGCGCCATGGAAAACAAACGCAGGGCCCCGCATCACGAGCCCGTAACAGGCACGGCGCTCCGTTGCGTCCTGCGCCGTTTCGCCCGCGCAGCCATAGCCAGCTCCCACCAGAACCACCGGGCGCCTGACCGCACCGCGCAGTTTTTGCGTGGACTGTCGGGCGCCTTTATTGATTATACCTGAACGCCGGACCGTTATTCCGCAGCAGACACAGGGTCCGTCTGCCCTTGCGGACGCACGGCGCATGAAAAGAGGAGTCGGGATGCGGTATTGGATTATCGGCGCAGGCCCCGCCGGGTGTACGCTGGCCCGTACCTTGGCCGAGGGCGGCGCATCGGACGTAACCATTTGGGAGAAACGGCCCCATATCGCCGGAAATACCTACGACGAGAAGGACGCGGCAGGGGTGCTGGTGCACCGGTACGGGCCGCACATTTTCCACACGAAGGATGAAGCGGCGTATACATTTTTAAGCCGCTTTACCGACTGGTACCCGCTGCGCCACCGGGTGCTGGCGGATGTGCACGGCGCGCTGCTGCCCGTACCCTTTAACCTGCGCTCCCTCCGGATGGCGTTTGACGCGCCGACCGCCGACCGCATGGAAAAGCAACTGGTTTCGGTATTCGGCCCGGGAGCGCGGGTCAGCATTCTGGATTTGCTGCGCCGGGAAGAACCGGAACTGAAGGATTTGGCAGGGTACGTGTACGAAAACATCTTCCGTTTTTATACTCAAAAACAGTGGGGCGTCGCGCCCGCAGCGCTGGACCCCGCCGCCATGGCCCGCGTGCCTGTGCTGGTAAGCGAGGACGACGGGTATTTTCAGGACCCGTGGCAGGGCATGCCCGCGAACGGCTATACCGCGCTGTTCGCGCGGATGCTGGATCACCCGAACATTCATGTGGAGCTGAACACGGACGCATGCGCCCGACTGACGCTGGAAGGGGATACCCTGTTAAAGGACGGCGAACCTTT
>DAOPZG010000263.1:0-1380 GCA_035353235.1 Candidatus Limiplasma sp.
CGCGATTTTCATCAAAACCAACCTTCACATCGTAAACACCCCCGTCGTTCACCTTTACGGGGGAAACGCCAAGCGCTGCAAGCAGCTTGCCGGTGGAACGGGATTTATTCTTCGTATTCCGACCAATCGCCGAGCTCAGATTCGACTTCATTTTCTCAAATACGACCTTACCGCCTGCTTCAAGTGCTTTGGGAATCGCGGTATCGGTTTTCTCTGATGCCTTTACCAGCTGATCCATGAAGATCGTCGGCATCCGAATCGTTATTTTAGCCATGAGATGCCTCCGTAACTTTCCCCAGAACCTCCAGATACATCTTTCTGCCCTTCACATCCTCGACCGACGTGATTTCAAAGCGCTCATCACCACACCGGATCACATGCGCCGTGGTCACCGATAGACCCGGGATGACACGAAATTGGAACAGATCCGTTGCCTCCGAAAAGGCTGCGCGGTTGACCCATTTCTGGGAGCCGTGCCGCCCTTCCCGGTAGGCATGGATGGAGGCGAGGATGATATCCGTTCTCGTTGCGAACCCTTCCGCGTCTTTTGTAACTGTCTCCATGACGATCGATACTTGTACATTCATTCTTCCAAAGCTCATATGAAAATCCAGTTTCGATCCAGTCGCAACAGCGTGTTGACCGTGTCCCACACTTGCTGCCCGGCCTGTACGTTGTCCGCGAAAAACCCACCTGTGCTGCCATCCCGGCTTTCGTAGAAATGGGAGGAGAGCATGATCACGGCTTGCTCTGTCGTTGCTGGCATGGCCGCCGCTTCGTACGTCCCGGCAGTCAGATGCTGGTAGCTCTCCGCGTAGGAAAGCGCGGCGTCGATCAGGCGCTGCAGTAGTTCGTCATCCGCGTCATGCTCGAGAATTAGGTTGGCTTTGACTTTACTCAACAGCGTTGCCATATATTACGACTCGCCCGGTTCATCCGCCGCCATGATGCCCGCATCCTTGAGCTTTTGCAGCAGGGCATTAAAATCGATAACCATTGCTGCAACCTCGGCAGCAGTGCTTCCCGCTTGATTGGCGGCCAAGTTTACCATACCGGCATTGTCTGCAGCAGCGGCAGGGAGCCCCGTCACCGAGGCCCCCTCCTTAATCTCCAGAGTACCGCCAATCACCAGCCTATTTCCGCCATCGGTCGCGTAGTTTTTACAGTTGTGGGTCACGTCGCCCACAGGCTCTTCTGTGATTTGCATATTACCCCTACGTTACGCCTTCTGCTGTAGGACCTTGATCGCTTCGGGCAGAATGAGCTTACCGTCAAGCCGCTGGGACGCGAGGAATCCGATCTGACCGGTGGTTGCGTACAGCTCGTTCAAACGTTTGAAGGTGCGGCCCTGACGATCGGCGATCCAGTAATAGGAGAAGT
>DAOPZG010000264.1:0-1352 GCA_035353235.1 Candidatus Limiplasma sp.
CAGGCTTTGTGACCCTGCGCATCCGCTTCCTCATATAAGCGTAAGCAGGCCGCCTGCACCTGTTCCGGCGCGCCCTTGACCAGCGTCAGCTGCCCCTTGGGCGCGTAATGCCGGTACATCATTCCGGGGCTGACCGCCTTTTCTCCCTTGGCCAGTGGGCGCATCACACTGTCGGCAACCTTTACATCCGGTAAAACCGTAAGCAGCATTTCCCTTGTGGCACCGCCCGGCCGAACAATAGTGGGTATTTCCGCCGTCATATCCAGCACGGTGCTTTCCAGCCCTACGTCGCACGCGCCCCCGTCCAGAATCAGTGGGATCCGCCCATCCATATCTTCCAGCACATGTTGTGCCGTCGTCGGGCTGGGCCGTCCGCTCAGGTTGGCGCTGGGGGCGGCAATCGGTACCTTGCAGGCTGCCAGCATCGCGTGCGCCACAGGGTGGCTTGGCATTCGGATTGCCACGCTGGGTAACCCCGCGTTGGTTGCGGCTGGGATGATCGGTTTCTTGGGCAGCAGCAGGGTCAGCGGCCCCGGCCAGAAAGCCTCCATCAATCGTTTTGCGCGTTCGTCCATAAAACAGAGCGGCTCGGCCGCCTGCGGTGATGAAACGTGCACGATCAGCGGGTTATCGCTCGGCCGCCCCTTCGCTTCATAAATCCGCCGGACCGCCTCCGAGTCCAGCGCGTTGGCCCCCAGCCCGTAAACCGTTTCTGTCGGAAACGCAACCAGTTCGCCGTTTTCCAGTAGCTGCGCCGCTTCCAGAATCGCATCCTGCGTTGGCTGCACCACTTTCGTGATCATTATTTACGCCTGCTCCCCAAGATTTTTCAGCTTTTCCGCCTGCTCCGCCAGCGACAGCGCCTCGATCAGTTCACCCAGATCGCCGTCCATCACGTCGTCAATCCGGTAGAGCGTTAACCCGATCCGGTGATCTGTCACGCGGCCCTGCGGAAAGTTATAGGTGCGGATTCGTTCGCTGCGATCGCCCGTACCAATCTGCCCGCGACGGTTAGCCGCGTATACAGCGTCTTTTTCCTCGCGCAGTTTTTGGTATAATCGGCTTTTTAACACCATCATGGCTTTCGCCCGATTCTTGATCTGGCTTTTCTCATCCTGACAGGTCACCACCAGCCCCGTCGGCAGGTGGGTGATACGCACGGCGCTATCCGTGGTATTGATGCACTGTCCTCCGTGCCCGGTGGAACGGTACACGTCTATCCTAAGATCGCCCGGTTCGATGTTGATCTCCACATCCTCCGCCTCCGGCAGCACCGCCACAGTACAAGTACTGGTATGAATGCGGCCGGACGCCTCGGTGCTGGGAACCCGTTGTACGCGGTGCACGCCGCT
>DAOPZG010000265.1:0-1348 GCA_035353235.1 Candidatus Limiplasma sp.
CGACGGTGTCCACTACCAGTACCTGCGCTCCGTGAGGCAGCGTAACCGGGCGGCTTACGCTGTCCAGCGTAGCGAAGAGTTCGTCCTTTACGTAAACGCCGGCACCGGTCAGCCGGTTAAACAGGGTCGATTTTCCCGCGTTGGTATAACCAACCAGCGCCACAATGGGCGTTTGCCGCTTTTCGCGGTCCTTGCGACGAAGCGTGCGCTGTTTATCCAGCGCCAGCAACTGCTGTTCCAGCGCGTTCAGGCGTTCGCGAATCCTGCGGCGGTTGACTTCCAGCTTGCTTTCGCCGGGGCCGCGGGTACCGATGCCACCCGCGAGGCGGCTTAATACTAGGCCCTGCCCCAGTAACCGCTGAGAGCGGTACTTTAACTGAGCCATCTCTACCTGAAGCTTACCTTCCCGGGTGTTGGCACGGGATGCGAAAATGTCCAAAATCAGGGTCGTGCGATCCACCACTTTCAGGTGAAGCACTTCCTCAAGATTTTTCTGCATGACGCCGGTCAGCTCTTCGTCGAAAATGACCGTATCAGCATTCAGCGCCTGCGCCTTTAAAGCCAGCTCTTCCGCTTTGCCCTTGCCGATGCAATAGCCCGTATCCGGTTTGCCGCGTTTTTGCAGCAGGGTAAATACCGTTTGGGCTCCGGCGGTTTTCGCCAGAGCGGCTAACTCGGTGAGCGAATCTTCACTTTCGATCCCTACCAGAATCGCTTTCTCCGTTTCGTCCGATGCTTCCGGGGCGGAGGCCATCAGGCGGGCGTCAACGTCACGGATATACAGCAGCCAGTCGTCCTGCGGTATTTTATGCACAGCGATCAGGCCGGTACGTTCCGCCTGCCCCGGGTGGTCGGGATCGACAAATCCGCATTCCACCGTGGTCGGCTCTCCCTGTTCGTCTGTGCCGACGGCACACATGGCGTCAAAACGCATGGTGAGCAGGGCGCTGACATCCACATCGCTTAACACCCCGGTTGCGCGCGGGTGGGTATGGATGCAGCGTACCATGGATAAACGGCGTTCGTTGCGGCGCAGACGCAAATCGGGCAGATCCACCTGATCCGCACGCCCCACCAGCACATCCGCCACTTCGCCAAACCGTGTGAGGTATACGGCGATTTCACGGTTTAAAAACGCAGAATAGCCGCAGAGCTTGGTAAGAAGCTCCTGCGGCATAAACTGGTCTGCGGGTACCTGAAGATCATACAGAGCTTTCAGGTCCGTGAGGATGCTGTTGCGGATCCCTTCAGTATTCCCGTGAATTTCGGGCATACGACAGAGTCCTTTCTTTGGTTCCGAAAAGATGACCGCGTTATGCGGGCGGTCAGTCCTGCGGGTGTTTCTTAT
>DAOPZG010000266.1:0-1337 GCA_035353235.1 Candidatus Limiplasma sp.
CAGCCAGACGGTGTATCGGCCACCGAGCAAAATCGCATGCAGGGGATGATCCAAGAGGATCAGAAACAACCCGGCCACTGCCAGCAAAAACAGGTCCACCAGCGCCGCGGTGATCCGCCGCGTAACGCTTACGTGCATTCCCTTGCGATAAGCGACTTCGTCAATCCGTTCGCGGGTAGGCAGGTGGCGGGTCAGCGGTCTGGCGATCCAATAGCCGATCATGCCGCCCAGCGTGTTGGTGATCAGATCGTCGGTTTCGCAAAGGCGGTAAGGGCGCGGGTAAATCCCAAACAGGGCGCTGAGTTGCGTCAGCTCAAAAATCAAACTGAGGCCCAGCGACAGAAACAGCGTCTTTTTCCAGGAACAACGGAAATAATACCGCAGATAAATACCAAACGGGATTGTCATCACAATATTGGCAACCATCACAAACAGATCGCGATTGACCAGCCTTATTCATGTGGACGGCTGACCCAGCACCGCGCCGGATTTGTTGAGCCATACCGCTACGTCTTTAAATGGCTCCAGTTGCAGATATGGCGTGGTCAGCTTCGCGACGACTTTGGGATCGGGCAGGGGGAGCATGGTGAGGAAATATGCGCACATCAGATACAGGATGAAAGAATACAGCACCGTGGTGCGTAACAGCAGGATGGACCCGTACCGTCGGTACTGGAACACCATGTATGGGAAAGTAATCAATGCGGCCACAAACGGGAATACCCATGCGGCGGTGATGACCGCCTCCATATAATTCCTCAAGAAAATGCCTCCCGGTAACGCTTTGCGGGCAAATCATAACAGTTTATGTCAGCCTTGTAAAGCGCTTTTCACGTTTCTTACAGAAATGTACGCACAGGATGACGAGTGGGTAAGAAACGTCGGTTTAACCTGAGAGGAACCTTTGCCGATGGGCGGATACGACTTTACATGATCTTTACATGCGCCTAACACAAACGTGGTAGCACGTTTTTAAAATTGCGATAAAATGCAGATGTACCAAGATTGAAGGAGGAAAGAAAGAAATGAAGAAGACCCTTTCGATGATTCTGTCCACCGCGCTTTGTGTGAGCATGCTGGCCTTTGGCACGGCTGCCGTCGCGGAAACCGCGGTGTCCGGCACTGTTACCGCCGCCGGATCGTCCGCACTGCTGCCGCTGGCGCAGGCTGCCGCAGATGCCTTTATGGAAAAGAACCCGGATTGCTCCATCGTGGTGAACGGCGGCGGCTCCGGTCAGGGCCTCAAGCAGGTGGCTGACGGCGCTGTGGACATTGGCAACTCCGACGTGTTCGCCGAGCAGAAACTGGACGCCGACGCGGCGAAAACGCTGGTGGAC
>DAOPZG010000267.1:0-1327 GCA_035353235.1 Candidatus Limiplasma sp.
TCCGTACACACGCCGGACGAACGTTTTAACGCCATGGTAAACACATGGAACGCATTCCAGTGCTTTACCACTGTGGTCTGGAGCCGCGCCGCGTCGCTGATGTACTGCGGCCAGCGCAACGGCTACGGGTATCGCGATACCGTACAGGATATTCAGGGTATCATCCACCTGGACCCGGCGCTGGCCAGACAGCGGATTACCTTTATGCTGTCGGCGCAGGTGCACCACGGCGCGGGCCTGCCGCTGGTAAAATACACCCACAATCCCGGCCACGAGGATACGCCTGAACAGGAGAGTTACGTGAAGGAGACCGGCCATCCCCATTACCGCGCCGACGACGCGCTGTGGCTGTTCCCCACCGTGTATCAATACATCGCCGAAACCGGCGATACCGCCTACCTGAACGAAACGATTCCTTACGCGGACTGCGACGAAGGTACCGTACTGGACCACCTGAAGCGCGCCATTGCCTTCAGCATGGCCCATCTCGGCCCGCACGGAATGCCCGCGGGTCTGCACGCGGACTGGAACGACTGCCTCCGCCTGGGCGAGAAAGGCGAAAGCACCTTTGTCGCTTTCCAGCTTTATTACGCCATGCAGCTGTTGGCGGAGCTGGCCTCCGGCGACGCGGAATATGTCGCTTATCTGAAGACGGAAAGCGGAAAACTGCTCGCGATCCTGAACCGGGACTGTTTCGAAGGCGACCGCTTCGTGCGCGGCTTTACCGAAACGGGTGAAGTGATCGGAAGCGCCCAAAACCATGAAGCCTCCCTATGGCTGAACCCCCAGAGCTGGGCGGTCATCAGCGGCGCGGCAACCGGCGCGCAGGCGGATGCGATTCTTTCCTCCGTACATGAAAAGCTGAATACCCCCTATGGGGTGGAACTGATGAGCCCCGCCTATCGCTTTGAAGCCTTCGACGGCGCAAGGATGCTGTTGTTCAACCCCGGCACCAAGGAGAACGCGGGTGTCTTCTGCCAGCCGCAGGGCTGGGCCATCCTTGCCGAGGCGCTGGCCGGGCACGGAGGCCGGGCCTTTGAGTATTTCGCAGAGTCTTCCCCCGCCAGTTTCAACGAGAATGCGGATCTCCGTGTAATTGAGCCCTACGTTCACGGGCAGTTTATCGAAGGTTCGGAAAGCCCCTACGCAGGTCGCGCCCATGTGCACTGGCTGACCGGGACGGCCACCACCGTCATGGTCGGCTGTGTGGAGGGCATTCTGGGGCTTCGCCCTACGCCGGAAGGCTTGCGGATTTCTCCAGCAATACCTCCCGAATGGGATGGTTTCACTATGCGAAAGGTCTTCCGCGGCAAAACCCTGCGCATCA
>DAOPZG010000268.1:0-1182 GCA_035353235.1 Candidatus Limiplasma sp.
TCCGCGAAGCCCCAAGCGGAGAACGAAGCCGCGCAGGCGTAATCAGATACTTGCCATCTGTTTTACACAAAAACAAAAACCCCGCTGAAAACGGGGTTTTTTTATTGGGGGCCACGCGTTCGATCCTTTCATTGATGGTGTGCGGCTATGTGGCAATGAATCGTTTAGATTTACAGGCACAGCTTACAGTGCCGAACAAACCTTGTTCCATACCCGCCTGAGCTCCATAAATTCACGATAATGCCGTTCCACGCGGTGATGGTATCGTTCCAGCTGCTGGGGAATCAACAGGAATTCTGGCTTTTGAAAATAATCGCTGATCCCCGGCAGTGTAGCCGCGAGACTTTTTTTCATCTGCGCGATCCGCTGCGCGTAGTCCTCTCTTTGAGTGATGTACAGCAGTAACGGCTTATAGCGCACCCAGCCGACGCAAGCTTTGTAGAACCGGGTTATATTGTGTTCGTTATCCGCTGATATCGGCTTTAGCTCCGTAGGCAGCACACCATCCATCAGATGATGGTATGTGGAAAAGCCGTCGTGGAACGTATAGGTGGGGACGCGCAGCACCGTGTGATCACTCAGGCAGGTGCTTAAAAAAGTATCCTCACCCCGCGCGCCCGGAGGGTTATAAAATGGCTGCACCCGTTCCGGCTTCGTCAGGTTGATGCACAGGTTGGAGCCGGATATAAACTTGGTATGCGCTGTCTCCTCCACCTCAACGGCAGTATTTTTAATCAGCGTCTGCGTGTCGGCATAGGTAACGCCACCTCTGTCCATTACTGCGCGGGTATTGTCCCAGTTGATGATGTCGTTGCTGATCGCTTCGATAAACGTCCTGAAATCCGCCTCCCGCAGGTTTTCGTTAAAGCGGATATACGGTATCGGCGAAATGTAACCGCAATGGTGTCCGTTGGTGATGTCCGCGTCTTTGATATGTCGCAGGTGCGTGGCAAGCACCTGCTGCCCGCTCCAAATAGCCATGGGGCCTGTTTTGGTCACTGCCACGGGGTATTCGTCATCGTCGAGAAACAACAGGTAATCCATATTGTTTTTCAGCGCCGCGTAGAGTATGGCGTTTCGCTTGGTGGCGTACCCTGCTCCGCCGAACAGAAGCTTGGCTTCGTCCGCCGCTAAAACTCCTTTTTTCACCAGTTCGTCCGCTTCGCTGTGAATCGCAGCCTC
>DAOPZG010000269.1:0-1114 GCA_035353235.1 Candidatus Limiplasma sp.
ACCGCGAGAATGCCCGCGATCTGATGAGGCAGGTGGAGCGTGGCGATTATTTTCAGATGTCCGCAGATTATTATTATGGCAAGGGCGCGCATAGTCTGGTTTTTATTGAGAATTTTGATCCGGAAACCAAATCTGTCCATTGGACGGATTCCAACATGAAGGGCGAAAAAAAGAATGGGGAACGTTATGGTCTGGTGCAATATGACGTCGTAAAAGACATCGACTGGTTCGTTGATGCATTTTGCCATCCTAAAAGAGGCGCAACTCTGTACCGCTTGCGGGATGATATCATCTACGCATCAGGCGCGAGTAAATAACGCATCTGTTAAAAGCCCGGCACTCTTTGCAAAACAGACTTGCTCATCGAGCATAAAGTATCGGAAACGGTAGGGGAGTCGCAAATCCATAATTTGACCCGCGTTTGTCTGTGTGAGACTGTTGACAAACCCTTGCAGAATGCCAAGCACAGCCTGCTTAAAAAGGTTCAGATGCCAGGAAACAGGGTGGCAAGGGGTTGAGATTACCGTTCGTCAGTTATGCTTCCTGCCATCCCGTAGCTGACAATGCAGATGAGCCTTTTACAGCAGGTGGCATACCTAAAACGCTTATATGGCAGGCGTTTCAGGTATTATTTAATCCTGTGATTGTGTTGTCGTGTCGGGTTTGGCGACGTTTTCCGGTTCGTTACCGGCGATGCTTTCCGGAGAAACAGTCGCGCCAAGGTGTGTATTGGCGGCTGCCTGACGCATCCGTTCGTCACTCATGCTTGCATAATGTTTACGGGTGGTATTCACGTCGGAATGGCCAAGCGCCTCTGCAACCAGATAAATATCTTCAGTTTCCTGATACAGATTGGTTGCGTAAGTGCTGCGCAGTTTGTGGGGGCTCATCCGCTTTTTTAACGGTACCACCAGCATGGCATACTTTTTCACCATTTGCTCCACAGCACGCTGGGTAATCCGCCGTCTTTGCAGCGAAAGGAACATCGCGTGTTCGTGCCCGGCTTCCGTTTCAACGTTTTCGCGTTCCTTCAGGTAGGCCTTTAAAGCATCCGCTACTTCCTGCGGAAAATACAGGATTGCCTGGTTGCCACCTTTTCGGGTTACCAGCAGGG